>NZ_JBEORY010000009.1:0-203094 GCF_040302665.1 Kitasatospora sp. NPDC097691 | reverse complement strand
GACAAGCAGCTCACCCAGCTGCGCCGCGACCACATCGGCTTCATCTTCCAGGCCTTCAACCTCCTGCCCACACTGACCGCCCTGGAGAACATCACGCTGCCGATGGACATCGCCGGCCGCAAGGCCGACAAGGCCTGGCTCGACCGCGTCGTCGACACCGTCGGCCTCTCCGGCCGCCTCAGCCACCGCCCCTCCCAGCTCTCCGGCGGCCAGCAGCAACGCGTCGCCTGCGCCCGCGCCCTCGCCGGCAAGCCCGACATCATCTTCGCCGACGAGCCCACCGGCAACCTCGACTCCCGCTCCGGCGCCGAGATCCTCTCCTTCCTGCGCAACTCCGTGCGCGAACTCGGCCAGACCGTCGTCATGGTCACCCACGACCCCGTCGCCGCCGCCTACGCCGACCGCGTCGTCTTCCTCGCCGACGGCCGCATCGTCGACGAACTCCACGCACCCACCGCCGACACCGTCCTGGACCGCATGCGCCGCTTCGACGCCAAGGGCCGCACCAGCTAGAGCCACACCCAGCCAGGGCCCGACAGCCCGAGGTCCCGAAGCCCGAGGCCCCGAAGCCACCCGTCCCCACGAGCACCCCAGGACTGACAACCCCTCATGTTCCGCACCGCATTGCGCAATGTGCTGGCCCACAAGGGCCGACTGCTGATGACGACGCTGGCCGTCATGCTCGGCACCGCGTTCGTCGCCGGCACGCTGGTCTTCTCCGACACCCTCGGCAACGCGCTCAGGACCCAGAACTCCAAGAGCTACACCGACATCGCCGTCACGGTCAGCGACCACGAGGCCGGCCTCCGCGCCTACGACCACGGCACCCGGGCCACCACCGGCCCGACCCTCACCGAGGAGTCCCGCACCAAGGTCGCCGCGCTGCCCGGCGTCGCCGACGCGCGCGGTGTGGTGAGCGGCTTCGCCGGCATCGCCGACAAGAAGGGCGCGCTGATCGGCAACGGCTTCTCCACCACCGGCACCAACTACGTGCCGGGCACCGACGGAACCGACCCGCGCTACCCGCTGGTCGAGGGCCGCGGCCCGAAGAACGCCACCGAGATCGCCCTCGACGCCAAGACCGCCGACAAGGGCGGCTACAAGGTCGGCGACACCGTCCGGGTCGCCGTCAACGGCCCGGTGATGGAGCTCAAGCTCACCGGCACCCTGCGCACCAACGACCCGCGGGTGACGGCCGGCGGCTCGCTCGCCGCCTTCGACACCGCCACCGCCCAGCAGCTCTACCTGAGCCCGGGCCGCTTCGGCGAACTGGACGTCAAGGCCAAGCCGGGCACCGACGACAACGCGCTGCTGGACGCCGTCAAGCAGGCCGTCCCGCAGGGCGACAACATCGAGGCCAGGACCGGCCGTGAGCTCGCCGCCGAGCAGGACCGGATGATCAAGCAGGGCACCAAGTTCCTGAGCACCTTCCTGATGGCCTTCGCGGGCATCGCCCTGTTCGTCGGCATCTTCATCATCGCCAACACCTTCACCATGCTGGTCGCCCAGCGCACCAAGGAACTGGCCCTGCTGCGCGCCGTCGGCGCGACCCGCCGCCAGATCACCCGCTCGGTGCTGATCGAGGCGTTCCTGGTCGGCCTCACGGCGTCGGTGGCCGGTCTGCTGGCCGGCATCGGCATCGCCGTCGGACTCAAGTCGTTCCTCAACGGCCCGATGGACGCCAACCTTCCGGACGGCCCGCTGATCATCGCCCCGAGCACGGTGGTCGCCGCGATCGCGGTCGGCGTGCTGGTGACGGTCCTGGCCGCCTGGCTGCCCGCCCGCCGTGCCTCCCGGATCGCCCCCGTGGCGGCGATGAGCTCGGCCGAGCAGCCCGCCACCCAGAAGAGCCTGGTGATCCGCAACACCATCGGCCTGCTCTTCGCCCTGGCCGGCGCGGGTGCGCTGGCGGCGGGCGTGTCCGGCAAGGAGGTCAAGCTGGTCGGCCTGGGCGCGGGCGCGCTGCTGATCGGCGTGTTCGTCCTCACCCCGCTGCTGTCCCGGCCGCTGATCGCGCTCTTCGCCCCGCTGCTGCGCGCCGTCTACGGCACTGCGGGCAAGCTGGCCCAGGAGAACGCCATCCGCAACCCGCGCCGCACCGCCGCCACGGCCTCGGCGCTCACCATCGGCGTCACCCTGATCACCTCGCTGACCGTGATCGGCGCCTCGGTGAACAAGGCCGTGGACGACGCGGCCGCGAACGACCTCAAGGCCGACTACGCGGTCACCATGGAGAACTTCTCCATGCTCTCCCCCGAGGTCTCCACGCAGATCGCCAAGGCGCCCGGCGTCACCGCGACGAGTGCCGTGCGCACCGTCCCGGTGGAGACCGGCGCGGACGGCTCGGACAACGACTGGCTGACGGCGGTCGACGCCACCACCATCGACCGGCTGGTCACCGTCAAGGTCAAGGAGGGCTCCGCGGACGCCCTCAAGCAGGGCAAGCTGATGGTGAGTGCGGGCAGCTCCGGGCAGAGCCGCTTCCGGGTCGGCGAGACCCTCGCCGTCACCTACCCGGACGGCAGCAAGGGCGCACTGACCGTCGGCGCCGTCATCGAGCCCAACTCGGTGCTGGCCGGAATCGTCGCCCCCGACGCCGTCGTCGGCGCGCACGCCCTCCCCGGCTCCGGGCTGGACAAGGTCCTGGTCAAGGGTGCGAACGGCCCGACCGGGGAGCTGAAGCAGGCGGTGCGCGACGCCACCGGCGGCAACCCGCTGATCGCCGTCAAGGGCGAGAAGGACATCAAGGCGGAGAACCGCCAGCTGCTCAACGGGATCCTGAACATGATGTACGGGCTGCTCGGCATGTCCGTGGTCATCGCGGTGCTCGGTGTCGTCAACACCATGGCGATGTCGGTGTTCGAGCGCCGCCGGGAGATCGGCATGCTGCGGGCGATCGGCCTGGACCGGCTCGGCATCCGGCGCATGGTCCGCCTGGAGTCCTTGCTGATCGCGCTGTTCGGCGGGCTGGTCGGGATCGGCCTCGGCATCCTGGTCGCGTGGGCCGGTGTCCGTACGCTGGCGGACGACCTCAAGGGCATCACCACCGTGGTGCCGCCGGTCCAGGTCGCCGGCTTCCTGCTCGCGGCCGCCGTGATCGGCCTGCTGGCCGCCCTCTGGCCCGCGTTCAAGGCGTCGAGGATGGACATCCTGGGCGCCATCAAGAGCGAGTAGCCCGGAACGCACGCCAGGAGCCCCTGGGGCGGTCCGTTCGGACCGCCCCAGGGGCTCCGTCGTGTCATGCCAGGGGGCTCCGTCGTGTCAGGGCCCGGGGCTCCGTCGTGTCACGGCCCGGCGAACACCACGCCCTGGTTCGAGGGCTGCAGGCTGCCGGTGGTCAGGCCCTGGGCGGAGACGGGCAGTTGGACGACCGGCTTGCCGTCGAGGCCGAGCACCTCGGCGGTCAGCTGCTTGGTCTCGTCCGGCGGGGTGAGCTGCAGGCCGGTGATCACGTGGCAGGTCGGGTCGGCCTTGTCGCAGGAGCTCCACTTGAGGCCGGCGAAGGCGGTCGTCTTCGGCTTCAGGGTGATCGCTGTCGGCGGCCCGGGGTGCGGCTCCCGCTTGACGGCCAGGGTGTCCGCGCTGTTGTCGGGCCGCAGCCCGCCGTAGCCCGGGTAACCGAACAGGGTGCAGCTCCGGCCGCCCTTGTTGGTGACCATCACCATGGCCGAACCGGCCTCCTGCAGTTGGACGGTGGCCGTGAGTTCGTCGGCCGTGCACCGCGCGCCGGCCGACTGCGTCACCATCGGCCCGGTCGGCGTCGCCCCGGGGACGGTCACCTTGCCGGCGCTCGTCGGCTGCCCGGACGCCGCCGCGGTGACGGTCACCGTCGGCGCCGGCTGCGCACCCGCCCCGGCGTCGTCGTTGCACGCGGTCAACAGCACGGCGGCGGCGAGCGCCGTCGCCCCGGCGGCGGCGATCCTGGCAGGCCTGCGAACGGTCATGGTCCCCCCACGGGTGAACGGTCGGTGTTTCCACCCCCGAGTACGCCGCCCACGACCGGACCGGTTCCGGCTGTGACGCACCCATGACGAAACCGCCCCGCCCGGCGGGAGCCGGGCGGGGCGGTGGTGGGGTCGGACTGTCGGGTCGGGCTGCCGGGTCAGGCGGCCGGCTCGGCCGTGACGGGCCGGGCGGGCTTGCTCTTGTCGCCGCCGAGGACGTTGAAGAAGACGGCCAGGGTCGGGGCGAGGTAGAGCAGCCAGACGACCAGCTGCAGCACCGTCGGGTCGGGCTGGAAGTTGAACACGCCCTTCAGCAGGGTGCCGTACCAGCTGTCCTTCGGGATGGTGCTGGAGATGTCGAAGGCCAGGCTGTGCAGGCCGGGCAGCCAGCCGGCCTCCTGGAGGTCGTGCACGCCGTACGCGAGGACGCCGGCCGCGACGACGACCAGCATGGCGCCGGTCCAGGTGAAGAACTTGGCCAGGTTGATCTTCAGCGCGCCGCGGTAGAAGAGCCAGCCGAGCACCACCGAGGTGAGCAGGCCGAGGGCGGCGCCGATCAGCGGGTTCCAGCCGTCGCCGGTGGCCTGCACGGCCGACCAGATGAACAGCGCGGTCTCCAGGCCCTCGCGGCCGACGGCCAGGAAGGAGGTGACCACCAGGGCCGTGGTGCCCATCGCGAGCGCCGCGTCCAGCTTGCCGTGCAGCTCGGTCTTCAGGTGTCGGGCGGTGCGCCGCATCCAGAACACCATCCACGTCACCAGGCCGACCGAGATGACCGACAGCGAGCCGCCGAGCGCCTCCTGGGCCTCGAAGGTGAGCTGCGAGGAGCCGAACTGCAGCACCGCGCCGAACGCCATCGAGAGCACCACGGCGGCGCAGACGCCGAGCCAGACCGGCGGCAGCTTGTCCTTGCGCTCGGTCTTGACCAGGTAGGCGATCAGGATGCAGACGACCAGGCTGGCTTCGAGGCCTTCGCGCAGGCCGATCAGGTAGTTGCCGAACACGCGGGCTCCTGGGGGGTGAAGAGGTGGTACGTACGGGGGTGGCGGCGGGTCAGCCGAACAGGGCTTGGCCCCACCACTCCCCCGGCTTGCGCACGCCCGCCGGGCAGGCGAAGTGGGCGGATCCGACGTGCTGGATGTACTCGTTGAGCTTGTCGCTCGACGCCAGGCGGGTCTGCAGCGGCACGAAGGCCTTGCGGGTGTCGCGCTGGTAGGCGAGGAAGAACAGGCCGGCGTCCAGGCGGCCGAGGCCGTCGGTTCCGTCGGTGAAGGAGAAGCCGCGGCGCAGGATCATCAGGCCGTTGTTGGCGTCCGGGTGGGCGAGCGCGACGTGCGAGTCCGCGGGCATCGCCTTGAGGTCGGGCGCGTCGTGCTCCTTGGCCTTGCCGTACGGGGCGCCCTCGCCCTTGGTGCGGCCGAACACGTCCTCCTGCTCCTTGAGCGAGGTGCGGTCCCAGGTCTCGATGTGCATCCGGATCCGCCGGGCGACCAGGTAGGAGCCGCCGGTCATCCACTCGGGGCCGTCGCCGGGGGCGGCCCAGACGTGGTCGGTGAGCTTCCCGGTGTCGGTGCCCGCGATGTTGTGGGTGCCGTCCTTGAAGCCCATCAGGTTGCGCGGGGTCTGCGCGTCCGGGGTGGTGGACGAGGTCTTGCCGAAGCCGAGCTGGGACCAGCGGATGCCGACGGTGCCCATGCCGATGCGGGCCAGGTTGCGGATCGCGTGCACGGCGACCTGCGGGTCGTCGGCGCAGGCCTGGACGCAGATGTCGCCGCCGCTGCGCAGCGGGTCCAGCTTGTCGCCCTTGAAGCCCGGCAGGTCGATCAGGGCCTCGGGGCGCTTGGCCTGCAGGCCGAAGCGGTCCACGCCATCCTTCTCGAACAGGCTCGGGCCGAAGCCGATGGTGAGGGTGAGCCGGGAGGCGGGCAGGCCGAGGGCCTCGCCGGTGTCGTCCGGCGGCGCCTCGGGCAGGCCGGTGGCGGCGCCGGTGCCGACCTCGCGGCCGCCGGTCATCGCGGCGGCCGCCTTGGTCCACTCCTTGAGCATCTTGACCAGCGACTCGCGGGTGGCCTTCTCGGAGACGTCGAAGGCGGCGAAGTGCAGGCGGTCCTGGACCGGGGTGGCGATGCCGGCCTGGTGGTCGCCGTAGAACGGCACCTCGGCGCCGGCCGGGGCGGCGGCGGCCGCGGGGGCGGCGTCGTCCTGCTTGGTGGCGGCGGCGACCGAGCCGACGGCGGCGGCACCGAGCGCGACGCCCGCGCCGGCCCAGCCGATGACGGCGCGCCGGCTGACCGCGCCCTTGGTCGCGGTGGCGTCGGTGGCGGTGGCGTCGGCGGTGGCCGGCGTTCCGTTCTGCTGCTCGTTCTCGGCGTCCATCGGCGGGCGGGCCCTTCTCGGTACTGAACTGCTCGGGGTGTTCGACTGCGGTGGTGCTGTACGGCTGTGCGCCGACTCACCGATGCCGTGGCGGCCGGTGCGGGCCGCCACGGCGTCGTGGAGTGGGTGGTGCTGCCGGTGGTGCGGGTCGGGTTACTTGGCGACCACGGCGGCGGCCAGCTTCGACAGCGGCTCGCCCAGCGAGTTGACCGCGTCGGAGAAGGCCTTGCGCTCGGCCTCGGTGACCTTGTCGTAGGAGGTGAAGGTGCCGTCGGCCTGCTTGTACTTGGCGAGCAGGGCGTTGATGGAGGCGAACTCGGAGTCCAGCGTCTTGGCCAGGTCCGCGTCCTTCTCGGAGGCGACCGGCTTCAGCAGCTCGTAGGCCTTCTGCGCACCCTCGACGTTGGCCTGGAAGTCGGCCAGGTCGGTGTGGCTGTAGCGGTCCTCCTCGCCGGTGATCTTGTTGGTGGCGACCTCGTCCAGCAGCTCCTTGGCGCCGTTGGCCATGCTGGTCGCGGTGATCTCGGCGGACGGGATCTTCGCCTGCCAGTCCTTGAGGTCGGCCACCAGCTGGTCGGCGAGCTTCTTCTCGTCGTCGCCGATCCTGGCGTCGGCCCAGAGCGACTTCTCCAGCTTGTGCCAGCCGGTCCACTGCTGGCCGGCCTCGACCTTGTCCTCGCGGGTGTCGGTCTTGGGGTCGACGTCGCCGAAGCTCTCGGCGACCGGCTCGGTGCGCTCCCAGCCGGTGCGCGAGGCCGCGTACAGCGACTTGGCCTTCTCCAGGTCGCCGGCCTTGATCGCGTCGGCGAAGGCCTGGACGGCCGGGATGGTGGCGTCGGCCTGCTCCTGGGCGTACGTGCGGTAGGAGGCGACGGCGGCGGCCAGGCGCGGGTCGGCGGGCGCGGCGCTGCCGCCCTCGCCGGTCACGGTGATCTTCTGGCGGATGCCGTCGCCGACCATGCCGGGCTTGCAGGCGATCTCGTACGAGCCGGCCTTGATCTCGGCGTTGATGCTGGCCTTGGTGCCGGGGCCGATGTTCTCGCGCTCGGTGATGATCTTGTCACCGTCGCCGTAGACGTAGACCTCGGTGGTCTTGGAGCCCTTGTTGCTGATCTCCAGCACGACGTGGCCGGCCGGGAAGGTGGTCTTGGAGACCTCGCACGCGCTGTCGCCGGCGTTCACCTTGACGGCGTCGGAGGAGCCCGCCTTGTCGTCCTTCTTGGACGAGCAGCCGGCCAGGGTAGCGGTCGCCACGGCGAGGGTGAGCAGCACTGCTGCGGTGGAACGGCGACGGGCGGACATGGGTGCTCCAACGGAAAAGGGCATGGGTGTGCCACGGCAGTGCGGGGGTCGGCGGGGGCGGGCCCCGTCGTTAGCTAAGGCATACCTTACGTATGGATGTCCCAGCGTCTACACCCACCCCCTGAACCGTTACCTTCCCGGTGTGCGACGGGCCGCCGCCCGGGCGCTCCAGCGGCCCTCGTGACGGCCGATCCGGATCGGGTGACCGAAGGTCTCGCTGATCAGTTCGGTGGTCATCACCTCGTCCACCGGCCCGGCCGCCACGCACTCCCCGCCGCGCAGCAGCAGGGCGTGGGTGGTGCTCTCCGGCAGTTCCTCCAGGTGGTGGGTGACCAGCACGCTGGCCAGGTCCGGGTGCTGGTGGCGCAGCAGGTCCAGGCTGTCCAGCAGCAGCTCGCGGGCGGTGAGGTCCAGCCCGGTGGCGGGTTCGTCGAGCAGCAGCAGGCGGGGGCTGGGCATCAGGGCGCGGGCGATCAGGGCCCGGCCGCGCTCGCCCTGGGAGAGGGTGGTCCACGGCGCCTCGGCCATCGCGCTCATGCCGAGCGTCTCGATCAGCCGCTCGGCCCGCTCCAGCACCTCCGGGGCCGGTTTGCGGTGCAGCTCCGGCTCGATGGTGTTGGTGTGACCGGTGAGCACGACCTCCCGGACGGTCAGCGGCGAGCGCAGCGGGTGGCGCGGGTTGACGTGCCCGAGGTGGGCGCGCAGCTCGCGGATGTCGACCCGGCCGAGCCGGCGGCCGAGCACGTCGACCTCGCCGTGGGTGGGGTGGGAGACGGCGCCGAGCAGGGCGAGCAGGGTGGACTTGCCCGCCCCGTTGGGGCCGAGCAGCGCCCAGTGCTCGCCGGGCCGGATCTCCAGGGTGATCCCGCGCAGCAGGTACCGGCCGTCGCGCACGACGTCCACGTCCCGGGTGCGCAGCAGCGGGCCGTCGAAGGGCTGGCTCATGGGGTGGGTCTCCGATCACGGCACCGGACGGGCCCGGCGCGGTCCGTCCGCGTGCAGAGTACAACCGTCGGCCCGGGGCGGGGGGTGGGCGTCCGAAGGGTGGACCCGCCAGAACCCTGTTGCCCGAGGGGAGTTGGGAGGAGGATCGTGCCTCCGAGGGGACGAGGGGGAGGCAGGATGAGCGTGGACACCGAGCGGGCCCTGACCTTGCACGGGCTGGTCGAACGGCAGGCGCGCGAGGCGCCGGCGACGGTGGCCGTGCGCTGCGGCCGGCACGAGCTGACGTACGGGGAGCTGGACGGTCGGGCGCGGCGGCTGGCCGCCGTGCTGGCGGAGCACGGCCTGGCCCCGGGTGGCCGGGCGGCGGTGGCGCTGGGCCGGGGCACCGAGGTGTACGTGGCGCTGCTGGCGGTGCTGAAGGCCGGCGCGGCGTACGTGCCGCTGGAGCCGAGCGCGCCGGACGCGCTGCTGCGGCACGTGCTGGCCGACGCGGCGCCGGACGTGGTGGTGACCGAGGAGGTCCACCGGGTGCGGCTGGCGGACGCGAGCGGAGCGGCGCCGGTCTGCGTCGACACGGCAGCGCCCGCGGTGGCGCCGTTCGAGCCGCCCGAGGTCGCGCCGGAGGACACGGCCTGCGTCTTCTACACCTCCGGTTCCACCGGCCTGCCCGTCGGCGCGCTGGTCGAGCACCGCAACCTGCTGGCGGCGTACGAGGGTTGGCGCGAGGTGTACGGGCTGACCGCCGAGGACCGGGTCCTGCAGACGGCGAGCCTGGAGTTCGACGTCTTCACCGCCGACTGGGTCCGCGCGCTGGGCACCGGCGCCACCCTGGTGGTCACGCCGTTCAACCTCACCCTGGACCGCACCGTCGACCTCGGCGCGCTGCCCGCCCTGGTGGCCGCCGAGCGGATCACCGTCCTGGAGCTGAACGTCCGCACCGCGCGCCGGCTGACGGCCCGGCTGGCGGAGACCGGCGAGGGCCTGCCCGGGGTGCGGCTGCTCACCGTGGGCGCCGAGAAGTGGTACCTGGACGAGCAGTTGCACCTGCAGCGGCTGCTCGGCGAGCACACCCGGGTGCTGAACGTGTACGGCCTGGCGGAGGCCACCGTGGACAGCACCTACTTCGACGTGCGGGGCGCGGCCGCCGCCGACGGCGCCGAGCGGCTCTCGCTGGTGGGCCGCCCCTTCCCCGGGACGCGGGTGTACGTGCTCGGCCCGGACGGCACCCCCGCCGAGCCCGGGTCGGCCGGGGAGATCGCGATCGGCGGCGCCGGCCTGACCCGCGGCTACCTCGACCGGCCGGAGGAGACCGGGCGCCGCTTCGTCCGGGCGGACTTCGACCCGGACGGGCGGGTGCTGCTGACCGGGGACATCGGGCGGCTGCGCCCGGACGGCGTGCTGGAGTTCGTCGGCCGGGCCGCGAACGTGCTCGGGCCGGTCCCGCAGGCCCGCAAGGGGTCGGTGGTCTCCCGGGTGGTCGCGGCGGCCCGGGCCGAGGGCGTGCTGCGCTCGCACCCGGCGGTGCGGGAGGCCGCCGTGGTGGAGGTGGACCTGCAACCGGGGCAGCGCCGGCTGGTCGGCTACGCGGTGGCGGCGCCCGTGGCCGACGGCGTGGACGGCTGGTCGCTCTCGCAGTACCTGGCGGCGGAGCTGCCGGCCGGGGAGGCGCCCGCGGCGGTCGTCCCGGTGTCCGAGCTGCCGCGCACCCGGGCGGGCAAGCTGAACCGCACGGCTCTGCCGCTGCCCGCCCCGCCGGAGCACACCGCCCCGCGCCCGGCGGCGCGTTCGGCGAAGGCCGGGTCCCGCAAGGGTGGTGGCAAGGCCGGCGGCGGCTCCGCCGGCGAAGCGGGCTTCCCGAACGGCTGCGCGGCGGTCCTGTGCGTGTTGCTGTTCGCCGGGGGCGCGTGGGTGACGACCGACATACTCTTCCCTGGCTCGACCGACCTCACCGGTGTCCCCGCCCCCTACAGCAGCTTCTTCCGGCTGCTGTACCTCTGCGAGAACCTGGCCTTCGGCGCCGGGTTCGCCTACTTCTGCGTCGGCTTCGAGGCCGTGCTGCGGCTGGGCAGGCCGCACCGGCTGTCGGCGCTGACCCATGTGGCGATCGCCTGGCTGCTGGTCAACTGGTGGCCGCAGGACAACCTCTACCGGATCACCAGGGCCACCGACTGGCCCCGGGAGACGGCGCTGGTGTTCGCGTTCAACATCCCGCTGATGCTCGCGGCGCTGGTGCTGGTGCGGTTCGTGGTCTGGCGCCCACCGGTCGGGAAGGGGTGACGGCGGGCCGCGGGTGACGAACAGGGGTGACGGCGGTCAGGGTGGTGCCGGCGGGCCGTGTGTGACGGCGCTTCACCTGAGCGCCTCGAACATGCCGGCCAGCCCGTGGTTGGCGGCGGTGACCAGCGCCTCGGCCGCGTCCAGTGCCTCGGCGTCCGGCCCGGCGAGGGCGAGTCCGACGGCGGGCTCCGGCTCGTGGCAGGCCGTCGGGATCAGCGGCAGCAGGGTGACGCCGAGCCGGGCGCAGCGCGGCCGCAGCCGCTGCAGGTGGTCGTGCAGCGCCTCCGGGGCGAGCCGGGCGCCGAGCGGCATGCCGTCCAGGGTGCGCACCAGGTGGCCCGGTCCGCGGACCGCGTCGAGCCGGGCGGCCAGCACGAAGGCGACGGCCGGGCCGGTGAGCCGCAGGTTGATCTCGGTGGGGGCGAGCCGGCGCTCGCGGTCGGTGACGAAGTCGACGTCGTACCAGCCGCGGTAGCCGTCGGCGGCCAGCCGCTCGCCCACGGCCAGGGTGAAGCGGCGGGCGGTCTCGGCGGCGCCCTGCGGCACCGCGCCGGGGCCGACGGTGACGCCCTGGTAGCGGGTGCCGGCCACGTCCATGGCGCCCGCGCCGACGGGGTGGACGGTGCCGTCCTCGCCGACCACGGCGTCGTAGGTGAGGTCGCGCAGCCGGGCGGCCGGGCCCGGGGAGACGTGCTCCTCCAGCAGCAACGCGCCGTCCGGTGGCAGGACTTCGGTGCGGGTCAGGCGCCGCAGCAGGGCTCGGCCGCCGCCCGCGGCGAACAGGTCGGCGGGCTCGACCACGACGGTGCCGTAGCCGCCGACGCCGTAGGGGCTCTTCACGACGGTGGTCAGCCCCCGGGCGGCGCGGGCGGTCAGCCGGCGGGCGGCCCGGCGCCGGCCGCCCGGGCGCTCCTGGCCCGGCAGGCGGATGCCCGGGTGCCCGGGGGCGAGGGCGGCGAACAGGTCGTGCGCGGCGGCCTTGGACTCGTAGCGGCGGACGGCGGCCAGCTCGGGCCCCTCCCCCTGGGCCGGCGTCCGCCCCCACCCCACCACCGGGCGGCCGGAGTCGGCGATCCGCGCGGTCAGCGCGGGGCGGGCGGCGAGCGCTTCGGCCACGGTGCGGTCCGGTGCCACGCCGCTGTGCACCTCGACCGGGCCCCAGGCCAACTCCCGGGCCAGCCAGTCGGTCCACTCCGGGGCGACCTCGGCGGGCAGCACCAGCAGGGCCGGTTCGGGGCTGTAGCCCACGGCGAGGCAGGCGTAGTGGTGCGCCTGCCGCAGCCGGCGCAGGCGCTGCGCCGCGTCCATGCCGGGGGCGAAGAACTGCGCGTTGAAGTCAGCGACGTCGCCCACGTGGACCGCGGCCCGGCCGCCGGTCCAGGCCCCCACCCATCCGTCCATGGACCGAGAGCGTAGGGCCTGTCCGGGCCGGGCGCGCGGGTTTCACAGCGCCGACAGCCCGACGTCGAGTTCGGGGTCGGTGAGCGGGCCGCGCCGCACGTAGTCGATCGTCACGACGGCACTGTAGAGCGCTTGTTAACTTCTGATCATTTTTGACCATCCAAGGACACAACTTGGCAAAGTTATGACCTTTCCTCTAGCTGAATCTGACTGACCGCCGTCAATCTCTGACGCAGCTCCTTTCCCTGCAGCTAACCCCCACTGGAGTCAGAGTGACCCCCACGTCCTCCTTCCGCCGTGCCCGCGTGGCCGGAGCCATCGCGGTCGTCGCCGCCCTCGCCGGCGCGACCGTCCCGGCCGCCACGGCCTCCGCCGCGCCCAACCCGCGCGAGGCCGCGATATCCCAGGCCCGCGCCAACGTCGCCCACAACGCGGCGGTCTTCGGGTTCGGCTCCGGCCAGGACCTCGTGCTCAAGGACGTCGTGCTCGACGCCGACGGCACCTCCCACGTGCGCTTCGACCGCACCTTCCAGGGCCTGCCGGTGGTCGGCGGCGACCTGGTCGTCCACCAGGACGCCAAGGGCAAGTTGAAGGACACCTCGCGCGCGGCCGCCCACGACGCCGCCGTGAAGTCGACCGTGCCCAAGGTGCCCGCCCAGTCCGGCGCCGCCGACGCCCTCTCCGCCGCCCCCGGCGTCCGGGACGCCGTCAGCACCCCCGAGCTGGTCGTCTGGGCCGCCGACGGCACGCCCCGCCTCGCCTGGCGCACCACCGTCGAGGGCAGCGGCGAGCACGGCGAGCCGACCGGCAAGGTCGTCGTCACCGACGCCACCACCGGTGAGCAGATCGAGTCCTACGACGCCGAGCACCAGGCCTCCGGCACCGGCAACTCCGAGTACACCGGCACGATCGGCATCGACACCACCCCGGTCAGCGGGGGCTACACCCTGACCGACCCGGTCCGCGGCCACGTCACCAAGGACGCGCACAACCTCTCGTCCAGCTCGGTCAAGGCCTCCTCGGGCACCGCCTTCACCAGCGCCACCAACGTCTGGGGCGACGGCAAGAAGTTCTCCACCGACCGCTCCACCGCGGCCGTCGACGCCCACGCCAACACCGCCTGGACGTACGACTACTACAAGAACACCTTCGGCCGGAACGGCATCAAGAACGACGGCAAGGGCGCCACCGTCTTCGTCCACGTCGGCACCAACTGGGACAACGCCCAGTGGTCCGACTCCTGCTTCTGCATGATGACCGGCGACGGCGACGGCACCACCGACCCCGAGCAGGTCGACCTCGACACCATGGGCCACGAGATGACCCACGGCGTCACCAGCGCCACCGCCAACCTGCGCTACAGCGGCGAGTCCGGCGGCCTCAACGAGTCCACCAGCGACATCTTCGGCACGATGGTCGAGTGGTACGCCAACAACAAGGTCGACACCCCCGACTACCTGTTCAGCGACCAGTCCACCCCGCCGTGGCTGCGCCGCTTCGACAAGCCCTCGCTGGACGGCCGTTCGGCCGACTGCTGGAGCAGCTCGGTCGGCAAGCTGGACGTGCACAACTCCTCGGGCGTCGGCAACCACTGGTTCTACCTGGCCAGCGAGGGCAGCGGCAGCAAGACCATCAACGGCATCACCTACAACAGCCCCACCTGCAACGGCTCCACGGTGACCGGCATCGGCAACCAGAAGATCGCCAAGATCTGGTACCGCGCACTGACCGTCTACATGACCTCCACCACCAACTACAAGGGCGCCCGTGCCGCCTCGCTGAACGCCGCCAAGGACCTCTACGGCGCGACCAGCACCGAGTACAAGGCCGTCGCCGCGGCCTGGAGCGGCGTCAACGTCAACTGACGCACCGCGCACCGCGTCTAGTGGTCGAACCCGACGTGGCAGTGGTCGTGGTGGGTGTCGTCGGTGAAGAACCGGTTCCCGGCGCCCGCGACCGCCACCGGACCGCCCACGTTGTACGAACCGGCGGCGGCCGCGTCCCGCATGAAGGACTCGATCAGCAGCCGGGGCGTCGCCGGATCCACCACGGCCATGCCGTCGATCCGCCAGACGTCGAAGGCCCGGCCCAGCGGATGGTCGCTGGGCCGGGTCGTCCCGAAGACGAGCAGCGGGTGGCCGGTCCGCACCACGCTCACCGACAGCGTGTACGGGCCGGCCAGCCGCAGCATCGCCTCCAGCGCGCTGTCGTGGACGGTGCCGCTGCGCAGGTCGGCGGCCGCCTCGGGCGGCAGCTCGATCCTCGGCTCGGCCAGCACCCGGGCGACCGCCGGGGGCGGTGCGGCGGCGGCCGGGCCCGCGACGCCCGGGTGCAGCTCGGTGACGGTCCAGCGCGGCTCGGCCCGGCTCAGCCGGACGTCCACGGTGGTGCCGCCCTCGACCACCGAGCCGTCCGCGCCCCGGGTCCACTGCCGGCACACCACCAGCACGCTCGCCGAGTCGGCCAGGATCCCCCCGTACTGGGCGACGATCACCTCCAGGCTCGCCTCCACCGCCGGCGGCGCCAGCGGGCCCGCCTGGTCGGCCAGCGCGGGTGGCAGCCCGAGCGCCGCCACCCGGGCCCGGGCCGCCTCCACGCCCTGCCCGCCGGGCGGCCAGGCGCCCAGCGCGGCGACCAGCTCGACGGCGCGGCGCTTCACGTCGGGCTGGACCTCGGACGGGCCGGGCTGCCACAGCGGCGGCTGCGGCAGCGGGGTGGCGGCGGCCGTGGGCGCCGGCGTGGCGGCGGGTGTCGCCGTACCGGTCGGTGTCCCGGGTGACGGTGTGCCCGACCCCGGGCCCGTCGCCCGCGGCTTGCTCCCGCTCGTGCAGCCCGCCACCGCACCCAGCAGCACCGCCGCGCCCGCCCGCAGCACCCCGCGGCGGCCCGTGCCCCGGCCACCGTCCCCGCCGCCCCCGCCCCCGCTCCCGCCCCCGCCCCCGCCCCCGCCCCCGCCCGTCGTACCGTCAGCCGTGCCATCGGCCGTGCCATCGGCCGTGCCGCCGACCATGCGGTCCGTCATGCCGTCACCCATGCGGTCAGTATGCGAGCCGGGACGCCGCGGACGGCGGAGGCGTCAGCCCAGCCGGCGGATCGGTTCGCCCGCCAGGAAGGCCGCGATGTCCTCCACCGCCTCGCCGTAGTAGCGCCGGTAGTTGTCCTGCGAGACGTACCCCAGGTGCGGGGTGGCCAGCAGCCGGGGCGCGCTGCGCATCGGGTGGTCGGCGGGCAGCGGCTCGGTGTCGAAGACGTCCACGGCGGCGCCCGCGATCGTGCCCCCGGCGAGCGCGTCGAGCAGCGCGTCCTGGTCGACGACGGCCGCCCGGGAGGTGTTGACCAGGTAGGCCCCGGGCTTCATCAGGGCGAGTTCGGCCGCGCCGACGAGCCCCCGGGTGCCCTCGTTCGACGCGAGGTGGACCGAGACGAAGTCGCTGCCGCTCAGCAGTTCCTCCTTGGTCGCCGCCCGGCGCACGCCCGCCTCGGCGGCCCGCTCGTCGGTCAGGTTCCGGCTCCAGGCGACGACGTCCATGCCGAAGGCCAGCCCGACCCTGGCGACCGCGCTGCCGATCCGGCCGAGGCCGAGCACGCCGAGCACCCGCCCGTGCAGGTCGGCGCCGACGGTGCTCTGCCAGGGCCCGCACGCGCGCAGCGCGGTGTTCTCCGCCACGATGCCGCGGGCGAGTCCGAGCAGCAGCGCCCAGGTCAGTTCGACCGGCGGGGTGCCGGAGCTGGCCGTGCCGCAGACCGTCACGCCGTGCGCCTCGGCGGCCGCGAGGTCGATCACCGAGTTCCGCATGCCGGAGGCGACCAGCAGCCTGAGCTTCGGCAGCCGGGCGAACAGCGAGGCCGGGAAGGCCACCCGCTCGCGCAGGGTGACCACGATGTCGAAGTCCGCCAGTGCGTCGGCCAGTTCCTTCTCCGTGCCGAAGTGCATCTTGAAGGCCGTCACCGCGACCCGGTCGGTGACCGGGGACCAGTCGGCGAAGCTGGTGGCGACGCCCTGGAAGTCGTCCAGGACGGCGCAGCGAAGGGTCGCAATCGTCATACCCGCACTCTGGCAGAGCGCTCTGCCCGCCCGGCGCGCCGGGTCCGGCTGCGGCCCCGGCGGTCTGTCGGACCGGCCCGCGGAGGGGGGATTCACCCGGCCGTGGGCGGCCTCACGGAGCGGTAGCCTCACGGACCGGCGGCCTGACCGACGGCACCGGACGGCGGCCGGGCGGCCTTCCAACCGGCCAGCTCCGCCGGGCGGTTGGTGATGATGCCGTCCACCCCGGCGGCCGCGAGGGCCTTCCAGCGGGCGGGCCGGTCGACCGTCCAGACGTTGACGGCGACCCCGGCGGCGTGCAGCTCCCGGAGCACGCCGGGGCGCGCGGAGAGCGCGTCGTCCGAGGGGTGGTAGGCGGCCAGCCCGAGGTCGCGGGCGGTGGCGACCGGGTCGGCGTCCAGGGTGGAGCGGAGCAGGGCGAGCGGCAGCTCGGGGGCCAGTTCGCGGGTGAGGCGCAGCGCGTCCACCTCGAAGCTCTGGACGAGGACCCGGTCGGTCATGCCGTGGTCGTGCACCTCCCGCACGATCCGGGCGACCTCCTCCCGGGTGTGCGGCCCCTTGATCTCCAGCAGCAGCTTGCCGCCGCGGGTGCGCAGGTCCTCCAGCTGGGCGGCCAGCGTGGGCAGTCGGGTGCCCGCGTAGGACGGGGCGAACCAGGAGCCGGCGTCCAGGGCGTCCAGCTGTGCGGCGGTCAGGTCCCGGATGCGGCCGGTGCCGTCGGTGGTGCGGTCCACGGTGTCGTCGTGCAGCACGTACGGGACGCCGTCCTTGCTGGGCTGGACGTCGTCCTCGATCCACTCGGCGCCGGCCCGGCGGGCCACCTCGTCGGACACCAGGGTGTTCTCGGGGGCGGCGGAGGAGGCGCCGCGGTGCGCGTACACGGTCGGCGGCGCGCCGGCCGGGCGCAGCGGGGTGTCGGACGCCGGGGCGGCCGACGGCAGGGGTGCCCCGGTGAGCGCGACGGCGCCGAGGGCGGCCCCGAGCAGCGCGGCCACGGGGCCGGTCCGGCGACGGCGGGGGTGCTGGGGCTGCCGCATGGGTGTCATGCCCCGCACGCTACGGCCGTCGAGGCGGATCCGGACCCCGACATCCGGGGAGTGAGCTGACATTACGGTAGGCGGAGGAACCGATCATCAGCCCTTCGCCAGCGGTGCCAGCAACGCCTCCGCCGACGCCGTCCGCGCGTACAGCACCGACCGCCCGGCCCGGTGGGCGCTGACCAGCCGGGCGTCCCGCAGGGCGGTCAGGTACTGCGACACCGCCGACGGCGAGAGCCCGGTGCGCTGCGCGAGCTCGGTCGTGGACGCCGGGGCCGCCAGCTCCGTCAGCAGGCGGGCGCGGGAGCGGCCGAGGACGGCGGCCAGCGCCTCGGTGCCGGCCGCCGGGGCGGTCTCCCACAGCGTGCCCGTCCCGCGCGCCGGGTAGGCGAGCTGCAGCGGGTCCGGCGCGGTGAGGCGGGTGTAGAGCGCCGGGCCGGTGAAGGCGGACGGGATCAGCAGCAGGCCCGCCCCGGCGGACCGGCCCGGCAGCGGGCGGTTGCGGTGGCGCAGCCGCAGGGTGTCCTCCGTCCACCGGAGTTCGGCGTGCAGGTCGTTCAGCACCCTCGCGGCGCCGTGCTCGGCGGCCTGCCGGGCGCGGTGCAGCACGTCCGCGTCCAGGACGGCGCGGATCCGCGCCCAGTACGGGGCGAGCGCCAGCTCCCAGTACGCCTCGACCGCCTCGGTGAGCCGGGCCAGCCCGCCCGCCGGGTCGCCGTGCAGCGCGCGCAGCCGGGGGCCGAGCCGGCCGCGGTCGTCCCGCAGCCGGTCGAGGTCGCGACGCACCTGCTCGGCCGGGGTGGCCCGGATCACCGCCAGCTCCTGCGCCAGCGTCGGGGCGGGGCCGGCCGGGGCCGGGTTGATGAAGTCCGGCACGTACCCGGCGGGCGGGACCAGCTCGGCGAGCAGCGCGTACGCCGGGCCGAGCGCGGCCAACCGGGGCCGCACCTGCTCCACCCAGGGGCGGTGGACGGCGTGGGCGAGCCCCGAGCCGAGCAGCCGCAGGCTCGGGCCGACCTCCCACATCGGCGACACCGCGAAGCGCATCCGCGCCAGGTCGCCCGCCGTGAACAGCAGCTCGGCCGCCAAGTCCCCACCCCCGTGGATTCAGACATGTTCGAATCGTTGGCGGTCAGGCTAGCGCTCTGGCGATCATGACGGACATGACCACGGAGACCACCCCGCCCCCCGCCACGCCCGCCACGCCCGCCGCTCCCGTGACCGCCGCCGCCTCCGGCACCTGGACCCTCGGCGACCTCGTCGTCCACCGCATCGGCTTCGGCTCGATGCGCCTGCCGCAGACCGGCCCCGCACTCGTCCCGCACGCCGTGCCGCGCGACCGCGAGCAGGCCCTGCGGGTGCTGCGCCGCGCGGTCGAGCTCGGCGTCGACCACATCGACACCGCCGCCTTCTACTTCTCCCCGCTGCGCTCCGCGAACGAGCTGATCAACCGGGCGCTCGCGCCGTACCGGGACGACGTGGTGATCGCCACCAAGGTCGGCTCGGCCCGCAACCTCGACGGCACGTGGGCGGAGCACGCCCGCACCCCCGAGCGGCTGCGCGCCCAGGTCGAGCAGAACCTGCGCCAGCTCGGCCGCGACCACCTCGACCTGGTCAACCTGCGGATCGTCGGCACCGACTCCGTGGCCGAACGCTTCGGCGCGCTGGCCGAGTTGCGGCAGGCCGGGCTGATCCGCCACCTCGGCCTGTCCAACGTCCACCCGCACCAGCTCGCCGAGGCGCAGAGCATCGCGCCCGTGGTCTGCGTGCAGAACCCGTACGGCATCGGCGGCCCGCCCCGGCAGGACGAGGTGCTGCGGCTCTGCGGCGAGCAGGGCGTCGCCTTCGTCCCCTTCTACGCGATCGCCGGTGCCGGGCGGCAGTACGGCGCAGGGGTGGCGGAGCCGACCGCGGTGCGGGCGGTGGCCGAGGCGCGCGGGGTGAGCACCGCGCAGGTGCGGCTGGCCTGGACGCTGCACCGCGGCCCGCACGTCCTGGCCATCCCGGGCACGGGCGATGTGGCGCACCTGGAGGACAACATCGCCGCCGGCGCGCTGCGGCTGTCGGCCGAGGAGCTGGCGCTGCTGGACGAGGCCCACACCGCGGCGGCCGCCACCGGCTGAGAAACCGGCTGAGCACGCCGGCTTCGGGGCCGGAACCGGCCGCGACGCGGCGCTCGTCGTTTCGGGACGACAACGAACAACGACACCGACACCGACACCGACACCGACACCGACAACCGTCGAGGAGTCCCGACGCATGACCGATCTCGCCACCCGCTACCTCTACCTGGCCCGTCACGGCGAAGCCGCGCACACGGACGACAGCGGGCTCACCGACGCCGGACGCCGGCAGGCCGTCCTGCTGGGCCGCCGGCTCGCCGGCCGGCCGATCACGGCGCTGCACCACGGCCCGCTGCCCCGGGCCACCGAGACCGCGCGGCTGGTCGCGGAGCAGCTGGACGGCGTGCCGCCGGCGGTGTGCGAGGAGGCCGGGGACTTCGTTCCGTACCTGCCGGCGCGGTCCGAACTGCCCGAGGACAGTGCCGATTTCCTGCTGGACTTCCTCGCGGGCACCACGGCGGAGGAGGCCGGGAGCGGGGCGGTGCTGGCGCAGCGGGCGGTCGAGCGGTTCACCGGGCCGGTGGCGGGCGGCGAGGACCGGCACGAGCTGGTCGTCACCCACGCCTTCCTGGTCGGCTGGCTGGTCCGGCAGGCCCTGGACGCCCCGGACTGGCGCTGGCTCGGGGTCAACGCCGCCAACGCGGGCCTGACCGTGCTGCGTTACGCACCCGGCCGGCCGCCCGCCGTCCTGCTGCTGAACGATCAGAGCCACCTGCCCGAGGAGCTGCGCTGGACGGGATACCCGCCCGCGGTGCGCTGCTGACCCGTCCCTGACGTCGCGTCAACCCGGCGTCGACAGAATATGCAGACCGGTCTACTATCGCCGCATGGGAGTCAAGGGCGAGGAGACCCGGGCCCGGCTGATCGCCGGCACCAGGGAACTGATCGAGGCGCAGGGCTACTTCGGGACGGGCCTGAACCGGATCGTGGCCGCCACCGGCGCGCCCCGCGGCTCGCTCTACTTCCACTTCCCCGGCGGCAAGGACCAGTTGGTGGCGGCCGCGCTCACCGAGGCCGGCCAGGAGGTCGAGGCGCTGCTCGCCGCACTCGCGGCCGAGGGCGCCGACACCGCCGCCCTCGCGGAACGGCTCGTCGAGGCCTTCGCCGCACGCCTGGCGGAGTCCGACTACACCAGCGGCTGCCCGATCGCGACCGTCGCCCTGGAGACGGCGGGCACCAACGAGCCGCTGCGGACCGTCTGCGCCGAGGTGTACGGGAGTTGGCAGCAGGTGCTCGCCGGTCGACTGGCGGCCGAGGGCTTCGGTCCCGCCGAGGCCGAGACCGCGGCCGGTCAGGTGCTCGCCCTGCTGGAGGGCGCCGTCCTGCTCGCCTCCGTCCGACGCAGCCGCGAACCGCTGGACCACGCCCGGTACGCCGTCCGGCAGCTGCTCGGCAGGCACGGCGAACAGCGCAGGCACGGCGAACAGGGCAGGCGCGGCGGGCACAGCAAGCCCGGCAACCGCGACAGGTAGCCGGAGGCGCGCCGCCGTTCGCGCGGCGCACCTCCGCAGGCCCAAAAAATATGCAGACCGGTCTACTGAATTCCCAGCTACTGAAATCCGAGTCCTGGAGCGCAGCATGACGTCCGCCCCGCCACCCCGCACGCTCGTCCTCGGCGCCACCGGCTTCCTCGGCCGCTGGCTGGCCCTCGAACTCCTCACCCGCGGCGAACCCGTGGCCGCCGCCGTCCGCGACACCGACCGCGCACTCGCCCTCCGCCGCTGGCTGCGCCACCACGACGCAGACGACACCGCCCTGACCACCGTCAGCGCCGACCTCACCCGCCCCGGCCTCGGCCTCTCCCCCGAGGACGACGCCCGGCTCACCGAGGTCCGCGACATCCACAACCTCGCCGCCCGCTACGACTTCGGCCTCACCCGCGCCCAGGCCGAACCCCCGAACGTCCAGGGCGCCCTGCACGCACTGCGGTGGTCCGCCACCCGCCCCCGGCTGCGCCGCCTGGTCCACCTCTCCGGCTACCGCGTCGGCCGCGACCCGGACCCGCAGTACCCGCTCCCGGAGCACACCACGGCCGCGCTCTACACCCGCCTCGGCGCGTACGAGGCCTCCAAGCAGCTCGGCGACGCCGCCGTCCGGGTCACCGCGCCCCGTCTCGGCGTACCGCTCACCACCGTCAACCCGAGCAGCGTCATCGGCCACTCACGGACCGGCGAGGCCGGCCAGTACCTCGGCCTGGCGCAGCTGGTCCGCCTGCTCCACCGCGGACGCCTCCCCCTGCTGCCCGGCACCCGGCGCACCTTCCTGCCCGTCGTCACCGTCGACCACCTGGCCCGCTTCCTGGCCGCCGTCCCCGACCACGACCACGGCCACGCGCCCGTCCCGGCCCACACCGTCCTCGACCCCGAAACCCCCCACCTCCCCGACCTGATCGCCCTCCTCGCCACCCACCTCGACGTCCGCCCGCCCCGCGCCCTGATCCCCGTCGGCCTCGTCCGGCGCCTCCCCCGCGCCCTCACCGGCAGCGACCCGGAAACCCTCACCTTCCTCTCCGAGGACCGCTACGACACCGCCTCCGCCGACCGCCTCGCCACCGCCGCAGGCCTCACCCACCCGCCCCTCGTCCCCGCCCTGACCCGCTGGGCCACCCGCCTCGTCGAGGAGGACTTCGGCGCACGGTAGGACCGCGCGGCAAGTCGACGGCTCCGACTTCTCGCGCGGCCACCGCCACCGCCACCGGACGGTGCTACTCGGCCAGCCGCGCCAGCCACGGATGCCCCGGGTGCACGAGCCCCAGCCACCCGCGGAGCACGTCCCGCCGCTCTTGGCCCAGCAACGGCAGCACACCCTCGAAGTCCGCCTGGTCCTTGGGCCGTGCGGCCTTCGCCTTGAACAGCAGCACCACCTCGGGCACCAGGTAGGGGCTCCCGTCCACCGTCCGTTCGATGATCGCGTCGTACGGCAGCCGCAGGCTCCCGTCGCGCCGGCAGATCCACGTCCCGCCCGCGTGCGGCTCGCGGAAGACGTCGAACAGGAACCGGCCGTTCGCCGGATCCCGCGCCCAGGTCTGGTGCGTGGCCGCCAACACGTCGGCTCCCGCCGCGGGCCAGACCCGGCCCCAACCCACCGCGTCGAACACGTACTCGGGGAAGCGGTCGCGCATCTCCGGGAACCCCGCGGCGGGCACCGCGATCTCCAGGTCGCTGTGCGGCCGCGACTGCCGCCCCCGGAACAGGTCCAACGCCCACCCCGCCGCGACGCACCAGGTCACCCCGACCCCGGCCAACCGCTCCGCGGCCTGTTCCGGCCGCCATGCGTCCGCCCACCGGGCGTCCAGTTCGTCCGCAACGAGCACGACGCCGCCGGGCGGCACTTGTTCGGTCATCCGGACAACCTACTGCCGCCGCCCGTCCCGGTCCGTCGACTTCGGCGCACGGTAGGACCACGCGGGAAGTCGACGGCTCCGACTTCTCGTGCGACCGCCGCCGGCCGGCAGCAGGCAAGAACCACCGCCCGCGACCTGCCCCAGGCGGACTACCGCTCGAAGACCAGCAGCGTCCAGTGCACCCCGTCGCGCCCGTGCAGGTCGGGGCGGGCGCTGCGGTGGAGCAGGCGCAGGCCGCGCTCGGCGGCGAGGGCGACGGTGGGCTCGGGCGGGAGGTCGAACATCCGGCGGCCGGGCGGGACGGGGCCGTGGCGGAGGGTGAGGGCGAGGCGGCCGCCGGGGGCGAGGAGGGCGGTGAGGGCGTCCATGGCGGGTGGGCGCTCGGCGGGGGCGAGGTGCATCCAGACGGCGGTGAGCAGGACGAGGTCGTAGCGCTCGCCTTCGGCGGCGAGCCGGGGCAGGCCGGGCAGCGCGTCCGCGACCCATCGGATGGCCGCCCCCGCGTGCAGGCGTTCGCCGACGGCGCGGAGTTCGGGGGTCGGCTCGGCGGCGACCACCCGGTGGCCGAGGGCGGCGAGGGCGGCGGCGTCGCGGCCGGTGCCGGCGCCGATGTCGAGGACGGCGGCGGGCGGCGGCGGGTAGAGGTGCAGCAGTTCGCGGTGGACCTCCGCGAAGCTCACGCTCTCGTACTGGACGGCGAGTTGTTCGGCCGCTTCGCCGTACCCCGTCGTGCCGGCCGCGCGGGTCGTGCCCGTCGTGTCGGCCATGCCCGTCGTGCCCGCCATGCCCGTCGTGCCCGCCGTGCCCGTCGTGCCGGCCGTTCCGTCGTTCACTCCGCCTCCCGGACGACGACCGCGTCGCCGGCGGCCGCCGCGCCGGCGAAGAAGTCCCGCAGTTCGCGCAGGTCGTTGACGACCCGGGCGGCCGCCGCCTCGGACCAGGGCGCCGGGTAGCCGAGGTGCGCGACCGTCCGGGCGAGCACGCTGTTCTGCTGGCGGACGAGCTCGCCGAGCGCGGAGCCCCGCAGGAACGCGGAGGCGGCCGCGACCTGGTCGGGGCGCAGCACGGGCATCGCGGTGCCGGACTCGCGCGGCCCGCCGCCGTAGACGGGGAGCCGGGCGGCGGGGTCGGGGTGCAGGCCGTTCTCGGTGAGTGCGAGTTCCATCAGGACGGCGGTGCGCCGGACCCCGAGGGCGAGTCCGGCGGCGGCCAGCCGGTCGTAGCGGACGTCGGTGTCCCGGGGGACGAGTTGGCCGAGTTCCTCCGGCGAACAGGTGTCCACGGCCTGTCCCGGCAAGCGGCACCAGAAGTGATCTACACTCACCCGCTCAGCGTAACGAAGTCCCGACCACCGCGCGGAGCGTGACCGCCGTACGGAGACCGCTCAGGCCTCGCCGGGGTGCCAGGCGGGCCATTCCCAGGGGCGGTCGGCCCAGTGCACGCGCTGCGGGTCGCGCGGGTCGAGGTCCGGGAAGAGCTGGTGGATCCGCGGCTCGAACTCCTCCGGCGCGAGCGGCTCCCAGCCGTGGCCCTCGAAGTGGACGAGGCGGTAGCGGCTGTCGGTCCGGAACTCGGCCACCTCGACCAGGGGTGCGGTCGTGCTGTTGGTCTCCATGACCCCAAGCATGTGGCGCGGTGGCAATCAACGCCCGTTCAGACCCCTCTTCCGGGTCATGTCCCGGCGTCGGCGCGCTCGTTGAGCACGGAAAGGTACGACGGGGGGCCGCGGGAAGGACGAGCACATGACTGGGCAGCCCACCGGAGGGCAGTGGCAGTGGCCGCAGAACGCGTGGCAGCCCCCGCCGGTCCCCACGAGTCCCCTGCCGCCGGTGCCCGTTCCCGCGCGGCCGAGACGCCGCTCGCGCAAGGCGTGGGCGGCCGCGGCGGTCGGGACGGGCGCCGTGCTGGCCTCGGTGCTGGTGATGTGCGGGCCGGGGTCGGGCGACGAGGTGCGGACGGTGGCGCTGCCGGGGGCCTCGCCCTCCGCTTCGGGCCCGGGCTCGCATCCGCTCCCGGTGTCGCCGCCGCCCGCCACGCCCGCGCCGTCCCCGCTGCCGGCCCCGGTCCCGGGGGTCGGCGCGATGGGCGCGGCGACCGGGGCGGCCGGCGCGGCGGTGACGGCGGCGTCGGCGGCCGCCCCCGGGGCCGGGGACGCCCAGCACGCGTCGGGGAGCCCGCGCCCGAAGCCCGGTCACAGCCCGCGGGCCACCGCCGCGGCCCGCGCCACGCCGGGCACGCACGCGGGGCCGGGGTCGGGCGGGTCGCAGCCGAGCGCCGGCCCGGGCAGCATCTGTGACCAGGCCGAACGCGTCGGCCGCTGGCCGGCCGGCTCGGAGCAGGCCCGCCTCTGCCGCAGCGTCTACGGCTGAGCCGCCGGGCTGCCGGCACCGACCGACGCCCCCGATGTCCCGGACGCTCCCGGAGCCCCGGCCGTCCCCAGCAGACCCTTGTCCAGCCGGGCCGCCAGCACCCGCGCCAGGGTGTCGGTGATGTGCCCGGTGTCCCGGTACAGCACCACGCCCTCCAGCACGGCCGGGCAGGAGGGCCCGGTGCCGGGGCAGAGCAGCGGGCCGAGGTCCAGGGTCCGGAGGCCGTACCGGGCGGCGAGCCCGCCGTCGAGCAGCGGGTCCGGCTCGAAGGCGGTGTCACGGGGGAAGAAGCAGGCGTCCGAGCGTCCGTCGGAGGCGGCCAGGCAGGTCGGGATGTCCTTGCCGGGCATCGGGGTGTCGCCGAGGTAGGCGAGCGGGGCGCCGAGCGCGGTGAGGCGGTCGAGGGTGCGGGTCCAGCCCTCGGTGCGTTCCTCCTGGCTGCCGTAGCGGTTGAGGCCGGCCATCAGGACCAGCCGGGGCTTGGGTCCGGAGGTGAGCCGGGTGAGGGTGTTCTCGCGCCAGCGGTCGCATTCGTCGTAGGTGCGGCCGAGCACGTTGTTGCGCACGGTGAGGGTGGCCAGCGGGCAGCCGGGCTTGACCAGGACCTCCAGCGCCCAGTGCCGCTGTTCGGCCATGGCGAGGGCGGCGGAGATCCACTGGCCGGCGTGCGAGTCGCCGAGCAGCACGATCCGGTCGGGGCTGTCCTCGGTGCCGAAGAGGCAGCGCGGGCTGCTGTCGGCGTTGAGCGGGATCTCGCAGCCCTTGCCGGGCGGGAAGTCCTCCCGGGCGCGGGCCAGCGAGGGGGTGAGGGTGAGCACCCGGGTGCCGGGGGCGAGCAGGCTCGGCCCGTCGGCGGCTCCGGCGGGTGCGGCGGCCGGGGTGTCGGCGGTCCCGCCGAGGGCGCGGACGGTGCCGCCGCCGAGGGTGAGCGCGGCGATCAGCGGGATGACGAGGGCGCTGGCGCCGACCGCGAGCCCGCGCCGGGGCGCCGGGCTGCTGCCGTACCGCAGCGGCTGTTCGACCAGGCGCAGGGTGAGCCAGGCGGGCAGCGCGCTGGCGGCGGTGAGCGCGGCCAGGGTGGTCCACGGCAGCGCGCCGTACCGGGCCTGGGCGATGGTCAGCACCGGCCAGTGCCAGAGGTACCAGGCGTAGGAGAGGCGACCGGCGGCGCGCAGCGGGCGGGCGGCGAGCAGTCGCCCGGCGTCGGGGGCGCGCAGCGCGCCGTGTCCGGCGAGCAGGACGGCGGCGGTGCCGAGGACGGGCAGCAGCGCGGCGGAGCCGGGGAACGGCGTGCTGCGGTCGTACAGGAGGACCGGTGCCGCGACGGCCGCCAGGCCGAGCCAGCCGAGCAGCCGCAGCGACCACAGCACCGGACGCCGTTCGCTGCGGGTGGCGAGCGCGCCGCCGAGCAGCGCCGCGCCGGCGCCGGCCGCGAACTCCCAGAGCCGGCTGCCGGTGGAGAAGTAGGCGAGCGGTGCCGAGGTGTGGGTCCAGCGCAGGCACAGCACCAGCGAGACGCCGCCGATGCCGGCTGTCGCGAGGGTGATCGCGAGGGTGCGGCGGCGCCCGCGCAGGTGGCGGGCGAGGCCGAGCAGCAGGACGCCCCACAGCAGGTAGAACTGGTTCTCCACGCCCAGGGACCAGAAGTGCTGCAGCGGGCTGGGGTCGCGTTCGGCGGCCAGGTAGTCGGTCTGCTGCCCGACGAAGCGCCAGTTGGCGAACTGTCCGGCGGCGGCGATCAGGTCGCGGGCGAGGTCGGTGCCGCGCAGCGGGTCGAGCAGGGCGCCGCCGGCCGCGGCGGTGGCGACCAGCACGGTGGCCGCGGCGGGCAGGATGCGCCGGGCGCGGCGGGCGGCGAAGTCCCACAGCCCGAGCGGGCGGCCGAGCAGCAGGCCGGTGATCAGGAAGCCGGAGATGACGAAGAAGATGTCGACGCCGACGTAGCCGCCGGTCAGGCCGGGTACGGCGGCGTGGAAGGCGAGGACGGACAGTACGGCGATGCCGCGCAGGCCCTCGATGTCGGGGCGGAAGGCGGCGCGCCGGCGGGGTTGCCCGCGGTCGGCGACGGCGGTGCTCTTCGCGGCGAGCTCCTGGTCCACCCGGACGACCTCGGGAAGCAGGTCGGCGGGTCCGGAGGCGGGTGCGGAGGAAGGTGCGGCGGCGGGGCCGGAGGAAGGTGCGGAGGAAGGTGCGGACGACGGTGGTACGGCCGTGGGCACGGCGGCGCTCCTTGGCAGGGGTGGCAGCGGTGGTCGGGCCCGCCGGGCCGATGGGGCGGCCGGGCGGTGTCCGCGCCGGTGGGGCGACGCGCAAGGGAACTCGGTACTGAGTAGGCGAATTGACGGATCGTCAGAACAACAGAGGATCGGCCCAGCCGGACGCCAGCAGCCCGCAGAGCAGCAGCACGGCGGTGACGGCGACGGCCTCGGCGCGTCCGAACCCGAGGTCGGAGCGGCTCCGTACGGGCGCGGCGACCTCGCCGACGGCGGCGCCCTTGCCGCCGTTCGCACCGTTCAGGAGCGGCCACAGGGCCCTGATCAGCGGAATCATGGTGTACGCGGTGAGCGCGAGCAGCGCGGCGAGCGCCCAGTACGGCCGCCAGCCGTGCAGCAGCGCGGCCCGGACGAGCCCGGCGGCGCCGGCGAGGACGACGAATCCGAGCCAGCCGACCCCGATCCGGGCGACCGCGCGGGCGAGTGAACTGCCGCCCGAGACGGCGCCGGTGGGCACCCAGTCGGCGGAGCGGCGGCGCAGCGCGTGCGCGATGGCGACCACGTGGCAGAGCCCGCCGAGGAGTTGGACCCGGGTGACCTCGAAGCGCCAGCGGGTGCGGGACATCGCGGGCAGCAGCACGAGGGCGACCCAGATCGGCGGCAGGAACGGCAGCACCTGCCAGGGTTCGATCTCCTCGGGCCGGAAGAACAGCATGATCAGGGCGGGCAGCGGCACGGCGAAGACGTTCACCGCGCTGGTGAGGTAGCCGAGGATGCCGTTCCAAAAGCAGAGCCGGGCGGAGCGGGGCAGCGGGCCCTTGCGGAAGTCCGGGTCGCGGACGAGGGCGAGGGAGCCGAGGCACCAGCGGTACTGCTGGCTGATGAAGGCGGGCAGGCCGGTGGGCGACATGCCCTTGGCGACCAGCGCGGGCACGTAGCGGGTGGACCAGCCGGCGCGGGCGAGGGCGAGGCCGGTGTAGAGGTCCTCGCTGTGGTCGATCTCGGCGAAGCCGCCGATCCGCTGCAGCGCGGCGCGGCGGTAGAGCGCGTTGGTGCCGCAGCAGACGGTGCCGTCCTGCGCGTCCCGGGAGGGCTGGATCCAGCGGTAGAAGATCTCCTGGGTGGCTCCGGCGGCGCGTTCGAGCCAGGACATGTTCGCGTCGGTGTCGAAGCACTGCGGGCTCTGCACGATGCCGACCCCGGGGTTGTCGAGGTAGGGCACCAGGTGGTGCAGGAAGTCGGGGCGCGGGCAGAAGTCGGCGTCCAGGACGGCGACGATCTCGCCGGTGCCCTCGGCCAGGCCGTGGTTGAGGTTGCCGGCCTTCTTGAAGCGGCCCCGGTCGGGGCGGGCCCGGTACTCGAAGCCGTAGGACTCGGCGAGTTCGCGGACCTCGGGGCGGTCGGCGTCGTCGAGGACGATGACGGTCAGCTCGCCGGGCCAGCGGACGGCGGCGGTGTGCCGGTAGGCGTTGTCGAGGACGGCCGTCGGTTCGCCGGCGGTGGGCAGCAGCAGGTCCACGCTCGGGTGGCGGGCGGGCTGCCAGGCGCGCATCAGCAGGTCGTGCGAGTCGCGGGTGAAGCGGCGGGCGCGCTGGCCGTCGGTGAGCGAGAGCAGCCAGGTCGCCGCGTTGAGCACGGTGAGCACCAGGAACGGCCAGAGCAGCGGCTTGCTGAGGGCGAACAGGCCGAGCGTGGCGGTGGCTCCCGCGTAGGAGAGGGTGGCGCAGAGCAGCACCCAGCGGCGCTGCGGGCCGAAGTACCAGTAGAGCTCCTCGTCGTCGGGCGGGGCGGGCAGGCGCAGGTCGGGGTCCGCGGGTGTCCGGCGCGGACCGGCGTCGGGTGCGGGCATGGCGGTGCCATGGAGTACGGGCATGCGGAAGTGGCCCCCCTGGGCATCGGACGGTACGTGGCCGTTCGCCCCCAGCCTCTCACATTGGCCTAGACCAATCATGAACGAGGTATGACATCTCCGCATCGCCCCAGCTCGGCGACTTGACGCCGCATCACCTTCCGCGATCGGGTCCAGCGCCCCTGGACCGAACCCCGAGCACGGCCCGTCGGCCCGACGGCGGGGCCGGCCCGGTTCGGCCCCGGGGCCGAACCGGCACCGACCGGACTCAGGAGGCCTTCAGCTCCTTGACCAGGTGCTCGAACCGCAGGTCCGGCCGCAGCGGGATGCCGAAGCGCTCGTCGCCGTACGGGAACGGGCTGAACTCGCCGGTGCGGCGGAAGCCCCGCCGCTCGTACCAGGCGA
Organism: Kitasatospora sp. NPDC097691; assembly: GCF_040302665.1. NCBI lineage: Bacteria > Bacillati > Actinomycetota > Actinomycetes > Kitasatosporales > Streptomycetaceae > Kitasatospora > Kitasatospora sp. NPDC097691. Next base: position 173,465 of record NZ_JBEORY010000009.1, on the reverse strand, counting down.
TCAGCTCGGCGCGCTGCTCGATCACCGTCATCTCCATCGTGGCGACGCCCCACTCCTCGCCGGCCAGCCGCTCGGCCTCGGCCAGCACGGCCCGGCCGACGCCGCCGCCCTGCAGGCCGGGGCGCACCGAGAACATCCCGAAGTAGGCCCGCTCGCCGCGCCGCTCCAGCTGGCAGCAGGCGAGCAGCTCGCCGTCGCGCTCGGCGAGCAGCACCAGCCCCTCGGGGTGGCCGACGGCCTCCGCGACGGCCTCGGGGTTGGTCCGCCGCCCGGCCAGCAGGTCGGCCTCGGTGGTCCAGCCGGCCCGGCTGGAGTCGCCGCGGTAGGCGGACTCGACCAGCTCGACCAGGGCCGGGACGTCGGCGGGCGTGGCGGGCCTGAAGACGGGCTCCCCGACGGGCCGGGCGGTGTCGGTGGCGGTCTCGGTCATGGCTGGTCCTCTCCTCCGTGCTGGTGCCGCCCGCGACGGCCGGCACGCGGGCATCGTGTCACAGCGTGCCGGGCGGCTCCGGACGGGGACCGGCAGGACCGGCAACGCGCGTTGCCGGTGGTGGCGATCCGGCAGGTGTGACGCCGGGTCAGGTTGTGGCCCGAGATGCCTGGCGGCACTGGCGCGGACATGGCTACTCTGCGGTTCGGCCGCGCCGACACCCGGCCGTTCCGGGCCGCTCGGGCCCACCCGCACCGGACCAGAGGAGTGTTCATGCCCCGCTCTTCCCGCTCCGCCCGCACCGCCCGCACCACCGGTTCCGACGGCCCCGCCCGCCGCCGGCTGCCCGCCCTGGCCGCGCTCGCCGCCGCGACCGCCCTGGCCGCCGGCGCGGCCGCCCCGGCGTACGCGGCCGAACCCGCCCCGGTCGCCCCCGTCGTCGAGGGCACCGCCGCCTTCCACCCGGACCGGGACTTCGCCGGCTCCACCGTCGCCGCCCACGAGGGGCGCGGCACCGCGGCGCCCCTCGCCTCCCTCGCCGCCACCCAGACCCCCGGCCTGGACGTCGCCAGCTACCAGGGCAACGTCGGCTGGTCGTCGGTCGCGGCCGATGGCGCCAAGTTCGCCTACGTCAAGGCCACCGAGGGCACCGGCTACACCAACCCGTACTTCGCCCAGCAGTACAACGGCTCCTACAACGCCGGCCTGATCCGCGGCGCCTACCACTTCGCGCTGCCGAACGCCTCCTCCGGCGCCACCCAGGCCGCCTACTTCGTCGGCCACGGCGGCGGCTGGTCCGCCGACGGCAGGACCCTGCCGCCCGCCCTGGACATCGAGTACAACCCCTACGGCGCCACCTGCTACGGCCTGAGCCAGAGCGCCATGGTCGGCTGGATCCGCGACTTCAGCACCGCCGTGCACACCCGCACCGGCCGCTACCCCACCATCTACACCACCACCAACTGGTGGACCCAGTGCACCGGCAACTACGGCGGCTTCGGCACCACCAACCCGCTCTGGATAGCCCGCTACGCCTCCACCGTCGGCACCCTGCCGAACGGCTGGGGCTACCAGACCTTCTGGCAGTTCGCGGACTCCGGCACCTTCCCCGGCGACCAGGACTACTTCAACGGCGCGGCCGACCGCCTCCGGGCCCTCGCCCTCGGCTGACGCACCACACACCCACCGGTGCGGGGCACCCCAACCCGCCCCGCACCGGCAGCAGCCCAGCCGCCACGCTCGGTCCCGCGGGCGCGGGCGGCGTTCGGCCGACCGGTGGCCCACGTCGGTGATGGGGCGGGCGTCCGCTACTCGAAGGCCCTCAGGGGGTCCTCGCCGTCGGTCCACCGGACGTCGAGCCGCTGGCGGACCAGGAGCCAGCCCTCGGGGCCCCGGCGGAACTCCCAGTCGTAGGGCCCTCCCATGGAGTACGGGGCACCGGTACGCCCGGGTGTGACGACCGCGACGAACCACATGTAGCCGATGCCGGTGGCCCGGTCGCCCTCGACGTCGACGTGCAGGTTGAGGATGTGGTGCTGCATGGCCGCGTACGGCGCTTCCGCCTCCTCCACCTTCGCCCGGATCGCCTCCCTGCCGCTGATCGTCTCCCACGGTCCGAACTCCAGGACCGCGTCCTCGGCCCAGCACTCGATCCAGGTCTGCCAGTCCTTGCGGTCCAGCGCCCGCCATCCGCGCATCAGGAGGGTGCGCAGCGCCTCCTTGTCCTCCAGGATCCGCAGTCTGCGGGCCAGGTCGTCGTCCGTGGTGTGGTGCGGCACGGCGGGTTCCGTGCCGGAGGGGGTCACTGGGCGCTCGCGGTGGGACGGACGACGATCTCGTTGACGTCGACCCCGGACGGCTGGGAGACGGCGTAGGCGATGGCCCGCGCGATCGCGCCGGCCGGCAGTGCCACGGCGCGGTAGGCCTCCATGGCCTTCCTGGCGACGGGGTCGCCGATGCCCTCGGCGAGTTCGGACTCGGTCACCCCCGGGGAGACGAGGGTGACCCGGATGTCCCCGGTCGACTCCTGACGCAGTCCTTCGGAGATCGCGCGCACGGCGAACTTGGTGGCGCAGTAGACGGCCGCGGTCGGGGAGACCTCGTACGCCCCGACGGAGGCGATGTTCACGAAGTGCCCGCCGCCCTGGGCGCGCATCAGCGGCAGCGCGGCGGCGATGCCGTGGAGGACTCCCCGCACGTTCACGTCGATCATCCGGTCCCACTCGTCGGTCCTCAGGGCGGTGAGCGGTGAGAGCGGCATCACCCCGGCGTTGTTGACCATCACGTCGAGGCGCCCGAAGCGCTCGCGGGCCGCGGCCACGAAGGCCTCGACGTCGGCCGCGTCCGTGACGTCCAGCCGCCGGGACGCGGCGGTGCCGCCGCCCTCGGTGATCTCCCGGGCCACCGCGTCGAGGCGGTCGGTACGCCGCGCTCCGAGGAGCACGCGGTGGCCGTCGGCGGCGAGGAGACGGGCCGTCGCCTCTCCGATCCCGCTGCTCGCGCCGGTGATCGCCACGACCTTGCCTGTGTCTGTCATGCCTGCTGTTTCCTCTCGCTGTGCAGATCGGTCCTGCCCGACCGAGTCTGGGCAGGACGGCGGCCGTCGACCAGGACGGCCCGTGCCTGGGTGCACCGCACCCGGGCACCGCACCGGCGTCGCGGCCTAACCTGACGGCATGACCGACGACAACCGCCTCGGGGAGTACCTGCGCGCACGCAGGGCGGCCCTGCGACCGCAGGACATCGGCATCGCGAGCCACGGCGTGCGCAGGGTCGCCGGGCTGCGCCGCGAGGAGGTCGCCGTCCTGGCCGGAGTGAACGCCGACTACTACACCCGGCTGGAACAGGGGCGTGAACGCCACCCGTCGGCCCAGGTGCTCGACGCGCTCGGCCGCGCGCTGCACCTGTGCCCCGATGCCCACGCGCACCTGCACCGCCTGGCGGGAACCACCCCGGGCACCAGGCCCACCGGTACCACGGACCGGGTCCATCCCGCCCTCCGGCAGCTGCTGGACGGCTACCCGGCGGCTCCGGCCTTCGTCGTCAACCGGACCCTGGACGTCCTGGCGGCCAACGCCCTGGCCGAGGCCCTGCACTCACCCTTCGAACGGATGGACAACCTGGCCCGCATGACGTTCCTCGATCCGGCGGGCCGCCGGTTCCACACCCGCTGGCGCCGAGCCGCGGAGGCCGTCGTGGCGCACCTGCGAGAGGCGGCCGGTGTCGACCCCGACAACCCCCGGCTGCGGGACCTCACCCGTGGCCTCACCGAGCGGAGCGCCGACTTCGCCGTCCTGTGGAGCAGCCACGTGGTGCGCGGCAAGACCCGGGAGGCCAAGCACCTGCTCCACCCGGACGTCGGGCCCCTGGAACTCGCGTACGAGACCTTCGACGTGCGCGCCGAACCGGGCCAGCAGCTCGTCATCTACCAGGCGGAGCCCGGCAGTTCCAGCGCCCGCTCCCTCAGCCTGCTCGGCTCCCTCCACGCCGCCCCGGTCCCGCCCGCCAGGTGACCGCGGCATCCGGCGCCCATCGAGTGCTTCCGCCGCGACGAGCCCGCGCACGACCCGAGGTCAGAACACTCCCGCTGTCCCGCGAGACCTTCGGGACGGCCGCGAACCGTCGGCCGCCGGACCTCACCGACTCCCCCCGCCTCGACTCCCCCGCCTCCCCCCCCCGGCCTGAGCCCGGCCTGAGCCCGGCACTCGGGCCGCCCGCTCCGCGGACGGACGCCCGTCGCACTGCGAAGCGGCCACCAGCCGCCGATCCACAAGGCTCGGTACGGAATCCGCCGACGAAGGCACCACGAAGGCGAGTTTCGCCCATTCCGTCGCACCGCAGGGCCTGCCGAGGGGGCCCGGGCCGAGCATGGATGTCATCCGCTCCACCCCGGTTCCGACGTACACCGGCGGATCCGGGCCGTGGAAGGAGCACCCGGTGATCCTCGACCCGCGCATCCGGTCCACCCGGCCCGATCGGTCGGCTGCCGGCACCTCCGGGGCTGCCACCGGCGGCACCGCGCAGGAGGCCTGCGGTACGGCAACGCCGCAGGCCCGCGGATTCACAGCACCCGAGAACGACGCATCCACCCTGGAGGTCCACGTGCCCGCGTCCGCACAACGGGAGAACGTACGCTTCGCCAGCGGCGGCACCTCATGCGCCGCCTGGTACTACCCGGGATCCAACGGCGGCTGTGTGATCATGGCCGGCGGGACCTCGGTGACCAAGGAGCCGGCCACGGACCTGTTCGCCGCACGCTTCAACGACGCCGGCTTCGCCGTCCTCGCCTTCGATCACCGACGGTTCGGGGAGAGCGGGGGCGCACCACGTCAGGTCGTCCGCTTCGACGAGCAGATCGCCGACTGGCACGCCGCGATCGAGTACGCGGCCACCCTGCCCGACGTCGACCCGGACAGGATCTCGGTCTGGGGCTTCTCGCTCGCGGCCGGCCACGTCTTCCGCGTCGCGGCCGATCACCCCCGACTGGCCTGCGCCATCGCACAGACGCCGCTGGTCGACGGGCGCGCCCTCGCCCCCCATGCGCTGCGTTCCATGACGCCCCTCGCGGCGCTGCGGCTCTTCGGCCGGGGTGTCGCGGACACGCTCGGGAGCCTCGTCGGCCGTCCGCCGATGCTGGTCCCCACCGCCGGCCCGCGCGGCACCGTCGCCTCGCTCACCACACGCGACGCCATGGACGGTGACCGGGCCCTCGACCCCGACCGCCGCCACACCACCTGGGAGCAGACGGTCGCCGCCCGGATCGCGCTCCAGCTCCCCGGGTACCGGCCCGGTCGCCACGCGTCCCGGATCCGGTGCCCCCTGCTGGTGGTCGTCTGCGACCAGGACCAGAGCGCGCTCCCCGGCCCCGCCGTCGGGGCGGCTCGGCACGCCCCGAACGCCGAAGTGGTCCACCTGCCGGGCCGCCACTACGCCCCCTTCCTCGAAGCGCACGAACAGGCCGCCCGGACGCAGATCGCGTTCCTGCGCAGGCACTTGGCCCCGCACGCGGCCCGCACGCCGTGACCGACCGGGACGAGGCGAGGGGTTGCGTCCGGACGGCTCGTCCCCGCCCCGTTCCCATCCGTTCCCCGTCTGTCCCGGCTCGCACCGGCTCGGCACCGGCTCGCACGGCTCGGCACCGCATGCTCCCGGATCCGCTCCTGCACGCCCACGGACGGACCCGAACCCGATCAGTCGTTTCACCAACGGCTGTCCACGCGCCCACGCGCCCACGCCCTCGAACGACATTCCACGAAGGAGAGACCCGTGATCCTGGTGACCGGAGCGACCGGCCTGGTCGGCCGTCCACTCGTGACCGCCCTCGCCGCCGACGGCCGGGCCGTCCGCGCGGTGACCCGCGCCCCCGCGACCGCCGCGCTGCCCGACGGCATCGAGATCGTCCACGGCGACCCGTCCCGTCCGAGCACGCTCGCCGATGCCCTGAAGGGCGTCACCGCACTGTTCCTGCACCCCAGGGCGGCCGGAGAGGCCGCCGCCGAACTCGTCGCGCTCGCCCGCGACCGGGGCGTACGCCGCGTGGTCGCGCTGAGCGCGCTCAACATCGACGAGGACCCGGACGACCAGCCCTCCCGGCACCGTGGCGACCGCAACAAGGAGGCGGAACAGGCCGTGACCGCCAGCGGACTGGAGTGGGCCAGCCTGCGCTCCGGCACGTTCGCCGCCAGCAGCCTGCACGCCTGGGGTGCCCAGCTCCGAGCCGGTGATGTCGTCCATGGCCCCTACCCGGAGTTCTCCGAGGCGCCGATCCACGAACAGGACCTCGCCGATGTCGCGGCCCGGGCCCTGATCACGGACCGGCCGCTCGGCCGACTGGAACTCACCGGCCCGCACGCCCTGACCCACGCCCGGATGATCGAGGTGATCGGCGGCGTCCTCGGCCGTCCCCTGACCTACCGGGGCGTACCGCCCGAGGCAGCCGCCGAAGCCCTCCTGCGCCAAGGCGTCGCCGCGCCGTTCGTCGCCGCCCTGCTGGCTCGCTACCGCCGGGAGCTCGGTCGCCCCGCCGTCGTGACCGACACCGTCCAACGGGTACTCGGCCGCCCGGCCCACGACTACGCGACCTGGGTCGCCGACCATGCGGGCGCGTTCGCGGCCCCGCCCACGACCGCCGGCTTCACCCCACCATCGAGGTGAGTCCCGTGACACGGGCAGTCCCGACCGGACACTGACAGCCCACGCGACCGGCGCGACAGTAGCCGCCGATCACAAGCGCCGCGCCGGCCCGGCACCGCAGATGCCGTCACCTCGTCGTCGCCGACACCGGCGCGCCGACACCTACGGCGACGCGGGATGCGACGGTGCGGGGGTGCGTTTGACGGCTCGGCTGACGATGGCCGTCTCGATGTGGGTGATGCCCAGGCCGACCAGGTCGCGGGAGAGGAAACCGTAGAGGGCCGTCAGGTCGGGGAAGTACGCGGCGGCGTGCAGGTTCGAGGGACCCGAGGTCGCGAAGGCGCCGTGGACCGCGGAATGGTCGGCCAGGGCCTGTCCGGCGGCAGCGAGGTGGTCCGGGGGCACGTGCAGCAGGAGTTTGGCCTCGATGGGCAGCCCGAGGCGGCGGGGCTCGACCAGAACCTGGGTGATCAGGCGGCCCTGGGCGGTGAGTCGGGCCAGGCGTCGGCGCACGGTGCTCTCCGGGTGGCCGGTGCGCGCGGCCAGGGCCGCTGCGGGCAGACGGGCGTCGGGGTCGAGGGCGTCGAGGAGGGTCTGCTCCAGGGGGTCGGTGTCGATGCCGTAGGGGCCGGGGGAGCCGGTGCCCGGGCCGGCGGCGGTCGCTTCGGGGGCCGGCGCGGCCCGGCTCAGTGCCGCGCGTTCGGCTGCGGTCAGCACCTGATGGCGCCACTCGGAGGTGAGCCGGAAGACGTGCAGGATCGTGGCGCTCTCCAGGGAGGTGACCGCCTGGGTGGAGGGCAGTTGCCGGAAGACCAGCGGGTCGCGTGAGCCCGGTTCGGTGCGGGCGACCGCGAAGATCTCGTCACCCGAGGTGGTGACGTCGATGAACGGGATGTCCTCGCGCGCGGCGAGCGCGGCGACGATCGTGTCGAGCTTGCCCCGTAGGACCCGGATACGCAGGAACAGCGCCCCGGCCGAGCCGCCGTTGCGCGGTCGCGCCACCGGTGAGACCACCACCCGCAGTGTGCCGTCGGCGCCGAGCGCCTGCAGACGGCGCCGCACGGTGGCGGGGCTGAGCCCCAGCACCTGGGCCGCCCGCTCCGCAGACAGACGCCCGTCGCACTGCAAAGCGGCCACCAGCCGCTGATCCACAAGGCTCAGTACGGGATCCGCCGACGAATGCACCATGAAGGCAAGTTTCGCCCATAACGCCGCACCGCAGGGCCCGTTCCTGAAATCACGACCCCAGCAGAAAGACCGTCAGCCCGGCACTCGCGGAAGAAAGACCCGAACCGGACGTCGAGTTGACGGAACCTCATGCCCACGTGTGCGGCGGTGACTCCTGCGGGGCCGCCGTTCCGTACAGCACCAGCGGCCCGAACAGCCCGTACAGCTGGTGGTCCGACTCCGCCACCGGCGGACGCTACCGCCGGGCGGGCGCCGTCAGCGGCGCCGGTCCAGCCGTAGCGCCAGCGCAGGGCACTGGCTCACCGCCTGGCGCGCGGCGTGCCGCTGCCACGGCGCGACGGGCATCGACGTCGACGCGGGATAGCCGTGCGGGCCCAGCCGGACGAGCCCGGGCGCCACGACGGCGCACAGTCCGTGCCCCGCGCACCGGGACCAGTCCACCTCCAGACGAGGCCCGCTCTCCGCGGGCAGCGGCAGTACGCCGAGCACCGGCCGTCCGCAGCCCGGGCCGGAGACGTGGGCGGCCACGTCCTGCGCGAACACGTCGAGCGCGGTCAGGACGAAGCGGGCCGTGCCGTCCGGGTGCGAGCAGGCGCCGCCGCCCTGCGCCGCCCCGAGGGCGCTGCGGACCTGCGCCAGTGCGGCGGGCCCGGCGCCGCCGGCCAGGGCCGCCAGTGCGTCGGCGGCGTCGGGCAGTCCCCGTCGGCAGGGTCCGCACTGTCCGGCGGACTCGCCCGCCAGCCAGGCCGCGACCCGGGCGATCTCGCCGATCGGGCAGGTGTCCCCGGGCAGTGCGACGACCGCCCCGGCCCCGAAGGTTCCGCCGAGTCCTGCCAGACCGGCCCGGGACAGCGGGGCACCGACGGCGTCCCGCCCGGGCAGCCACGCCCCGTGGTAGCCGCCGACGAGCACGCCCTCGCCCGCGGGGGTGCCGCAGGCTGCCAGCACCGGCCCCATCGGCGTCCCGGCCGGGACCTCCACCACCAACGGACCGGCCGCCGGTCGGTTGACGGTCAGCAGCACGGTGCCGGGTTCCGCGGCAGTGCCGACCGTCCCGTACGCATCGACGCCGAGGCGGACGACCAGCGCGAGCTGGGCCCACGTCTCGGCGTTGGACAGCAGCGTGGGGCGCCGTCGGACACCGCCCGGCCCGCCGTCGGCAGCGCGTGACTTCACCGTGCCGGGGAGGACCGCGAGGCCGTTCACCCCGCGGATCAGCGCGCTGGACTCGCCGGAGACGAACCGCTCGGGCAGGCACACCAGGCGGACCGGGCACGGCAGGTCGTTCCCGCGCTCGGCGAGCGCGGCGGTGACGGAGTCCTCGCCGGGGCCGCCCGCGGCGACGCCGATCACGATCTCCTCCGCCCCGAAGGCGGCCGCCGCCGCGCACGCCCCGTCCAGGACGAGGTGCGGCACACGGGCGAGCAGCATGGTGTCCTTGGCGCTGGGCGGCTCGCCCTCGGCACCGTTGGCCACGATCACGGGGCGCGCGCCGGAGCGGTCGGACGCCGCGAGGGTGGCGCGGGCCTTGCGGGCGAACGGGAACCCGGCGCCACCGCGGCCCCGCAGGTCCACGCCCTCGGCCAGCGCGAGCAGGTCGTCCCGGGACGGGTGCGGCGGCAACGGGTGGACGGACCTGTGTGCCGCGAGGTCCAGTCGCGTCCTGCGGTCCAGGCCGGCCGTGAGCCGGGCAGGTGCCAGCCAGCGCACCTCGGGCAGAGCGGGTGCCGGGCTCATCGGCCACCGCCCGGCCGGGCCAGGTGCAGCGGGACGGCTGCGGGCGGTCCGGCGTGCCGGGGCCGGCGCGTCGGCCGGTCCGCGGCGGCGGAACCGGCCACGGACAGGCCCGGCCGGGCCAGCGGACGGGTACCGGTGTCCGCGAGGGAGGAACGCGCGGCGGCCGCGGCGAGGCTGGTCGCGTGCGCGGGGGCGGGACGGCGGGCGCGCGTGCCACGCCGGTGCAGTCCGGCTGCCCGTCGCCGGCCTGCCCCGGCGAGGGTGCGCACCAGCAGCGCGAGCGCCACCGCCGCCGCACACAGCCCGTAGCCCCACCACACCCAGGCGTGCGCCGGTCGTCCCGCGGTCAGCCCGTGGGCCAGGGCGACCGGCCAGCATGCGTACGCGGTGGAGTGCAGGACCCGCCACAGCCAGGCGTGACGACTGCCCGCGAACCGTCCGCGCAGCACGCCGGTGGCCGCCACCAACACCATCAGGTCAGCGGCCACGGTGCCCAGGGCGATCTCGACGCCCGTGCCGCCGGCACCTCCGGTGAAGGGCACCACCGCGGCCCACGGGCCGGCGTGCCGCTCGGCGACCTTGACCGCGATGTGGACGCCCAGGAATCCGAGGGCCGCGACGGCCGTCGCCCGGTGTGCCGACTGCAGGGCCACCCGCAGCCGCGGTGTCAGCATCAGCCGGTCGGTGGCGGTCAGACCGCACACCACCACGGCGGTCAGCGACAGCAGGGTGAACACGCCCGCGAAGTAGTCCAGGAAGGCCTGGACGCGCCCGGCCGCCAGGAGCAACGGGTGAAGCGCCGACGCGGTGGGCAGGGCTGGACCGGACATCGGGACACCTTCTTCCGCTGGTCCGGATCGCACGGCTCGTGCCGGAGCCGGGATCTCGGCAGGGCGGACCCTGGGGCCCGCACGGGGGATGCCGCCCACCGGTGGCGCGGCGGGAGAGGCAGGACTGGCCCATTCTTAGCGGGGCCCGAACCGGGGCCCAAGGCCGCTCAGTACGACCACGAACCGTAGGCGGGCACCGCTCAGGCCCGCCGGCAACGCTCCGACCAGGGAGGACGTGACTACGACCGGCCGTAGGAGGCGCTCCGGCCGGTGTTACCGGCCTCACGTGCCGACGGCGTCCGGCCATCGGAGCTACCAGCCGGTAGGTCCGGATCCGCCGGCAACACGGACGCGCCGCCGAGCCTCGGCCTTCCTGCCCGACCGTGCTCTCCCCCGCCCGGTCGCCCCGGTCGCCGCGCCCAGGGGGCGGACGGCGACAGGCGCAGCCCCTCGGTCGCTCTGCTCGGACAGCAGAGAGCCGGTGGGGCCGCGCCCGCGCGTCAGTGTGCTTCCCGGCGGGGCCGGGGCGACGGCTCTGTCAGGAGTGCCGCCAGGTGACGGGGAACGCGTCGCTCTTGAGCGTGCCGGTGGTGGCCAGCGTCGTCGTCCTCCGGGTGACGGTGGACGAGTGGGTGGCGTAGTCGCCGATCGGCCGGCCGTCGACGGTGACGCCGGTGAACTGCAGCGGGCCGAACTTCGCCAGGGTCGGCACGGAGCCCGAGCCGATGGGTTCGATGATGGCCTCGGCGTTGACGGAGGTCGCGGTGGCGAGGTACTTCCGGAAGGACTTCGTCCAGCCCTGGGTGGTGTCGCTCAGGGTCAGCGTGTACCAGTGCCCGCCTTCGTCGGTGACGGTGCCGGTCATGGAGTCGCCGGCCTGGACGGGTTCGGCGAAGTAGATGCTGTCCTGCGGGTACATCTCGACCCAGGTGTTGTACTGTGCCCGGCCGGTCGTGCAGTCGAGGTCGACGCCGATCTGCTCGACGGTGTCGCTGTCCCACCCGTCCAACCCGACCCAGGGGGAGGCGATTCCGCGGTTGTTGGTGCAGTCGAGCGCGGGGATGTTCCAGGTGCCCGATATCGTCGTGAACGTGGAGCCGTAGGTGATGTAGCCACCCCAGATGTTGTCCGCGTGCCGGCGGGTGTGGTCGCTGCGATGGCTCGCCGTGGCGGCGGCCGGGGTTGCCGCGCTCAGGGCGGTTGCGAGGCCGACGGCCGTGGTGACGAGCAGTGCGAGTGTGCGGGTGTGGGGGCGGGCGGTCATGGGGTCCTCTCCGAAGTGGCGGACGGGGTGCCGGACGCGGGTCGGGCGCCGCCCCCGGGCGGGGCCGGGGGCGGCGTGGACGGTCGGCGGTCAGCCGTCGATGCGGTGCTGGCTCCAGAAGGAGGTCAGGTCGACGGTGGTGGCGGCCTGGGCCGCGGCCTTGAACTCCGCGGTGGTGGACACGCCGTACCAGTGCGCCTGCGCGTAGTTCCGCAGCAGCGTGGTCATCGCGGTGTCGCCGATCGTCCGGCGCAGGTCGTGCAGGGCGCACTTGCCGTAGCCGTAGACGACCGTGGAGTAGCGGGAGGAGTTGGCGTCCCAGTACGCCATCGAGTTGGTGATCTTCTCCGCCGACGAGGCCCAGGAGACGCTGTTCCAGCAGCCGTTGCCGGTCTTGCCGAGGGCGAGGTCGGTGGCGTAGTCGGTGAACGCCTCGTCCAGCCAGGGGCTGTTGTACTCGTCGTCGCCGACGATGCCGTACCACCACTGGTGGCCGATCTCGTGGGTCAGCGCCGTGGTGCTGACCAGGTCGAGGACGAAGCCCGGGTACTCCATCCCGCCGAACCAGAAGTTGTTGTCGATCACCGCGTCCAACTCGCCGTACGGGTAGGCGCCGAAGCGCTGGGCGTGGGCGTCGACCGCCGAGGTCGCGGTGGAGAGCATCGACTTGGCGTCGGCCGCGCTGATCCCCGCCACCGAGTAGACGTTGACCTTCACCCCGGCCGCCGAGGTGCCGGAGATCCGGGTGAACGGCCCGGCGCCCCAGGCGAAGTCGCGCACCTTGCTCGCGGTCGCCTTGGTGACGGTCCGGCCGGCCGCGCCCGGGGTGTCCACCGAGGTGCCGGTCGCGGGCACCAGCAGGCCGGACGGGTGGTCCAGCGTGACGGTGAAGTCCGAGGCCACCGAGTAGAAGGACTCGCCGTTGTTGGTGTACGGGTCGAGGTGCCAGCCGGCCGCGTCCCGTATCGCCAGGACGGGCAGGGCGTTGCCGATGAAGTTGAACGCGCCGTCACGGCCGAAGCGGTCCGCGCCGCTCGGCACGGTGATGGCCAGGTCGAAGCCGACGGTGCCGCTCCCGCCCTGCGCGAGCGGCGCCGGCAGGGTGACCTTGAGCGCGGTGCAGTTCACCGAGAGCGGGGCGGGCGTGCCGCCGGTCACGTTGGTCACCGTGATCGGGGTGCTGGGGCAGCTGCCGTGCCAGTTGTCCCACAGCCGCAGGTACACCTCGTTCAGCGGGGTGGGCGAGGCGTTGGTGAAGGTCACGCTCTCGTGGCCGGTCCAACTGCCGCCGGAGGCGTCGCTGGTGAGGTCGACGGTGTACCCGGGCGCGGCCGGGGTGCGGGTCGGGTCGCCGGGCTGGGGCGGGGTGGTGCCGCCGGAGGCGTCCAGGGTGACGTCGTCCAGCACGAAGCTGGTCTGCAGGCTGGAGTCCTCGACGCCGGTGAAGGCGAGCGTCACGGTCTGGCCGGCGAAGGCGGAGACGTCGACGGTCTTGTGCACGTACCCGGCCTGGGCGTCCAGGTTGGAGTAGGTGGCCAGGGTGGTGGAGCCGAGCTTGACGGTGAGCTTGTCGTAGGCGGTGCTGGCGGTCGTCTCGGCCGTGTCGACGTGCAGCCAGAATCCGAGCGTCGCGGTGCCGCACCCGGTGGGGAGGGCGACGGACTGCGAGAGGGTGTCGGTGTGGGTGGAGCCGTAGCCGTCGAGCCAGGCGTAGGAGCTGCCGGCGTGCGCGCTCTGGCCGCTGTCCGCGGTGATCGCGCCGCTCGGCGCCGTCCACGGCGAACTGCCGGACTCGAAACCGCCGTTGGCCACCACCTGGGCGGGTGTGCAGTCCGCGGCGCTCGCCACATTGGGGGTGGCGAGCGCCGTGAGGCCGGCGGCTGCGAACAGGGCGGCACCGGTCAGGGCATGCAGGAGTCTTCTCATCGGAACCTCTCGTGGGGAGCGGGCCGGGAGCAGCAGCGTGACAGCAAACCCGCACCTTTGAAAGGCTCATGACACCAAGTGGACCGGCGGGACCCCGACGCGGGACCGCACGGGCAGGACCCCGACGCGGGACCGCGCCGCCGCGATCAGCGCGGGTCGACCAGCTCCGGGGCGAAGACCGTGCCGAGCGGCTCCGGACCGATGTACTGCTGGCAGTTGCAGGGCCGCGCCTCGTACTGCAGCGGACGACGGTCGGCGTCCCAGGCGGTCGGGGCCTCGACGTCCTCGTGGCAGCGGCCCTGCTTGTCGTGCTTGGCCAGGTGGTGGGTGCAGCCGCAGACCGGCTCCGGCGGGCGGTTGGACGCCTCCAGCGCGGCATGCCGGCGCTCGTTGGCGGCGAGCAGCTCCATCTTGCGCTCGTGCCGCACCTTCAACGCCTGCCGGGCGTCCTTGACGATCCATCCGCTGCCGTACAGGACGACGGGCAGCACCCACCACATGTTGAGCACCTGGTCCACTGAACACTCCCCCGATCGGGCCGACTCCGGCCGCTGATCATACTGCTGACCAGGGGTAACCGACCCCGGCGGGGACGGCTGGGTCAGCGGATGACCGGGAGCACCGCCTCCGTGCTGCGCCCGCTCGCCGCCTCGATGAAGGCCACCGGGTCGGCGACCTCCACCAGCAGGGCGCGGGTCGCCCGCAGGGCCGCGTCGGCGGGCGGCGGGCCGCCGACGGCCGCGATCAGGTCGAGCAGGTGGACGGTCGCCTCCATCAGCGCCACCTCACCGAGCGCGCCGACCGTCACGCTGCCGAGCAGCGGGTGCGCGACCGTGGTGCCGGGCGGCAGGTCGTCGAGCGCGGCCAGGGCCGCCGGGCCCTCGACCCCGAACCGGGCGAGCAGCTCGGCGGGGCCGGCCGCCACCGCGGTCTGCTTCGCCGCCTCGGCGACCTGCCCGGCGGCGGTGTGCGCGAGACCGCCCGGCCGGTTGTAGGCGCGAAGGATCCCGGCCCCCGTGGTGATCTCGGCCGGCCCGTCGAGGACGGCCGTGCGCAGCCCGGTGAACATCTCCGGCACCGGCGCCACGTGCGCGTACAGGTCCCGGACGGTCCACTCGGGCAGCCGGGTCGCCCGGTCCCAGTCCGCGGCGCCGAGGGCCGCACCGCGTTCCGCCCAGGATCCCCAGGCCTCGGCCAACAGGGCTCGCACCGGATCGTTCTGACTGTCCATCGGCTCTCCTCGGATCGGGCGGTCACGGGACGGCCCCCACGCTACCCACCGCCCGCCGAAAACCGGTTGCCGCCCCCGCCCCGCGGCCGCCACCATCAGCGCATGACCGTCCTCCCCGCCCGCTCGCCGTCCGCGCACCCCGCCGCCCGCCCGGCCGTGCGCCGACAGCAGCCCGGCCTCCCCCGGAGGTCCGACGCCGCACGCGGATGAGGGCCGCCCTGGTCGCGGGGCTGCTCGCCGGGTACGGCGTCGCCGTCCCGGTGGGGGCCGTCGGGGCCCACCTCGTCGCGCTCACCGCGCGGACCTCGCTGCGCACCGGCGCCTGCGCCGCCCTCGGCGTGGCCGCCGCGGACGGACTGTACGCGCTGATCGCGGCGGCCGGCGGCGGCGGGCTGGCGCCCCTGCTGGAACCGGTCGCCGGGCCGCTGCGGATCGGCTCCGCCCTGGTGCTGCTGGCCCTGTCGGCCCGTACGGCCCACGGCGCGCTGCGCCGCCGAGCCGGGGCCGCCGCGGCACCGGAACCGGCGCCACCCTCCCCCGCCCGGGCCTTCCTCACCCTGCTCGGGATCACCCTGCTGAACCCGCTCACCGTGCTCTACTTCGCGGCCCTGGTCCTCGGCGGCGGGGGCCGGGACGCCGCGACCTCCGACACCCTGGCCCGGGCGGTGTTCGTCGCCGCCGCGTTCGCCGCCTCCGCCAGTTGGCAGCTGCTGCTCGCCTCGGGCGGGGCGCTGCTGGGCCGTGCGCTCACCGGGCCCCGCGGGCGACTACTCACCGCACTCGGCTCCACCGCCCTGGTCGCCGTACTGGCCGTTCGGCTGCTGGTCGACTGACCAGCGGAATCGCCGGAACGCCGGACCGGCGGAGCAGTACCCGTTTACGCCTGATTCATCCCTTGTATCCTGGTTCTGTATCCGCTGGGTGACTTCCGCCGATCCGGAGGAGTGCGGACATGGCAGAGCGGGACGGCGCCGAGAAGCGGGGGCGGCTGAGCCGGCCGCAGGTGCTCGACGCCGCGGTGGCGCTGGTCGACCGCGAGGGCCTGACCGCACTGACCATGCGCCGACTGGCGTCCGAGCTGGGTGTCGAGTCGATGGCCCTGTACCGCTACACCCCGGGCAAGGAGGCCCTGCTCGACGGCCTGACCGAGGCCTACTTCACCGAGGTCAACGCCCGGCTGCGGACCGCCGCCGCGAGCGGCCCCCAGCGGCCCGAGCGGCACCAGCCCGAGCGGCGCCGGCCCGAGCCGCACCAACCCGAGTGGCGGCAGGAACTGCGCCGGATCGCCCGGGCGTTCGCCGCCGTCGCACACGCCCACCCCGAGATCCTGCCGCTGGTCGCGACCCGCCCGCTGACCGTCCCGGTGACGCGGCGACCGGCGCCGGTGCTCGAACTGACCGAACACATCCTCGCCGTGCTCGGGCGGGCCGGCTTCGACGACGCGACCGCCCTGACCGTCTACCGCGCCTTCGTCGCCTGGAACCTCGGCTGCCTGCTGGTCGACAAGCGCCAGGTGGTCGACAACCCGGAGGAGCCGGACCCGGCCCTGCGGCTGGGCCTGCACCGGCTGCCCGCCGCCGAGTACCCGCGGCTGCGCGCCCTGATGCCCCGCTTCGCCGACTTCGACGACGACGGCGAGATGCTGCGCGGCCTGGACAGCCTGCTGGACGGGATGCCGCAGCCTCCGCTTGACGCCTTCTACGGCGGCGACGCATCCTGAGGATACGAGGTACACGTCGGACATATCCTCTGAATGACGGCGCCGCGGGGCGAGTCGCCCGAGACCGCTCCGGCCACGTTCCGTCGGCGTCCGGGAAGAAGTCCCCATGTCCGCCGTTCCGAACGAACCCCACCACGACGACATCCTGCGCCTGCGCGTCACCGCCAGGGACCAGGACACCCTGCGCGCGCTGCTGCGCGACACCCGCTCCGACACCGGCGGACGCCCGTACGTCGAGGCGGACGGCCGCATCGGCATCGACGTCTACGCCACGGCCGCCAAGGTCCCGACCCTCGAACGCGAGGGCGTCACGGTGACCCGGATCGGCAACGCCAGCGAGGCCGGGCGCGCCGCCCAGGCCGAGGTCGGCACCGGCGACCGGTTCGCCCCCGCCGACGCCGTCCCGCGCGGCCTGGCCGCCAAGCTCGCCGGCTGACCCGGGAGGCCCGCCATGTCGTACCTGAACATCGCCGAGGTCGAATCCGCCGTGACCAGCCTGGCCACCGCCTACCCCGGCCTCACCGATCTCATCACCCTGCCCGAGCGCTCGATCGAGGGCCGCACCACCCACGCCCTGAAGATCGGCGCACCCGCGCCGATCCCCAAGCGCTGCGTGATCATGATCGGCGGAGTGCACGCCCGCGAATGGGGCAGCTGCGAGGTCCTCGTCCACTTCGCCGCCGACCTGCTGGAGGCCTACCAGAACGGCACCGGCCTCGGCTACGGCGGCTCCGTCTTCACCGCCGACCAGGTGCAGCACCTGCTCCGGCGCCTCGACCTGGTCGTCTACCCGCTGGTCAACCCCGACGGGCGGCACTACAGCCAGACCGTGAAGTCGATGTGGCGCAAGAACCGCAACCCGGCCAACGCCGGCGGCAACCCGGACCCGGACTGCATCGGCGTCGACCTCAACCGCAACTACGACTTCCTCTTCGACTTCGCCACCGCCTTCGACCCGAACGCGAACCCCCAGGTCTCGGCCGACCCGTGCGACGCCATGGTCTACTGCGGGCCGAGCGCATTCTCCGAGCCGGAGACCCGCAACGTCCGCTGGCTGCTGGACCAGCACCCGCGGACCGGGTGGTTCGTCGACGTCCACAGCTACGCGCAGGACATGCTCTACAACTGGGGCGACGACGACAACCAGTCGGTCGACCCGGACATGAACTTCCGCAACCACCAGTTCGACGGCAGGCGCGGCCTGCCCGGCGACCTCGCGTACTCCGAGTACATCCCCAAGGGCGACGAGGACACCGCCCGGCTGCTCGCCGAGGCGTTCTGCCGGGGCGTCTTCGCCGTCCGGGGCGTGCCGTACAAGCCGATGACCGGCTTCCACCTGTACCCGACCAGCGGCACCAGCGACGACTACGTCTACGCCCGCCACTACACCGACCCCGACCGGGGCAAGGTGCTCGGCTTCACGATCGAGTGGGGCAACGACGCGGCCCACTCGCCCAACCCCTTCCACCCGCCGTGGGCGGAGATGGAGAAGATCGTCCTCGACGTGGACGCCGGGCTGGTGCAGTTCTGCCTGGCCGTCACCTGAACACCCCGAGGCTGAACACCCCGAACCACAGTGCCCGACAGCTGGGCGCCCGCCACGGTCGGTCGTGGCGGGCGCCCTGGCGTGTGCGCTCAGGCGGCCCGGTGGAAGAAGAACGGGTCGATGGACGGCGGAACGCGGGTCACACCGTCCGTGCTGAGCAGTTGGCGGGTGGTGAAGTTGGCGTTGCGCAGGTACGTCACGCCGACCGGGAAGTCGGCCCGGTCCGGGGTGTTGTTTCCGGAGAAGATCCCGTAGAAGTCCTTGCCGATCGCGAGCATCCGGATGTAGTCGCCCAGGTACGGCAGGTGCTTCGCCCTCGGAACGTCGCCCGGGGCCTGGTGCAGGACGGTGCGCTCCACGGTCTTGAAGCCGTCCGGGGACAGCTCCAGCACCGTCGACCACTGGCCGTCGGCGAGTTGCTGGTAGACCAGTCCGACCAGCCCGTCGGAGTTGACCGCCAGCGAGGGGCTCTTGGCGTTGACGAGGTTCGGGTGCGCGTCGGCCCAGGTCTGGCCCCGGTCGGCCGAGTGCCGCACGTGCAGCACGTAGTCGGTGGGGAGGCCGCCGGTCGCGTCGCACCAGGCGACCCACACGCTGTTGGAGTTCGTGGGGTCGACCGCGATCGACAGGTCGGCTCCGGTGCGCTCCTGGCCCAGCGTCGCCTCCCGCACCTTGAACTCCAGGGCCCGCCCGCTGACCACCCGCTGGCCGACGGCGCCGTCGGCCGAGTCCCTGAGGTCCTCGAAGGCGTTCTGACCGAAGCCGCCCTTGTCGTCCCTGGTCACCACCACGTCGAGGGTGATGAAGAAGGCGGGCGACGGATCCGACACGTCCTGGTCCTCACGGCTGTAGCTCTCGAAGGCGCCGTAGGCCGTCCCGTCGGGGTGCACGGCGAGCCGGATCGGCGGCCCGTTGCTCTTCGCACCGGGGCGCTGGTCGAGCCGGACGTCGGTGAACCCGCCCGAGCCCGTGCCGGCGTCGGCGGAGACCGTCGCCGTCGCGGAACCGGCCCCCCGGCCGAGGACGTTGTTGCCGACGTACACGACGTCCCGGCCGCCGCCGTCGGCCCCCGCGGGCGCCGTGACCACCCAGGGCTGGTCCGGGTTCAGGTCCGTGGACACGTCCGCCAGGACCTCCATCGACCCGGGCGAGGTGATGTCCTGCGCGCGCAGGATCTCCAGGTCGCCGGTCGTGGCGTTGAGGATGCCCGTGTAGAGCCTGCCGCCCTTCGCGGCGAAGCCGACACTGATGTCGAAGGTGCCGAATCCGCCCGTTTCCCCGGGGACGACGGATTTCAGCACCCAGGTGTCGCCGCCGTCGGTCGAGACGAAGACCGGGGCGAACGGTCCGCCGAGCGGGTCGAGGGTGAAGGCGGTCGCGACCATCTCCCGCGGATTCTCGGGGTTCACCGCGAGGTTGGGCTCGGCGTCCTGGTTCGTGTCACCGCTCTGTGCCTTGGGCACGATGTCGACGACCTTGATGGTGGGCATGTCGGCTCAGCTCCCTTCGCGCAGCACGGCGAGCTTCTGCACCGGCTGGTAGTCGTCGGGGTGGAGCAGCCGGTACGGCGCCTGCTCCGCGAGGTCGCCCGAGGTGTCGTGCAGCAGCCACAGGCCCAGCTGCCCGGGCGCCGGCTTGGGCACGCGGTACCAGCGGACGTCCTCGCTGCGCGGGTAGAGCACGCCGGTCCGTCCGGGGGTGACCGGGCCGGCCTCGACGTGCGAGACGTCGAGCGTGGCGCGCCACCAGAGCGGCGCGTGCTCGGAGTGCGCCGGCAGGCCGAGGTCCTCCAGGCCGACCACGGCGCCGATCACCACCGCGTCCGCCTCGGCGGCGTGTGCGGCGATGTCCTGGTTGCGGATGGTGCGCTGCACCGAGGAGAACGGCAGCTCGTCGGCGGTGGTGGCGGCGAGCGACACGTGCCCCTGGACGGCCTCGGCGGGCAGCCGGGCGACCTCGGTCAGGCCGAGGCCCTCACCGTAGATCAGGCCCCGGGTGAAGAAGGCCCTCGTGTCGCCGACCGCCAACAGGTCGTCGTCGGGGGCCAGTTGAACCGTGACCTCGCTGCCCGCGAGTTGCCGGAAGGCCCGGGGCGCGTGCAGCACCTCGGTCACCTTGACCACGGCGGTCCGTTCGTTGCGGGCATCGGCCGGGAAGGCGGCGAGCGAGGTGCCCCCGACCCGGGTGACGGTGCCCACGAAGCTCAGCGGGGCCTGCCGGACGAGTTCGATCAGCCGCCCGGGGTCGACCCCGGGCGATACGTCAGTCATGACGGTCCTCCGATCCGCTCACCGCGTGGCGCGGACCGAGGAGGGGTGCGCCCGGCGCCACTCGATCCGCGCGCCGAGCAGGCAGGCGGCGGTGACGGCGGCCGCCAGCGCGACCACCAGCCACTCCGCTGCGCCGCTGCCGGCGTCCGGGTCGAGGCCGAGGAGCGTCTCGATCCACTCCGGCCACACCAGGGTGAGCAGGAACAGCAGTCCGGACAGCCCGCCCAGGGCAGTCTCCAGCCAGAAGCGGGGCCGGACCGGACTCGATTGGGGGAAGGGCATCACTGCACCTCCCTTTCTCCGACCGCCCGGGCAGCGCCGACGCAGCGCGCGCCGTCCCCGTGCCGCCGCGCCGTGGCGACGGCACGGACCGGCCGGGCCGGCCCGGGTCGGGGTTGCTCCCGTCGGCACCGCCGGTCGGGGGCGTGGTCGCCGCGGGAGGTGGTCTGCTTCGATCCGCAGCGTCGGGGCTGCGGTGGGAGTGCGCCGGGGAGGGCGCGCGGTGTCACCCTGCGTGCCGGCCCCGGCGCTGTACGCCTACGAGGCACACGTACTACGAGGCACACGTACTTCGTATACGAGTCTGCGCGCGCCCCCGGGGCAGGTCAAGGAGCCGGGGCCACGGCTGCCCGGTCAGATCCGGGCGCCGAGCATCCGCAGCACCAACTCGCCGTAGCGGCGGCCGAGTTCCTCTGGCGTCTCGGTCGAGCGGTCGGTGTACCAGCGGGAGACGTCGATACCCAGCGAGGTGACCGCGCGGGCCGCCGTACGCACCTCGGCGACCTGGAACCCGCCAGCCGCCGCCCCCTCCTCGATCAGTGCGCTGACCTCGCGCTCGATGTCCAGCCGCAGCGCGGCGACCACCGCGTAGGCGTCCTCGGGCAACGCGTGCAGCTCGTAGTTGACCACCCGGCCGACCGTCCGGGCCCGGGCGTGCCAGGCGGTGAACTGCTCGACGAGCCGGCGCATCCGCTCCACCGGACCGCCCTCGCCCGCCACCGCCTCCCGGACCAGGGCCAGCGTGGCGGCGTGCCCGGCCTGGCTGATCTCGGCGAGCAGCGCGGCCTTCGACTGGTAGTGGATGTACAGCGCGGCCGGGCTCATCCCGGCGGCGGTGGCGATGTCCCGGGTGGTGGTGGCATGGAAGCCGCGCTCCGCGAAGGACTCGACGGCCGCCTGGAGCAGCCGGTACGCCGCCTCGGGGCGGGTGTCGGCGCCGGGCAGGGTCGGCCAGAGGTCGGCCATCGGGGTGCTGGTCATGGCGTCATCCTCCCAGAGAACGCGTACCGGAATTAGAACAGGCTTTCCCGCCGGGCCCTGCCGGACTTCCCACCGGCTCCTCCCACCGGCCGCTCGGCGCCTTCGCGGCCTGTTGACAGGTTCTCGCACCGACACCATGCTGAGCAAGCGCTTAGTCAGCGATGGTAGTCGGTTCCCCGCACGAAAGGCAGGACGCTCCGTGGTGCACTCCTTCAAGGGCCGGGTGGCGGTCGTCACCGGATCGAGCCGGGGCATCGGCCTCGGCATCGCGCGCGAGCTGGTCGACCGCGGCGCCAAGGTCTGCCTCACCGCCCGCAACCCCGAGCCGCTGGCCGAGGCCGTCCAGGACCTCGGCGGCCCGGAGAACGCCATCGCCGTCGCGGGCAAGGCCGACGACCCGGCGCACCAGGAGGAGGCGATCGCCCGCACCCTGGAGGCCTTCGGGCGGCTCGACCACCTGGTCAACAACACCGGCATCAACCCGGTCTACGGGCCGGTCCTGGACACCGACGAGGCCGCCGCCGCCAAGATCATCGCCGTCAACGTGCTCGGCCCGCTGGCCTGGACCCGCCGCGCGCACGCCGCGTGGATGGGCGAGCACGGCGGCTCGATCGTCAACATCGCCTCGGTCGCGGGCATCCGCGCCTCCGCCGGCATCGGCATGTACGGCGTCAGCAAGGCCGCGCTGATCCGACTCACCACCGAACTCGGCGCCGAACTGGGCCCGCAGGGCATCCGGGTCAACGCCGTCGCGCCCGCCATCGTCAAGACCAAGTTCGCCGAGGGCCTGTACGAGGGCCGCGAGGAGCGGGTCGCCGCCGCCTACCCGCTCGGCCGCCTCGGCGTGCCCGAGGACGTCGCGGGCGCGGTCGCCTTCCTGCTCTCCCCCGACGCCGGCTGGATCACCGGCCAGACCCTGGTGGTCGACGGCGGGGTCACGCTCGGCGGTGGGATGTGACGGCCGGGGCGTTCGCCGGCCAGGGCGTCGTGGTCACCGGCGCCGGGCGGGGCATCGGGGCCGCACTGGCCCGGGCGTTCGCGGCGGCCGGGGCCCGGGTGGTGGTCAACGACCTGGACGCCGCGGCCGCCCACGCCGTCGCGCAGGACTGCGGCGGCACCGCCCTGCCCGGCGACGCCGCCTCCGCCGAGGGCCTGGCCGCCCTGGTCGGCGGCTCCCGGGAGGCCCTCGGCGAGATCGACCTCTGGTGCGCCAACGCGGGCGTCGCCCCGTCCGGCGGGGCCGACGCACCGGCCTCCGCCTGGGCGAGCGCCTGGGAGGTCAACGTGCTGGCGCACGTACGCGCCGCCGAACTGCTGCTCCCCCGGTGGCTGGAGCGCGGCAAGGGCCGCTTCCTCGCCACCGTCTCCGCCGCCGGGCTGCTCACCAGCCTGGGCTCCGCCCCGTACGCGGTCAGCAAGCACGGCGCGCTCGCCTTCGCCGAATGGCTCTCCGCGACCTACCGGCACCGGGGCGTCCGGGTGCACGCGCTCTGCCCGCAGGGCGTGCGCACCGACATGCTCGCCTCGACCGGCGCCCTCGGCGAGCTGATGCTCGCCCCGACCGCCCTGGAACCCGAGGAGGTCGCCGGCACGACGCTCGCCGCGCTCCAGGAGGAGCGCTTCCTGATCCTCCCGCACCCCGAGGTGGCCGAGTACTACCGCGTGCGGGCCACCGAGCCGGAGCGCTGGATCGGCGGGATGAACCGGCTGCAGCGGCAGCTCGAACAGGGCGGCGCGCTGTGAGGGCCTGGCAGGTCGGCGAGCTCGGCGAGCCGGCCGCGGTGATGCGGCTCGCCGGGGACGTGCCGCGGCCGGTGCCCGGACCGGGGCAGCTGCTGGTCCGGGTGCGGGCCGCCGCCGTCAACTTCCCGGACGCGCTGATGGTGCGCGGGCAGTACCAGGTCCGCCCGCCGCTGCCGTTCACGCCCGGGGTGGAGCTGTGCGGCGAGGTCGCGGACGGGCCGAGGCGGGGCGAGCGGCTGATCGGCAACCCGGTGCTGCCGCACGGCGCCTTCGCCGAGTACGCGCTGCTGGACGCCGGGGCCGCGTTCCCGGCCCCCGGGGCGCTGGACGACGCCGAGGCCGCCGCGCTGCACATCGGCTACCAGACCGCGTGGTTCGCGCTGCACCGCCGGGCCCGGCTGCGGGCCGGCGAGACCCTGCTGGTGCACGCGGCGGCCGGCGGGGTCGGCAGCGCGGCGGTCCGGCTCGGCCGGGCCGCCGGGGCCAGGGTGATCGCGGTGGTCGGCGGCGCGGCCAAGGCGGAGACGGCCCGGGCGCTCGGCGCCGACCTGGTGGTGGACCGGACGGCCGAGGACTTCGTCACCGCCGTGAAGGAGGCCACCGGCGGGCGCGGCGCGGACGTGGTCTTCGACCCGGTCGGCGGCGACGCCTACACCGGCTCCACCCGGTGCGTCGCCTTCGAAGGCCGGATCGTGGTGGTCGGCTTCGCCGCCGGGCAGATCCCGGCACCGGCCCTCAACCACGCCCTGGTGAAGAACTACGCGATCCTCGGCCTGCACTGGGGCCTCTACAACACCCACGACCCGCGCGCCGTCCGGGCCGCGCACGACGAGCTGACCAAGCTCGCCGAGCAGGGCGCGGTGCGGCCGCTGGTGAGCGCCCGGGTGCCGCTCGCCGGTGCCGCGGACGCCGTGCAGCGGGTCGCCGACGGGCTGAGCACCGGCCGGATCGCCGTCCTCGGCGACTGACCGTCACCGGTCCTGCCGCCGCCGGGAAACCGGGTGCGGCAGGACCGTCGCCGCTGCCAGGATGCCGGGATGACACCGTTTTCCGCTGCTCGCGACTCGTTGGAGGGCCTGGCCCTCGGGGACGGATTCGGGGAGCGCTGGTTCCCCCTCTTCCGCTCGCCCCAGGAGGCGTTCGCGCAGATCCGGGCCCGGCGCACGCCGGAGGAGGGGCCCTGGCACTGGACGGACGACACCGCGATGGCGCTGTCCGTGTACGGGATCCTCACCGCCTTCGACGCGGTGCACCAGGAGCGGCTCGCCCAGGCCTTCGGGGCCACGTACCGGGCCGACTCGGGCCGCGGCTACGGGCACGGCATGCACCTGCTGCTGCCCGAACTGGCCGCGCAGCCCGGGAGTTGGCGCACCAGGGCGCACGAGCTGTTCGACGGCCAGGGCAGCCTCGGCAACGGCGCGGCGATGCGGGTGGCCCCGCTGGGCGCCTGGTTCCACGCGGACCTGGACGAGGCGGCGGAGCAGGCGGCGCTGTCCGCCGAGGTCACCCACGCGCACCCGGAGGGCGTCGCCGGGGCGGTGGCCGTCGCCCTGGCGGCGGCCCTCGCCGCGCGCGGCCGCTCCGGGCCCGCGCCCGTCGGCGCGGAACTGCTGGCCGAGGTCGCCGGACGCACCCCGCCCGGGGCGGTCCGGGACGGGCTGCGCCGGGCCGCCGAGCTGCCCGCGGCCACCGAGCCGTGGCGGGCCGCCGACCTGCTCGGCAACGGGCAGCGGATCCGGGCGAGCGACACCGTCCCGTTCGCCCTGTGGTCCGCCGCGCACCACGTGGACAGCCTGACCGACGCCCTGTGGACCACGGCGGAAGGGCTCGGCGACGTGGACACCACCTGCGCCATCACCGGCGGCGTGGTCGCCGCCCGCACCGGCCTCGCCGGCGTGCCGCAGGCCTGGCTGGCCTGCCGGGAGCCGCTGCCCGCCTGGGTCGCGGCGGCCGGAGCCGAGGCCGAAGCGGCGGCCGGAGCCGAAACGGGGGCCGACAGCGCCTGACACCAAGAGTTCGCACCGGGAGGAGCGACGCGGGTGACTGTGGTGACCCCAGTGGCGCCCTGAGCGGAACCCTGGATGCAGCGAACGGATGACGGTTCGTACCGGGCGCGGTAGGACCGGCCGGGCCGACCGGCCGCGTTCCGGGGTCCGTCGCCGGCCGGCCGTTCACCGACCGGCGGCGATGACCTCCAGGGCCGGGCGGGGCTCGCGGCCGAGCAGTGCCGCGAGGTCGCCCGGCCCGCCCGGCCCGGCCAGGAAGCCGTGGGCGATCGCGGAGTAGGTGCCCACCACCATCGGCACCTGGAAGTCCGGGGCGCCCGCGGCCGCCAGCGCGGTCCGGGCCCCGGCCGTCCGGCCGGGCCGGTACTCGGCGCCGAGCGCCTCGGCGACCTCGGCACCGCCCAGCGCCCGCTCCCCCACCAGCTCGTACGTCCGGCCGCCGTGCGCGCCCGGGTCGAGCGCGACCCCGACCGCCACCTCGGCGAGGTCCGCCCTCGCCACCGCCGCCAGCTTCCCGTCGCCGAGCGGCGCGGTGATCACCCCGTCGGGGCCGGGCGCCGCGATCGCGCCCAGGAGTTCGGCGTACAGCCCGTTGCGCAGCACCGTCCAGCGCAGGGACGCCGAGAAGCGCAGCCGCCGTTCGGTCCAGCGGTGGGCGAGGGCGTACGGCAGGTGGTCGCCGTCGCCGGAGAGGCTGGTGTAGACGACGTGCTCGACGCCCGCCCGCTCCGCCGCCTCGATCGCCGCGCCGTGCCGGGCGATCACCACGTCGTCCTCGGCGGCGCCGGCCGAGATCAGCAGCAGGGTCCGGACGCCGTCGAAGGCCGTCGCCAGTGTCTCCGGCCGGTCGAAGTCCACCAGCCGCGCGGGTGTGCCGGCGGGCACCTTCTCGGGGGTGCGCGACCCGGCGACGACGCCCTCCCTCCCGGCGAGACGCGCCAGGACGAGGGCACCGAGACCTCCGTTGACACCGGTGACGAGCAGCATGGGGTTCCTCCTGGGGATGATCGACCGTCGGCGACGTGTCCATCCTCGATAGCCTGGGCGTTCGGCGTAAGGAGGCACATTGATGTCAGCAGGGCACACCGCGGTAACCACCCCCCGCCCGGGGGTCTGGTGCGAGGACGACGTGGACTGCGGGATCCGGGACCTGCTGGGCCGTCTGGGCGACAAGTGGTCGGTCCTCACCATCGTCGAACTCGCCCAGGGCGTACGGCGGTTCCGCGAGCTGCAGCGCGCCCTGCCGGGGATCTCCCAGCGGATGCTGACCCTGACGGTGCGCCGCCTGGAGCGCGACGGCCTGGTCTCGCGGACCGTCCACCCGACCGTCCCGCCGCAGGTCGAGTACGAGTTGACCCCGCTCGGCCACAGCCTGACCCACCTGGTGCGGGCGATGGCGGACTGGTCCTACGGCCATCACGACGCGATCGTCCGTTCCCGTCGCGCGTGGGACGAGGCCAACCCGGGCTCGGAGATCCGTTAGACCCGCATTCGGGCGGCGCCGGCCTCAGCCCGCGACCTCCACGGTGACCTCGTAGGTCCGCTGGTCGGGCGGGCATTCGCGGGCCTCGCCGCAGCTGGTGCGGGTCGCGGTGAGGCGGGCCGTGCCGGGGGCGTGGGCGGTGAAGGTGGTGGTGACGGTGCCGCAGCCGCCGCCGGGGCGGCAGGAGGGGGACGGCGCGGTGGTCGGCGTGCCGGTCGGGGCGACGACGTCGGGGGCGGAGCTGGTCGCGGCGGACCAGTAGGTGCTGTGCAGGGCGAGCGTGACGGTCGTGCCGACCGCGGCCTTCAGGGTGGCGCCGTCGGCGTGTTCGTCGGCCGTGAGCGCCGCCGGGCTCGGGACGGCCGGGGTGGTGGCGGCCGAGCCGGTGCTGCCCTGGCCGCCGGCGGTCGCGGACGGGCTCGTCCCGGTGGAGGCGCAGCCCGTCAGGGTGAGCGCGGCGGCGGCGAGCAGGGCGGCGAGCGCCGGGGCGGCGGGTCTTCTCGGGTTCACGGTGGTTCCTTCTGCCGGTGTGCAAGCGGTGCCGTTTTGACGTGGCAGCCGCCGATTCGGATCCCCCCCCCCGGAGGAAATCGGCTGTGAAAACGAACACCGGGGCGGGCGCTGGGCCCACCCCGGTGCGTTCGATGCGATGAGCGTCAGGAGACGGTCA
Source organism: Kitasatospora sp. NPDC097691 (assembly GCF_040302665.1). Taxonomy (NCBI): domain Bacteria; kingdom Bacillati; phylum Actinomycetota; class Actinomycetes; order Kitasatosporales; family Streptomycetaceae; genus Kitasatospora; species Kitasatospora sp. NPDC097691. Next base: position 146,029 of record NZ_JBEORY010000009.1, on the reverse strand, counting down.
CGTCGTCGTAGTACGTGTAGGTCGGGTCACCCGGGTAGTTGTCGTCGTGGTTGCTCAGGGTGAGGGTGTAGGAGTGGCCCGGGGTGACGGTCGCCGTCTTGTTGGTCCAGGTGCCGGTGGTGGTGCAGGTCTTGGCGAGGACCGTGGCGGTGGTGCCGGTGGTGTTGTCCTTCAGGGTGGCGGTGGCCCAGTCGTAGGTGACGGTGTCGTCACAGGTGTTGCTGTACCAGAAGGACAGCTTGCTGGAGCCGGTCGGCGCGGTGAAGGTCTGGGCGATCGAGGAGTCCCCGGTCGGGCCGGCGGAGCCGACCATGGCGCCGAAGCTGCCGCTGTGGGCGGCGGAGGCCGGGGTGGAGGTGGAACCGGCGGCCGTCCAGCCGGTCAGGTTGCCGGTCTCGAAGGTGCCGTTGGTGACGGCGTTGCCGCCGCCGCCCGTGGTGGACTCGGTCCAGGTGAAGCCGGTGCTGCCGGTGGCGCCGGTGGTGTCGGTCGCGGTGACCGTCACGCTGGAGGTGCCGGCGGCGGTCGGGGTGCCGGAGATCAGGCCGGTCGAGGAGTTGATCGACAGGCCGGCCGGCAGGCCGGTGGCCGAGTAGCTCAGGGTCTGGCCGGTGGCCGAGTCGGTGGCGTTGATCTGCAGGCTCGCCGCGGTGCCGACGGTGCCGGACTGGTTGCCCGGGTTGGTGACGGTGACCGCGTTGCCGTGGGTCAGGATGGCGTGCGAGATCGCGCAGGAGTTGGTGTCGTTGGACCAGCTGGCCTGCTCGGCGTAGCTGCCGAAGGAGCCGAAGGAGACGTTGGCGGCGCCGCCGGTGCTGCCGGGCCGGATCCAGGCGCACTCGTCGGAGTTCTCCTGGCCGTTGTAGCTGCTGCCCGAGACGTGGTTGGTCCAGCCGCCGGCCGGGTTCTGGTCGGACATCATCTCGTGCCACTCGTGGCCGAGGGTCATCGTCCAACCGTCCAGCGTGCCGGGCGAGTTGACGAAGCCGACGCCGCAGTTGGCGCCTGCGTCGATGTTGTACGGCTGGTTGGAGAAGGCGATGTCGCCGTAGGGCGAGGTCGCCGCACCGCCGGTGAGGGTGGTGTCGCCGTTCCAGTCGTGCCAGGCGCAGTACCCGGTGCTGGGGTTCTGGTAGTCGTCCGGGTTGGTGCCGTGCGGCGACAGGACGATGTAGTACGCGTCCCGGTTGGCGGCGGCGGTGGTGTTGCCGAAGTGGCCGGCGGCCTTGATCGCCTCCTGGGCGAGCTGGTTGCCGCTGGCCTGGCTCGGCGAGGCGGCCGCGTTGTCGTACCAGACGCCGGAGAGGACGCCGCCGCTCTGGTACGGGACGAAGTTGGCGTTGGCCGGGCAGCTCACGGCGCCGGTGGCGACGTTGGGGCCGTCGCACCACTGGGTGAGGTCGGCCGACCAGGTCTCGCCGTTGGTGCCGATGCCCTTGAACATCTGCTGGGTGGCACCGGCCGCGCCGGCCGAGTCGCCGGAGAACTTGGCGTTGCCGTTGGCGTCGGTGCTCTGGGTGCCCCACTGGTTGCCGTAGAACACCAGGTAGACCTTGGAGTGCCCGCTCTGCACGCCGATGCCGTCGACGCCGCCGCCGTAGGACAGGGTCTGCTGACCGGTCGCCGCGGCCTGGTTGTGGGCGGCGAGCCACTTCTTGTAGTTCTCGTGCTGGGACATGCCGGGCACCGCGCCGTGCCGGTACGGGTGGCCGTTCTGCGGGCTCCAGGGGTTGAACTCGTTGGTGGTGCTGCCCTGCGAGCTGGAGATGTCCTGCGCGGAGGCCGGACCGGCGCCGGCCAGGCCGGCGACGGCGAGCGCGAGCGACGCTATTCCGGTGAGCGCCGCGTACTTCGCGCGTCCGGTCCTTGGGGAGTGACCCATGGGTGAGGGTGCCTCTCTTCTGCCGATCGCCCGGGGCCGTGAGGGGGCCGTGGGCGATCCCTTTGTGGGGGAAGTCGACGGCTCGTTCCGCCGGGGAGCCCGGTCCGGTCGAATTCATTCGCACACCGGAAATGACTGCCCGTCGGACGATTGCCGCCTGCTGGGCAAGAAGGAAAGCAGGACTGATGAACACCGGTCAACGGAGAAGGGTAAGGAGCGATTAAGAAGGAAGTCGAAGCAGGTCAAGCGTCGTTGATGACATGGAATCAACGCGTGTAGCCATTCAGTGAATACGGCCCGGAATGGCGTTCCCAATTCACTGAACTTCCCGGCGGCGCTGCTCCTCCGAGACCGGGGCGCACCCGCCCCGGGGTTCGTCCAGGAGGTCGCCTCCGAAGCATTTCTGAGGCCCTGTTAGGGTTCGCGGACGTGACGGACAAGGCGACGAAGCAGTACGAGGCGATGCTGGCTCACTTCCGGCGGACCGCCGGGGAGCGGGGCTTCACCGTGGATCCGGCCCAGCAGCCCGCCGTCGAGCGGTTGTCGAGGCTGGCCGGGGAGTTCGCCCGCACCGGGCTGCTCGTTCGCCGCCCGCCGCGCCACGTCTACCTGTGGGGCCCGGTGGGCCGGGGCAAGAGCTGGCTGGTGAACACCTTCCTCGACGGCCTGGCCACTCCGCGGAAGCGGCGGCTGCACTTCCACGACTTCTTCCGCCGCCTGCACGAGGGCGTCGCCCTGCACGCTGCCGACGGGCACCGGGACCCGACCGGCGAGCGGATCGCGGCGGTCGACCGGGCCGTGGACGAGCTGCTCGGCGACTGCCGGGTCCTGGTCTTCGACGAGTTCCACGCCCACGACGCCGGGGACGCGATGCTGGTGGCCCGGCTCTTCCGGACGCTGCTGGACCGGCGGATCACCCTGGTCACCACGTCCAACTACCCGCCCGCCGGCTTGATGCCGAACCCGCTGTACCACCACCTGTTCGAGCCGACGATCCGGCTGATCGAGGAGCGGATGGACGTCGTGGAGATCGCGGGTCCGGTGGACTTCCGCCGGGAGCGGCAGCCGGCCGACGGCACGCCGCGACGCTTCTCGCAGGGCGCGCGGCTGCGGACCGGCGACGAGGAGGGCCTGCGCGCGCTCGGCCTCACCCGGCCGACCGTGAGCGAGGCCGACGAGGTGGTGGTGCACGGCCGCCCACTGCGGGCAGCCGCGGTCCGCGACGCCGAGGCGTGGTTCGGCTTCGCCGAGTTGTGCGAGGGGCTGACCTCGGCGGCCGACCAGCTGGCACTCACCGAACGCTTCCCCACCCTGGTGCTCACCGACGTACCGCCGCTCGCCGACGCCACCCCGGACGGGCGTCGGCGCTTCGCCGACCTGGTGGACGTCTGCTGCGACCGGGACGTCCGACTGGTGCTGATCGGGGCCGACCCGATCGACGAACGGGCCCCCGAGGACCTGCTCAGCGACCTGGACCGGACCGCCAGCCGGCTCGCCCTGCTCGGATCGGCCTGACCGAGCGGCGGCTTCGCTACCGCTCGTACGCCACCTCCGGGAAGCGCGGCGAGGGCCCGTCCAGCAGGTGGTCGTCGTGGCCGCGCAGCCAGCGGTCGAAGAACGAGGCGACGTACGAGCGGGTGGCGAGCTCGGCGCGGCCGGGGCGGATGTCTCCGACGTCGTTGCGCAGCTGCTCCGCGCCGAGGGCGCCCTGCCGGGCGAGCTGCGGCAGCAGGGACTGGGCGTCGGTGTACGAGCCGTGCCGCGACCCGGTGAGGGTGACGTCGGCGTGCCAGCCGGTGCTGTGCTGCCACAGGGCGTTCCACCCGGGCTGCCGGCCGTAGGGACCGGAGTCGTCGCTCCCGGTGCCCATCAGCAGGAAGGGCCGGTCCAGGCCGTCCTCGGCCACGGTGGGCAGGAACACGCCGGTCCGGCCGTCCGGGCCGGGGAAGTGCAGTTGGCCGTCCAGGTTGATCCCGGCGGCGATCCGCGGGTCGTCGTGCATGGCCTGGAGCGCGGTGAAGCCGCCCGCGGAGTGGCCGACCATGCCGATCCGGTCGAGGTCGAGCGCCCCGGCCAGGCCGCCCGGCAGGTCCTTGCGGCCGGGCAGGCAGGCCAGCTCGTCCAGTACGAAGCGGGTGTCGGCCACCCGGGTGGCGAGGGCCTTGCGCAGCACGGCGCCGATGTCCAGGTCCGGCTGCCCGAGCATGCCGGGGAGCACCGAGGTGGCCAACTCGCCGTCGGGGAAGGCGACTTCGGAGGCCTCGTAGGTGTGGTCGACGGTGACGACCACGTAGCCGCGGGAGGCGAGGTCCTCGACGAGGGCCGTCCCCCAGGTGCGCGGGTCCCCGAGGCCGGGCGAGTACAGCACCACCGGGCGCCGGCCGCCGGGCAGCGCCGGCGCGTCCTTGCGGGCGTGGGTGCGGATGCCGGACCAGTCGGTGCTGCCGGGCGTGGTTCCGTAGTTGATCAGGCCGACGCCGTCGGATCCGCCGAAGTGTTCCCCGGCGGCGGACTCCATGTACGGGGCCCGGTCGGCGGGGTCGGCCGGGCGGGAGGTCGGGTACCAGAGGCTGATCATCAGCTCGCGCCGGCGCCCAGGCTGCCAGGGGTCCTCGCGGCCGGCATCGGTCAGCCGCAGCGCGGTCGTCCCGATCGGGTAGGGCCCGGTGGGCTCCGGCAGCCACGCCCGCGCCTGCTGCCCGGCGTCCTTGCCCTCCGCACCCGCCGCCACCGCCGCCGGGGCGCCGACCGCGCTCAGCACCGCCGTCGCCGCCAGCAGGACCGCCGCCAAGGCCCGTCCCCCACTGCCCATGATCCGTCCTCCGCGTTCCGTTTGATCGAACACGCAGGACACTACGGGCGGGGACGGGCCGCGGCCGTCATACCAGGGAGCCAAACGGCCCCTGAATACCCGGGTATGACACCCCTACGGGGCTGAGATCCGACTCTCCGGCGCCGGTTCTGCCCGCGACCCCCGTACGCGGGCAGACCTGGCGGCGCCGGGGGACGTCAGCCTGCCCGGGTCACGGCCAGAAGGTCCGCCACAGGGCCCCGCCCTGGCCGCCGTAGTTCCACTGCTGCACGCGGGCTCCGTTGAAGCTCGCGGAGTTCTCGACTTCCAGGGCCTTGCCGCTGGTGTTGAGAACCTTGACGTAGTCATACGAGTTGTACGACAGCTCGTGCTGCTCGAGCCAGATGGCACCGGGCTGGCCGACGCAGTCCCACTGCTGGGCGCCGGCGCCGTTCGCCAGCGACGAGTTCTCGATCTCCAGGCACTTCCCGCTGTGGTCGTTGATGAGGTAGTGGTAGTTCGTTCCGGCGACGTCCCCGAAGCGCCAGTACGAACCGGGCTGGTTGCGGCAGTTCCACAGCTGCACCCGGGCGCCGTTCTGAGTCGAGGAATTCTCGACCTCAAGGCACCGGCCCTCGAAGTTCACGAGCTGGAAGACCGGGACCTCGGAGGCGGCCCGGGCCGGTGCGGGCGCGGCAACGGTGGCACCGGTCAGTGCGAGGCCGGCGGCAGCGGTGGCGGTGAGGAGTTTCTTCATGCGGTTTCCCCCGGAAGGCAACGAAAAGGGTGCTGATGATCACCCGCCCAGCCAGGTTAGGAGCGAGTCGTCCGCCCGGGTTTGCGTGGAGCGCAGGTTTTCTTGAGGGTCCGCGCAGGCCGCCCCGTGCGTGCTCCGGCGGCGGTGCTCGCGGGGCGTCAGCCCGTAGGCCTCGCGGAAGGCCCGGCTGAAGACGGCCGCACTGCCGAACCCCCAGCGGGCGGCCACGGTGTGGATGGAACGGTGGGCCAGCTCCGGCCGGGCGAGGTCGGCGTGGCAGCGTTCCAGGCGGCGCCGACGGATCAGTCTGCTGACGCTCTCCTCCTCACCCTGGAACAGCAGGTGCAGCGAGCGCACCGAGATGTGGTGGTGCTCGGCGATCACCTCGGGCCCCAGGTCGGGATGGTCGAGATTGTGCTCGATGAACACCTTGACCCGCTCCAGCACGGCGCGCGAGCGGGTCTCGGTGTCGACCTCGCGGGCTGCGTCGGCGTACTCGGCCAGGCAGACGGCGGCCAGGTCGCGGGCGATCCCTCCCAGCCGCTCCAGCTCCCCGGGCCCGCACTCGGTGGCGTGGTCGCCCAGGGAGGTGAGGAAGCGGGCCAGGATCGCTCCCGTCCCCCGGCGGGCGGACATCTTCCGGGCGAGCAAACGATCGGTCTTGTCGGCGTTGACCGGCAGCGCGGTGCGGGGGATGTGCAGGATGAGGGAACGGCTGGTGCCGTCCTCGTCCCGCGTCCCGGCCTCGAACGGCCGCGAGGTGTCCCACAGCACCAAGTCGCCCCTGACCGGCCCGGAGTCGTTCCCGTGCTGGGAGATCCACATCGGGTTCTCCCCCTCGACCAGTGCCAGCTGGTACTGCTCGGGGTCGCTGCGTCGGGTCAGCGCCGGCGGCCGGCGCGAACGCACCGGCGGGTGGGAATGGGCCGACACACGGACCGGACCGAGGTCCAGTACGGCAGCCTCCGCGCGGAAGTCGGCGGCCTTCGGGCTGGAGACCGTCACCGGGACCAGATCCCGGGCGACCATGTCGGTGAACCATTCGAACCGGTCCTGCGCCGGCACACCGGCATTGGACATCGTCGACCACATCGCCATGACCCCCCGTCACTCCGGCCGCTTCGTTCCTGGACGGCCGAGCCGACAGTCTAGTTTTCCCAGCCGCGCGGCTTGCCGGGCAGGTCAACGCGGCCGTCCCGTCGAAGCGGCCCGGGGCTGACCACCCTCCCCTGCCCCTGGTCACTCCCCGACCACCGGCCCCGACGATCTCCCCACTCTGACGACTCGACCGGATCCACGACCGTCTGACGACGCCGTGGGCCGGAACAGCCTGCCGACCTGGCGTTCGACCGGATCGGCAGGCATCGTCGATGGTCGGGCGACCTACCGCCGGTACGGCTTCAGCTCCCGGCGGGCCAGGGAGCGCTTGTGCACCTCGTCCGGGCCGTCGGCCAGCCGCAGGGTGCGGTTGCCGGCCCACAGCTGGGCGAGCGGGGTGTCCTGGCTGACGCCGGCGGCGCCGTGGGCCTGGACGGCCTTGTCGAGGATCCACTCGACGGTGCGCGGGGTGGCGATCTTGATCGCCTGGATCTCGGTGTGCGCGCCCCGGTTGCCGACGGTGTCCATCAGCCAGGCGGTCTTGAGGACGAGGAGCCGCAACTGCTCGATCCGCACCCGCGATTCGGCGATCCAGTCCTGCACCACGCCCTGCTCGGCGAGCGGCTTGCCGAAGGCGACCCGCTCGGCGGCGCGACGGCACATCAGCTCCAACGCCCGCTCGGCGATGCCGATGGCGCGCATGCAGTGGTGGATCCGGCCGGGGCCGAGTCGGGCCTGGGCGATGGCGAAGCCCGACCCCTCCTCGCCGATCAGGTCGGCCACCGGGACGCGGACGTCCTCGAACAGCACCTCGGCGTGGCCGCCGTGGTCGGCGTCGTCGTAACCGAAGACCGTCATGCCGCGCTTCACGGTGACGCCTGGCGTGTCGCGCGGGACGAGCACCATGCTCTGCTGGCGGTGCGGCTCGGCGGCCGGGTCGGTCTTGCCCATCACGATGAGCAACCTGCACTCCGGGTTCATCGCCCCGGTGATGTACCACTTGCGACCGTTGATCACGTACTCGTCGCCGTCCCGCTCGATCCGGGTGGCGATGTTGGTGGCGTCCGAGGAGGCCACCTCGGGCTCGGTCATCGCGAACGCGGAGCGGATCTCGGCGTCGAGGAGGGGGCGCAGCCACCGCTCGCGCTGCTCGGCGGTGCCGAACTGGGCGAGCAGCTCCATGTTGCCGGTGTCCGGGGCCGCGCAGTTGAGCGCGGGCGGGGCCAACTGCGGGCTGCGGCCGGTGATCTCGGCGAGCGGGGCGTACTGCAGGTTGGTCAGGCCGGCGCCGTGCTCGCCGGGGATGAAGAGGTTCCACAGGCCCTGCTTGCGGGCCTCGGCCTGCAGGTCCGCGACGACCGGGGGGACGGCCCAGGGCGCGCGGGCCGGGTCGGCGAGCTGCGCGGCGAGGACGGTCTCGGCGGGGTGGACGTGCTCGTCCATGAAGGCGAGGAGCCGGGCCCGCAGTTCTTCGGTCCGGGCGTCGTACGCGAAGTCCATCGGTCAGTTCTCCTTGAGGGTGCTCAGGCCGTGGCGGGCGAGGATCGGGGCCATCTCGCCCGCGCGCTCGAAGCCCGCGCCGAGGGTGCGGCCCTGCTGGAAGCGGAAGAAGATGCCCTCGGCGACGGCGGCGAGTTTGAACGAGGCGAAGGCCACGTACCAGTCCAGGTCGGCGGCCTGGCGGCCGGTCGCCTCGGCGTACCAGGAGACGATCTCGTCGGGCTTCGGGAAGCCGGGGGCGGTCATGGCGGAGGGGATGATGCCGCCGCCGACACCGGCCAGCTCGGTGTACATCACCAGGAGGCCGACGTCGGTGAGCGGGTCACCGAGGGTGGACATCTCCCAGTCGAGGACGGCCGCGATGGCGTCCGCGTCGTCGACGAGGACGTTGTCGAGGCGGTAGTCCCCGTGCACCAGGGCGGGCGCGGGGGACGTCGGAAGCCGCTCGCCGAGCGCGGCGTGCAGCCGGTCGAGCTCCGGCAGGTCACGGCTGCGAGAGGCGGCGAGCTGCTTGGACCAGCGGCGCAGCTGGCGCTCCAGGTAGCCGTCGGGGTGGCCGAAGTCGGCGAGGCCGACGGCCGCAGGGTCGATCCGGTGCAGGGTGGCCAGGGTGTCGACCAGGCGGCGGCCGAGCGCGTGGACGCGCTGCTCGCCGAGGGAGGCGAGGTCGGCGGCGTCCCGGTGGGCGGTGCCGGTGACGTACTCCATGAGGTACCAGGGCGCGCCGAGGACGTCCGTCCCCGGATCGAGGAGGAGAGTGCGCGGTACGGGGACGCCGGTGTCGCGCAGCGCGGTCATGACGCGGTACTCGCGGCCCATGTCGTGCGCGGTGGCGAGGACGTGCCCGAGCGGCGGGCGGCGCAGCACCCAGCGGGAGGCGCCGTCGGAGAGGACGTAGGTGAGGTTGGAGCGGCCGCCCTCGATGAGGTCGGCCCGCAGCGGCCCCCGGACGGCCCCGGGCAGCTCCCGGTCGAGGTGGGCGCACAACCGCGCCAGGTCCACCCCGGGCGGAGGAGCAGGGGTCTCGGACATCGGGCGGCTCCTTGGTCTCGGATTGACTAAGCGCTTGCTTAGCATTCAACCGAGGGATCCCCCCTGTCAATGGCACGACCCCCTGAACCGGGTCGGCCCAGGGGGTCGGCTGGACGGGCTCCTGGCCCAATCACCGGTGACAGTTCACGCTCGTCAGCCGCTTGCCGCAGCGTCCAGGGCATCCAGGGTGGCGGCATCGAGGGAGACCGCCGGCTCTGCGGAGAGGTGTTCGCGCCACAGCTTGATCCGCACGGATCGGCCGCCGAAGTTGAAGGCCCGGCTCTCGTCCGCGATGACCTCCCCACCGCGCTCGTACACGAGGAGGAGAGGCTCGAAAGGATCCGGCAGATCGGGAAGTCGCAGCCCGGGAGTGTCCAGCAACGTCGCCCACCGCACGACCGCACGGCAGGCGTTCTCGGTCTCAATGCCACCGACGTGTGCGATGAGGAAGTCCTCAAGCCGCTCGGCCAGTTCCGGGTCCACCCGGACGTCCGGAGCGAGGGCCCCGGCGATGTCGTAGATGGGCCACCTCGGCGGACCGCCCAGCACCTCGGCCCAGAGCGCGGCGCGGCGAAGGTACTCGATCATCAGTCGGGACATGGAGATCGCATGCGCGTTGTGACCCTCCATGTTGGTCCACTTGATGCCGGCAAGGCGTTCCATCATTGCGTCAGTGCGACTTGTGCTCATTCGCGCGCCACCACTCCAGGGCTGATCGGACATCAGACGACCCCCAGGCCGCCCCCTTGAGCAAGCACGTGCCCAGGCCGAGGGATCCCCCTGTCGGTGCCGCCCGCACCACGGTCGCACGAAGAATCCCCGGGCCGCGCGGCCCGGGGGTTCGGTGGGGGAGGCTTCGAGGGGGAACGGGCTACGGGCGCCGCTGCTCCCAGTCGGCCCGGACGAGGTCGTACTCGACCTCGCCGTGCTCGGATCCCGGGATCGCGTCCGGCCAGTCCCCGGTGAAGTTCCGCAGGAACGACAGGCCCGACTTCTCCATCACCCGCCGGGAGCCGGTGTTCACGGCCATCGTGTTCGCGGTGACCCGCTCCACCCCGAGGTCGGTGAAGCCCTTGTCGATCAGGGCCCGCGAGCCCTCCGTGGCGTAGCCCCTGCCCCAGGCGGCCTTGTTCAGCCGGTACCCGAGCTCGACGACGAACGGGCTCCGGTCGTCGAGGGGGCGCAGCTCGAACCAGCCCAGGAAGGCGCCGGTGGCCCGCTCGTCGGCGGCCCAGAAGCCGCGGGTGCCGAAGGCCGGGTAGTCGTGGAGGAGCCGCGGCAGGGTGCGCGCCTGGATCGCTTCCCGGGTCGTCGGCTTGCCCCCGTTGATGAAGCGCATCACCTCGGGGTCGCTGTCCAGGGCGAACAGGCCGTCGACGTCGATCTCGGTGTCGGCGAACGGGCGCAGCACGAGCCGCTCGGTTTCCAGGAAGACATGCATCCCGCGATCATCACGCCCGGTCAGCGGGCCCGCCACCGAATTTCGCGACACCCGGGCACGCGGGCGGACGACGTCCCGGAGCGGCGCTGCCGGAGGGCCGCCGAGCCGGGCACCGATTCCGGCCAACTTCGCCAAAGTGTGCCGCAGTTGTGATCGGGCTGTGTAGCTTTTTTGAGCGATCCGGAAGGCGTCATTCGCCTCTGGGTCAGGCTCTCCACGTTCTTGCGGCCATGTCGGCCGCTCCCTCACCTTCTTCGTAGACGGGAATCGTGATGAGTACCTCGGGCACCGGAACACCCAGCACCACGCCGACGACGAACCCGACCCCGACGAGCACGACGCCCACGTTCGAGGTGGACAAGGCGATGCTCGACGGCGCGACGCCGAAGGACCTGCTCCCGACCACCGGCAACTACCCGACGGAGATCGTCCGGTACCGCTCGGTGGTGCTCACCGACATCCCCGGAGCGAAACCGGGGCGCAAGCTGACCGGCGCCATCGACCTCGGCGAGGAGAACCTGCCGTTCTACGACCGCCCGGCCGAGGGCATGATCGTCACGACGGAGCAGACCTGGTCGGCGCAGGGCGTCACGCTCGGCCGGCTGCTGCACAGCCTCGCGCTCGCACCCGGTGAGAGCACCAGGGTCGCGGTCGTCGACTGGCAGCGCAGCACCAAGGCCACCGGCACCGAGACGACGTCCGAGGCCGACACGCTGTCCGCCACCACCGACCAGAACCGGTCGATCAGCGAGGTCGCGAACGCGATCGCCCGCGAGGAGCAGTTCGGCACGTCCCAGCTGGCCCAGTCGAGCAGGTCGTCCAGCTCCGGCGGCAGCATCGGAGTCTCGTTCTTCGGTATCGGCGGCGGCGGTAACTGGAGCGAGTCGTCGAACTCGGGCTTCGCGACCGCGGTGTCGCGCTCGACCGGCGTGAAGTCGGTCGCGGACGAGGCGACGCAGCGCATCAGCGCGCGGACCCAGCAGCTGGCGACCGCGGCCCGCAGCCGGAACATGACGGTCGTGCGCGAGACGACACAGACGGAGAAGGACCAGGTCGTCACCCGGGTCGTCACCAACTACAACCACATGCACGCGATGTCGGTGCAGTACTACGAGGTCGTCCAGGTCTACAACGTGACGACCAAGCCGACCAAGCTGGAACGCTGTCTGTTCATCCCGCTGCAGGAACTCACCTTCAACTACACCAGCCTGCAACGGTACAAGGAGGTGCTCGCGTCGGTCGCGCCCGCCGACTGGGCGGCGAAGATCCGGGCTGCGAACCCGTTCGACACCGCCGTGCGCAAACTCGACGCGTGCACGGCCCCGGAGGCGCCGGGCGCCCAGGCCTTCGACGGGGTTGAGCTGACCGACCTCGCCGCTTCGGCCATGGGTGTGTACGGGGTGCGCAAGTTCGACGGCAGCCCGGTCCGGTTCGATCCGGTGAGCCGACAGTGGAACCCGCTGCCCACCACCGGACTGGACAGCGACCTGATCCGCATCGCACCGGGCAAGGACACCGTGTGGGCGATCAAGACCGACCTGACGGTCGTGCAGTTCGACGGAACGGCCTGGCGGATTGACCCGCAGGGCGGGCAGGGGCGGGCTCTCGCCTGCGGCCCGGACGGCACGCTCTACGTCGTCGGCACGGACGGCACGCTCTATCAGCGCACCCTGACCAGCAGCTACCAGAGCCTGAACGTCACGGCCGACGACGTCGCCGTCGTCGGCAGGGACAAGGTCTGGTACTGCCGGCAGGGGCAGACCTGGGAGCGCAGCGGCACCGGCTGGCTGGAGCGGACTCCGGCGCCGAACGTGCAGCGCCTGTCCGCCGGTCCGGACGGCGTGCTCTGGGGTGTCACGGCCGCCGGCAAGGCCCTCGTGGTGGAGGCCGGTGCGACGACCTGGACCGCTCCCCAGAACGCCCTTCTCGCAGCGGTCCCCTCGCTGACAGAAGTCGTCTCCTCCGTCAACGGCGAGCAATGGGCGCTTCTGAAGGACGGGCGCCTTCTCCGGATCCTCACCGCAGCACGAGAGACGCCGATCCCCTTCGACGTCCCGTCGAAGGCCGACTCCCCCTACGCGTCCAAGATCGACGTCTGGTACGACGAGGCCGGCATCCGCAGCATCCAGGTGGTCTTCCCGGGCCAGACCTTCCGCTGCGGCGACACCGGTGGCTCCGGCGTGCAGCGGCACGCGTCCCACACCTTCGGAGGCGCCGACAAGCTGCTCTCCGTCGACGCCTGGTCCGGTACGGCCGCCCGTGGCAGCCTCGCCGGGCTGCGCCTGACGATGACCTCGGGCGTCGTCAACTTCGGGATCGCCACGACCACCACCGTCGCACCCGACCTGACCGAGGACTCCGGCGGCGCGGCCATCTGCGGACTGTTCGGTTCGACGGTGAAGTCCGGCAGCCGCACCTACGTCTCGTCGCTCGGTTTCTACGTGCGCGGCGGGAACGTGCCACAGGCGGTCCTGGACCACCTGAACGACAACCGCCGCCACTACAGCCAGGCGGTGTGGGCCAACGCCGACGAGCTGACGCTCAGCCGCATCCTCGCCAACTACTCGTACACGCCGGCGGGCTCGAACGCCGCGCCGGTCCTGCTCGGCACCCTGCTGGACCCGAAGCCGATCGCCGCCACCGGCAACTACCTCGGCTTCCGGTGGAACTTCAGCAGCGAGCAGGAACGACAGGACTGGACCAAGACCCGCCAGCCGGGCGACAACACCTTCGGGACGCCGGTCACCAACACGATCGCCATCGCCACCAAGGGCGTGTTCGCCGAGGCCGTCCTCGGCCGGGCCAACGCGGCCGAGAAGATCGACCTCACCCGTTTCTGGAACTGGAAGGACTCGCCCATCCAGATCACGCCGGCCGACATCGCGCCGGTGTCCACCGGAACGCGCGCACAGAACCTCGACACCACGGTTGCCGCCCTGGGCGCCACCCAGGCGAAGTTCACACCCGTGGCGGCGATGCCCGACCCGACCGCCCTCCAAGCTGTCCAGGCCATCTCCACCGCGAACCTGTTCCGCGACATGAGCGGCCTCAACGCCATGAGCCAGGTGCTCACCAAGGGCATCGAAGCCGCCGCCAGCAACGACAAGGACGCCGGCCAACGTGGCCAGGAAGCCATGAAGAGCGCCATGGAACACCTGCAGAAGATGACCCAGATCGCCGCCGACGCAGGCAAGACGGCGGCATCGGCCGTGGCCGGCGGCGGCGCCGGTGCGGGCGCCGGCGGTAACCTGAGTGCCCTCGGCGGCATGCTGAACCAGGGCGGCAAGGCCGCTTCGGACGGCGGGTCCGCAGCGAAGTCCTGATCATTGCGGCGGGGCGGGTCCGGGCCACCACCCGGACCCGCCCCACTTGTTCAGCACCACCGCGGATCACCACGAGCGACGTCGATCAGACGTCGCCGAACTCGCCAGCAGAAGTCGCGGCGACGAAGGATCGCCAGGCGTCGGCCGAGAAGACGAGCGCAGCGCCCGCCGGATCCTTGGAGTCACGAACAGGCATCACGCCGGGGAAGTCAGGGGCCACCTCGACGCAGTTCCCGCCGTTGCCACTGTGGCGGCTCTTCACCCACCGAGCGCCGGCCAGATCAAAGGTCGTCATTGAAGTTCCTTCCGAACAGCGCGAATCATGGCGAGCGAGGCCGCCGTATCCAGCGACTCCACCTTGAGGTGATCGTAGTCCTCCTCCCAGCTCGCAACGCTCTCCCGCCCCCTCTCCAGGTGGCCTCGCGAGTGGGATTCCGCGTAACCCACCACAGACCTGTCGGGAAGCGTCAGCAGCACCACCGGCAAGAGGAAGGGCCGTTGCTCACCAAGACGGAACGGCGCCACCTGGATCGTGATGTTCGGACGGTCGGCCAGCATCAGCAAGTGATCCAGCTGAGCGCCCATAACTGTCGCTCCACCCACCGTTCGGAGGAGACAGCTCTCATCAAGTACTGCGTGAATGATGGGCGGTGAATCCCGATCGAGGATTCTCTGACGCCCAGCCAGGAGCGACACTCGCCCGGCGGCTTGTTCCTGGGTGATGGCACCACGACGAACGCTCGCTGCTTCCAAGGCTGAAGCGTAGGCCGAGGTTTGCAGCAGGCCGGGAATGACTCCCAACTCGAAGGTTCGCAGCTTCCTGCAGCGCGCTTCCGCCTCGACGAACTCGGCAAAGCCTTCCAGCAGGCTGGCGTTCGAGATCCTTCGCCAGAGTTCCTTGAAGGTTCCACCCGTGTCGAACACCCGGTCGGCCGCCACTGCGAACTTAAGAGTTACAGGCTTCTTAGCCCGTTCGATGTACGAGACCAGGCCATGGCTGTAGCCCATGCGCCTGCCGAGCTCCGCCTGGGACCAGTGCCTGGATCGGCGCATCCTGCGAAGTTCTTCTCCGAAGCGCACGGCCGGCGATGACGATGAATCAGTTTCCTGCAGCTCCATGACCGCCCCCAGTCTGTAACTCGGCACGACTGTGAAAGTTGAGACCTAGAGATCGTAAGGGCCAACACGCCACCATGGCTACACCCGGTGAAACGCCGAACGCGAAGTGCAACCATGGAGACACTCATGCCCTGCAACAACCCCACCCCTCCCTTCCAGGTGGTCCTGTACCTGGCCAAGGACCACTCCTCCTTCCCCGAGCGCGAGTTGCGTGCGTGCGAGGACTACGCCAAGGCCTTCAACTGGGGCATCGACCTGATCGTCGTCGACGACGAGGCCGCCACGAAGGGGCCCGAGCACCGCCCCATGCTCCGCGCCGCCCTGCAGCGGGTCCTCGACCGGCAGGCCGGCGCCATCCTCGTGCCGAGCAAGGCCGCGATCTCGCCGATCGAGGGTGAGTTCGCCGACTTCTCCAAGCGCGTGGAGAAGGCCTCCGGGTTCATCCAGGTGGCGACCCGGCGATGACCGACGACCACCCCGCCGCCGCTCCCCCCGACCCCTCCGGGTTCGAGATCCGACTGATCGACTCCACCAGCCCGCACTTCGTCGCGCTGGAGTGCTGGGGGCTCTGGGACCGCGAGCGCAACGAGTTCCTCCGGGTGCCGGGTTCCTCCGACCGGGTCAGGCGCTTCTACACCGTCGCGGCCGCCGTGGCCTATCGCGCACACAATCGGATGACTCAGATGAACCGTCAGTCTCCTTGATACGTACGCCAGTTGCCACCTCACCCCCGCCTCGACAGACGCCGATCAATAGTGTTCTGATGATCCCTCCATTTCGATCATTATCCGAACATCTACTGACTTGCGTCAGTGAAGTGGGGGTCCGGTGCGGATTGCGCGCGGCATGAACGGTCTGCTGGCAGCGGGGGTCGTCTCGGCCCTCGCCCTGACCACGGGATGCTCCGGCACGCAGGGCAGACCCACCGCCACCGGCACCACTCCCGCGAGCCCCGCATCCACCACCCCGCCCGCCGCTCCCGCCGACACCCCCGCCCCGGCCCCCACCCCCGTGCCCACCTGGGACGGCCAGGTCAAGGTGCTCGGCGACGGCTCCACCTCCAACACCGGACCGCAGCCCAAGCAGCCCAAGCCCGAGAAGCTGAAGCCCGGCGAGCGGCCGCCGCAGTTCGTCGTCTTCTCCTGGGACGGCGCCCTGGAGGGCGACGAGCGCCAGTTCTCCCACTTCCGCAAGCTGGGCGTGGAGAACAACGCCCAGATGACCTTCTTCCTGACCGGCATCTACACCCTCCCCAAGTCGAAGCGCACCCTCTACCGCCCCCCGCAGCACGACGCCGGCTCCGCGTCCATCGACTTCGCCACCGACGCCCACATCAAGGACACCCTGGAACAGCTGCGCCTGGCCTGGCAGGACGGCAACGAGATCGGCACCCACTTCAACGGGCACTTCTGCGGCCCCCAGCCCGGCGGCGGGGGCGACTGGTCCACCGACGAGTGGACGAGCGAGCTCGACCAGGCGATCTCCTTCGTCACCAACTGGAAGACCAACACCGGCTTCAAGGACCTCCCGCCCCTCCCCTTCGACTACACCAAGGAGCTGGTCGGCGGCCGCGCCCCCTGCCTGGAGGGCCAGAAGAACCTGCTGACGGCCGAGAAGGCGAAGGGCTTCCGGTACGACGCCAGTTCCCCCGGCGAGTTCCAGGTCTGGCCCGTCAGGAAGGACGGCATCTGGAACTTCCCGCTGCAGCTGCTGCCCTTCCCCGCCAAGGGCTCCCAGCGCCTCTCGATGGACTTCAACTTCCTCGCCGGCCAGTCCGGCGACAGCACCAAGGGCGACCCGAAGAAGTACGACGTCTGGGAGAAGGAGACCAGGGACAGTTACCTCGCCGGCTTCGAGCGCGTCTACAACGGCAGCCGCGCCCCGCTCTTCATCGGCAACCACTTCGAGGACTGGAACGGCGGCATCTACATGCAGGCCATCGAGGACGTGATGAAGAGCGTCTGCAAGCGCGAGGAGGTCCGCTGCGTCTCCTTCCGCCAGGTGGCGGACTGGCTGGACGCCCAGGACCCCAAGGTGCTCGACAAGCTGCGCCAGCTGGACCCCGGGCAGCCGGCCGACTGGGCGCGCCTGGTCAAGTAGGGCGAACCGTGGGGCCCGTGGCACCACGGGCCCCACAGGCAGCACCGGCAGCACGCCTACCGTCCTCCCACCGCCTTCATGTACGTCGTCCAGATCCGGCTCGGCAGCGCCGAGTCCGGGGTGTCCGGCGCCGCCCCGCCAAGCCCCTCCAGCGGGAGCAGTTTCATGTCCTTCAGGTCCGCCCGGAAGACGGTGACCGCCGTGGCCAGCTGCCCGTTGTAGCCGACGGACCACCCAGCCGTACGGTCCGCCGTGGTGCCCGGCTTCGCGGCCAGGTCCGGGCCGGCCTCCGTCGCCCAGGTGGCGCTCCCGCTGCGGACGGAGCCCTTGAGCGCCGCGTCCACCTCTCCCGCCACCGCCGCCGGCAGCACCTGCACGGCGGTCGGCAGCCGCAGTTCGAGCGGCGCGCCGTTGCGGGTGATCCTGAGCACCGAGTACGGGTCGGTGCGGTTGCCGCCCGCCGCGAAGGCGGTGTAGGCGTCCGCCGTCCTGATCGCGCTGGGCGTGGAGTTGCCGACCCCGAAGGCCGGCACCAGTTCGCCCATGCTGTCGGGGAGCAGCCCGAGGTCGGCGGCGGTCTTCTGCACCCGGTCCAGGCCGACGTCCATCCCGAGCTGCATCAGCGGCCCGTTGACGGACTGTTCGACGGCGTTGCGCAGGCTGACCTGCCCCCAGTTGCGCTTGCCGTCGTTGGCGGTCTTCACGATCTTGCCGTCGCGCCCCCAGTACGGGCCCTCGGGCGTCAGTACGTTCACCCCGTTGTCCCCGTTGTAGGGGGTGGTGGGCGTCACCGGGGTGCGCTTGCCGCCGCGTTCGCGCTGGACGCCCTGGCTGAGCCCGGAGGCGTACACCACCGGGGTGAAGGCCGAACCGATGGGCACCGTCGAGGTGTTGGCGTTGTTGAAGCCCTGCTTGAGGTAGTCGGGCCCGCCGTAGAGCGCGACGATCCTCCCGTCGGGGGCCACCGAGGCGGCGCCGACCTTCAGGAGTTTGTCGGCCTCGCGGTTGTCGGGGTCGATCCCCGTGGTGGCTTCCTGCACGGCTGCGGCGAGGGCGGTGACCTTCGGCTTGTCGAAGGTGGTGTAGATCTGGTGGCCGCCGAGGTCGAGCTGGGCGGGCGTGATGTCGCTGTGGCTCTCCACGTAGGCCCTGGCCATGTCCACCAGGTAGCCGACCTGGCCGCTCAGCCCGGCGGACTTCGGCTGCGGCTTGGGCTCGGGGAACACCGTGTACCGGGCGCGTTCGGCGCGGGAGAGCTTTCCGACGTCCACCATGCGGTCCAGGATCCAGGACCACCGTTCCTCGGCCCGCTTGTGGTTGTCCGGCCCGAGCCCCGGGTCGAACTGCCCGGCTCCCTTCAACAGGGCGGCCAGGAAGGCCCCTTCGCTCGGATCGAGCTGCGAGACGTCCTTGCCGTAGTACGCCGCGGCGGCCCGCTGGATGCCGTAGCTGCCGCGCCCGAACCAGCTGCTGTTGAGGTAGCCGGCCAGGATGTCGTCCTTGCCCATCCGGTCGTCCAGCTTGATCGCGATGACGGCTTCGCTGAGCTTGCGGGACATGGACTGGCGCTGGTTCAGGTAGATGTTCTTGACGTACTGCTGGGTGATGGTCGAGCCGCCCTGGGTGTCGCCGCCCGAGACCATCTGCCACACCGCGCGGCCGATGCCCGTGGCCGAGATCCCCGGGTCCGAGTAGAAGGTCTCGTTCTCGGCGGCCAGCACCGCCCACCGCACCGACTCCGGCACCCGGTCCAGCGGCACCTCCTGCCGGTTGGTCTCGCCGATCCGCGCCATCTCGGTGCCGTCGGCCCAGTAGTAGACGTTGTTCTGCTGGGTGGCGAAGGAGTTCAGGTCGTCGGGCACCTTGGTGGTCGTGAAGAACCAGGTCAGCCAGCCCGTCAGCGCCACCACCCCCACCCCGGCCACCACGAGCACCTGCCGCCAGGACGGGAGCCAGCGGCGCACCCCGCGCCTCCCGCGGCGCGGGTAGTCGATCCGCCGCACCGGACGCCGCCGCCGGCGTCCGGGCTTGTCCTCCTCGGCCGCGCCACCTCGCCGTGCACGCACAGTCCGCTCCCCGCTCCGTTCGTGGGCACAAACCCCTTCGAACAGATACACGGCTCCGAGGGTGGGTCCGGGCAGCACATTGGCGGTGTGATCGTCGTCATATCTCGCGTGACGGCAGGTCGGCAGCCGCCCGTCGCCGGTCTGCCAGGGCCCACCCACGGGCCACCGACGGGCCACCCGACGGCCCCGGCAGAACCGGACCTCCGCCGCGGTCGCTCCGACCGCCCGTCAGAATGACGTCATGAGGTTGATCCACACCGTGGTCGGTGCGCTGCTGCTCCTGCTGGTCGTCGGCAGCATCCTGCGCACCCTGGTCGTCCCGCGCGGGCTGTACTCGTCCCTGGTGAACCGGCTGTGGAGGGTGCTGCGCGGCGTGCTGCGGCTCTCCGCCGCGCCGATCGGCGGCTACCGCGCGCAGGACCGGGCGCTCACCTGGCTGGCGCCGCTGGTGCTGCTGGGCATGCTCACGGTGTGGCTCAGCGGCATGCTGATCGCCTACACGCTGCTGCTGCACGGCACGTCCTCGCTCAACTGGACGGTGGCCATCCGCGAGGCCGGGTCCAGCCTCTTCACCCTGGGCTTCGCGAGCGGCGACCGCCTGCACCTGTCCGCGATCGACTTCATGGCCGCCGCCAGCGGCCCGCTGGTGATCGCCCTGCAGATCTCCTACCTGCCGACCCTCTACGCCGCCTACCAGCGCCGCGAGACCGAGGTGACGCTGCTGCAGTCCCGGGCCGGCGAACCGGCCTGGGGCCCCGAGCTGCTGGCCCGCCAGTCCCTGGTGGACACCGAGACCGCGCTCCCCCAGCTCTACCGCGACTGGGAGCGCCTGGCCGCCGACATCGGCGAGAGCCACTCCAACTACCCCGTACTGCTGTCCTTCCGCTCCCCGCAGCCGAACCGCAGCTGGGTGGTCGGCCTGATCGCGGTGATGGACGCCGCCGCCCTGCACCTCTCCCTGTGCCCGCGCACCTCCCCGCCCGAGGCCCGGCTGGTCCTGCGCGCCGGGTTCACCGCGCTGCGCGACATCGCCCGCTCGCTGCGCATCGACTTCGACCCCGACCCGGACCCGGCCGTGCCGATCCGGCTGAGCTACGCCGAGTACCTGGGCGCCGTCGCGATGATCACCGCGGCCGGCTTCCCCCACGAACGCCCGGTCGAGGACGCCTGGGCGCACTTCCACGGCTGGCGCGTCAACTACGAGACCGTGGCGTACGAACTGGCCCGCCGCAGTGACGCCGTCCCTGCGCTCTGGACCGGCCCGCGCGACTTCCACGCGCCCGTCATCCCCCCGGCCCGGCCCACCGACCGCCGCCCGGGAACAGCCCAGCCGCCCCTGCCGCCGGCCTGACCGGGGCCCGGCCGTCCTTCCGTCCTGTCCCCCTGAGCCCCGCAGCCGGCGGCCTCAGACCTCCACCGGCCCGCCCTCGGCGAGCGAGCGCTCGGCCGCGGCGAGGATCTCCACCACCCGCAGCCCGAAGTCCGCGTCGCACGGGTGCGGCTCGCCGGTGGCCGCGGCGGACCGCAGGGCGTCCAGCGCCCGGTGCAGGGCGGCCTGCGGGCCCTCGCCGCGCTCCGGCAGCTGCACCACGCCGTGCTCGCCGCGCAGCTCCATGCCCGTCCCGCCCGCCGCGACCGGCGCCGTCAGGCTCAGCGCGAGCGTGCTGGACGCGCCGCCGGCGTGCCGCAGCACCAGGTGCACGGCGTCCTCCGGACCGGCCGCCGCCGTCACCCGCGTCGCGTCGCCGAGTACCGGCAGCAGCACGGACAGCGCGTGCGGGCCGACGTCCCACAGCGAGCCCTTCTCCCGGCGCCACGGCGAGGCCGCGTACGGGCTGGAGCTGCCCGGCACGAACACCGAGCCGTACCAGTCCGAGCGGCCGGTGTACCAGCCGCCCAGCGCCGCCTGCTCCTCGAGCCACGGGATCTGCGGGCCGCCGAAGCGCACCGTGAAGAACACCACCGAGGCGACCTCGTGCTCGCGGACCGCCGCGGCCACGGCCTCGGCGTCCGGCACGGTCAGCGCGACGGGCTTGTCCAGCAGCAGGTGGCAGCCGGCCTCGGCGGCCCGCACCGCGAGGTCCGCCTGCACCGTCGGGGGCAGGGCGACGGAGACCGCGTCGACGTCGGCCAGCAGCCGGTCGAGGTCCGCGTACCCGGGCACGCCGTGCGCCGCGCCCAGGGCCTCGGCCGCCTCCGGGCGGCGGCCCCAGACGCCGGTGAACTCCAGCCCGGGGTGCTCCGCCAGCACGGGCGCGTGCACCCGCTCCGCCCAGGTGCCGGTGCCCAGCAGTCCGATCCGCACGATGTCTCCGTTCCTCGCCGTTCCCGGCCGTTCAGTACTTCGGTGCTTGAGTGCTTCAGTGCTGCACGCGGGCGAGCGTGAAGCCGTCGTAGCCCTTGCTGCCGACCGTCTGCACCGAGGTCGCGGTGACCCTCGGCTCGGCCGCGATCAGCTCGTGCAGGGCCCGGGTGCCGACCACCGCCGGGTCGGTGCTGGCCGCGTCGGCGACCGCGCCGCCGCGCACCACGTTGTCGACGATGATCAGCGAGCCCGGCCGGGTCAGCTGGAGCGCCCGGCGGAAGTACTCGGGGTTGCTCGGCTTGTCCGCGTCGATGAAGACCAGGTCGAACGGCTCCGCGCCCTGCTCCACCAGTGCCGCCAGCGAGTCGGCGGCCCGGCCCAGCCGTACCTCGGCGATGCCCTCCAGGCCCGCGGCGGCCAGGTTGCCGCGCGCCACCTCGGCGTGCCGCGGGTCGATCTCCAGGGTGATCAGGGTGCCGTCCGCGGGCAGCGCCCGGGCCAGCCAGATCGCGCTGTAGCCGCCGAGCGTGCCGACCTCCAGGATCCGCTTCGCGCCCTGGGTCAGCGCCAGCAGGTGCAGCAGCTTGCCCTGGTTGGGGGCGACCGCGATCTTCGGCAGCCCGGCCGCGTCCGCGGCGGCCGCCGCGGACTCCAGCACCGGGTCGTGCCCGACCAGCTGTTCGGAGAAGTACGCGTCCACGGCGTCCCAGGTCGGCTGCAACGTCATCGGGCCCTCCGGAGTGCAAGATCGGCAGGTACTCCGCCGATGCTACTCCGAGGGCCCGATGGCTCCGGGGCGACCGTTCGTCACGGTCCGCCGCCGAGGGTTCACTGCGTCGTCAGTGCACGGTCACTCCGCGACCGGGGCCTTCGCCGCCCCGGCGGCGGCCGCCGCCGCCGCCTGCTCCGCCTCGATCCTGGCGTGCGTCTTCGCCGCCCGGCGCTTCATGATCCAGGCCGACAGGCCGCCGATCACGATCGCCGCGGCCAGACCGGCCCAGGAGAAGCGGGCCAGCCACGGCTCGATGCTCTTGCCGACCTTGTAGACCAGCAGCGTCGTGCCGCCGGCCCAGACCACGCCGCCCAGCACGTTGGCGATCAGGAACTTCCAGTACGGCATCTTCAGCGCGCCCGCCAGCGGACCGGCGAAGATGCGCAGCAGGGCGATGAACCGGCCGAAGAAGACCGCCCACATGCCCCACTTCTGGAACGAGCGCTCCGCGGTGGCCAGGTGCGAGGGCCCGAAGTGCTTGGGGAACCTGCGTCCCATCTTCTCGAAGAGCGGCTTGCCGCCCTTGCGCCCGATCGAGTAACCGATCGAGTCGCCGATGATCGCACCGGCGATCGCGCAGGCCGCGACGCCCCACGGGCTCACCACGCCCTTGACCGCCATCAGCGACGCCGTGACCAGAGCGATCTCGCCGGGCAACGGGATGCCCAACGACTCGATCAGGATGATCAGACCGACGACGGCGTACACCGCCGTCGGCGGAATGCCCTCGATCCAGGCGTCGATGTGCAAGGCCAGTACCTCCGTGGCAGGACGGGGCCGACCGCGCTCCCCCTGGAGCCGCGGGCCGGTCCCGGCAGTTGTCCGATGGCGGCACGGCGCCGCTTCCCCTCAAAGCAGCGTAACGTGCCGGGCGGCCTGTCCCCCCGGCCGATCACCTGTGGGTACGACGTGCGGCCGCACGCCATGGTTCCAGTCCGACCACCATTTCTTCAAGACTCGGCAAAGTGCCCCTGACCTCGGACGACCCCCGGTCCCGGTCACCGTGCGCCGGCGATTTCCTCCAGACGCCCGACCAGCGCTGCCGGGCTGGGCCGTGCGGCGATCTCCGCCTGCACCTCGCGAGCGGTCCGCCGGTGGTCCGGTACGTCCAGCAGCTGCCGCAGGAGGTCCTTCACGGTGGCCGCGGTCGCCTCGTGCGGGGCGCAGGCCAGTCCGACGCCCCGGGCCGCGATCACGGCCGCGTTCGCCGGCTGGTCGGCGAGCCGTGGCACGACCAGCTGCGGAACGCCGTGGGCCAGTGCGGTCAGCGCGGTCCCGGCACCGCCGTGGTGCACGATCGCGGCGCAGCTCGGCAGCAGGGTGCTGAGGGGCACCCAGCCGGCCACCCGCACGTTGTCGGGCACCGGGCCCAGCGCCGCCGCCTCGTCCTCCCCCATGGCGAGGACGAGTTCGACGTCCAGCCCGGCGCACTCCTGCAGGAACGCGGTGAGCTCGCCGAGTTCGCCGGACAGGGGCAGGACGCTGCCCATGGTCAGGCACACCCGCGGCCGGGACGGCGCTGCCAGCGCCCACTCGGGCAGCAGCCGGCTCTCGTTGTAGGGCACGTAGCGCATCGACCACTCGGTCGCGTCGTCGCGGCCCCCCATGCTCGGCGGCCGGACGTCGATCATCGCGGCGGCCGGTGCCGGTTCGTCCAGGCCCAGCTTCGCCCGGGTGGGTTCGAGGTACCGGGCGATGTTCCCGCGGTACGTCACCGCCTGCTCGTCACTGCCCGCCCAGGCCAGCCGGACGCTCTGCTCCACGTGGGGCACGCCGAGCGCGGCGGCCACCAGGGGCCCGGCGCCCTGCTCCAGGGTGGACAGCACGAGGTCCGGCTTGAACTCCTCGGCGACCCTCAGCAGGCCTTCGGCCATCTCCTCGCCGAACAGTCCGAGTCCGCCGCGCCGGGGCCTCGGGGCACCCGGCGGCGTCGAGTTGATCACCCGGCTCGCTTCCATGAACTCGGCGAACACGTCCCGGTCGGGGCAGACGTCGACCGCCTGGAGACCGGCCGCGACCAGCGTCTCGGCAGCCCGGCCGTTGTTGGCGACCAGGACCTCGTGCCCGGCGCTGCGCAGCGCCCAGGCCAGCGGGACGGTGGGCAGGAAGAGCCCGGAGCCGGGGGCGGCCGTGGACAGTACCCTCATGAGAAGTCTCCTTCCGAAGCGTGCGCGTCGTCGACGAGGAGCCTGGGGGTTCCCGGGTTCGCGCCGAGGCGCTCGACGAGGCCGGTCGTGGTGATGAGCAGGGCGGGCCGGGCATCGGCGAGCATGAACCCGATGCGTTCGGCCGGGTAAGCGGGATCGATGGGCAGGTAGGCCGCGCCCGCCTTCAGCACGGCGAGCAGCGCCACGACCATCTCGGTCGAGCGCGGCACCGCCAGGGCGACGATGTCCTCGGGCCCGATGCCCCGGTGCCGGAGGGCGGCCGCCAGCCCGTTCGCGCGGTCGTCCAACTCCCGGTAGGACGTGGCCTGTCCGTCGTACCGGACGGCGACGCTCTCGGGCGTGGCCGCGGCCTGTGCGGCGAAGAGTTCGGCGACCGAGCGGTCCGGCACCGGGCCGGCCGTGTCGTTCAGCCCGACGATCAGCCGGTGCCGTTCCTCCGCGGTCAGGACGTCGATCCCGCCGACGGCGGTGTCCGACGCGCCGGTGGCGAACCCGCCGAGCAGGTGCACGAAGCGGTCGGCGACGCGCCGGGCCGCCGGACCGCTGACGAGGTCCGGCCGGTAGCCGAAGCAGAGCACGATGGTCTCGCCCGGGTGGGCGATCAGGCTCAGCGGGTAGTGGATGCTGTTGTGCGCCTCCGTGCCCGTCACGCGCACGCCGGCGACCGAGTCGACGCTCCGGTCCAGCGGGTAGTTCTCGAACACCACGAGCGAGTCGAAGAGGTCGCCGTCGACCTCCGACAGGCCCTGGATCTCGGTCAGCCCCAGGTGCTGGTGGGCGCCCAGCCGGGACTGCTCCTCCTGCAGCCGGGCGAACAGCCCGGCGAGGGTCTCCCGCGGGTCGATCCGGACCCGCACCGGCACGGTGTCGACCAGCATCCCGACCATGGCTTCGACGTCCGGCAGCTCGGGTGCCCGGCCGGCCACCGTGGTCCCGAAGACGACGTCGTCACGGCCCGTCAGCCGGGACAGCAGCAGGCCCCACGTGCCCTGGACCACGGTGTTGGTGGTCAGGCCCAGTCGCCGGGCGCGCTCGCCGACGGCCGCGGTGAGGTCCGCGGGCACGGTGACCAGCACCTGCTCGGTCGGCACCGCCGTGCGGGTGTCCGCGTTGGGGGCCACCCTGGTGGCCTCCTCCAGGCCGGCCAGCGCCGCGCGCCACACCGTCCGGGCCTCCCCGGCGTCCTGGCGGGCCCGCCAGGCGAAGAAGTCCTGGAGCGGCACGGCCGGCGGCAGCGCCGACGCGTCGCCGCCGGCGCCGTAGACCTCGAAGAGCTCGCGCAGCAGCAGCCCGGTGGACCAGCCGTCCAGGACGGCGTGGTGGTTCGTCAGCACCAGCCGGAACCGGTCGGAGCGGCGTCGGACCAGGGTGAAGCGCAGCAGCGGGGCCGCGGCCAGGTCGAACCGCCGGGTGCGGGCGTCCAGGGTGATCCGCCCGACCTCGGCCTCGAGGTCGCCGTCCGCGACCGCGGTGAGGTCCACCTCCTCCCACGGCACCGGCGTCTCCGACTGGACCACCTGCACGGTGTCGCCGGAGGCCCTGCGGCGGAAGCTCGCCCGCAGGGTCGCGTGCCGCCGGACGACGGCCTCCACCGACCGCCGCAGTGCGGTGGCGTCGAGCGGCCCTTCCAGGTCCAGCGCCACCTGCACGTTGTACAGGGCCGAGCCCTCCTCGTCGTACGCCGCGTGGAACACCAGCCCTTCCTGGACGGGCGTGAGCGGCAGGACGGTCTCGATCCTGGGCGTGCGCTTCGTTGCGGTTGTCACAGCTCCCCCTCCAGGGCCAGTTCTTCCTGAAGCCGGTCGATCTCGTCCTGGGACATCGAGACCAGTGGCAGGTCGGACGGGCTGTGGCCGCCCGAGTCGGGGCGCCGGGCGTGGTCGACCAGCGCGCGCAGGGCGCGGAACCAGGTGGCTCCGAGATCCTCGACCTCCGCCGCCGTGAACAGGTCCGCCGCCCAGGACCACTCGGCCACGAGCACCGGGGCAGAGCCGTCGTCGTCCCGGACGAGGGTGTTGACCTCCAGCGCGTGCGCCAGTGGCAGGTCCGGGTCGGCGCCGCCGGTGAACCCGCCGATCTCGTACGCCGGCGCCCACGCGTCGGTCCCGGCGGGCGTGCCGAACCGGCCGAGGTGGTTGAAGCCGATCTGCGGCCCGGGCAGCCCGGCGAGGACGTCCCCGGTGGCCGGGTTGAGGTGGCGGAGCAGGCCGTAGCCCAGACCGTGATCGGGGATGGCGGCCAGTTGCTCCTTCACCCGCTTCAGCACCCGCCCGGTCTCGGGCCCGGCCGCCCACAGGTCCGGCCACTCGACCTCGCCCGGGTCCAGCCGGACGGGGTGAACGGTGGTGAACCAGCCCACCGTACGGGACAGGTCCACGCCGCCGACCGCGTCCTCCTCCCGGCCGTGGCCCTCGACGTCCACCAGCACCGCGTCGGCGGGACGACCCCGCCGACGGCACCAGTCCTGCACCGCCAGCGCCACCGCGGTGAGCAGGACGTCGTTGACCGTGGCGTGGAAGACGGTGGTCACGTCGGTCAGCAGCGCCTTGGTGGCGTCCGCGGGCAGCGTCAGCTCGACGCTCCGCCGGGTGGCCACCACGTCCCGGGCCGGGTCCGGAGTCCGCCGGCCGAGCGGCGCGTCGCCGCCTTCCAGCATCCTCGTCCACAAGGCGAGTTCCGCCGTCCGCCGGGCGCTGCCGGCCTCCTCGGCGAGCAGCCTCGACCAGCGGCGGAGCGAGGTGCCGACCGGCGCCGGCGAGGCGGGGGCGCCGCGCCCCAGCGCGTCGGCGGCCTCCGCCAGGTCGCCCAGCAGGATGCGCCAGGAGACGCCGTCGACCGCGAGGTGGTGCACGGCCAGCAGCAGGTGGCCGGGGGCGGCCGGGCCCGCGTCGAGCCACACCGCCTGCCACATCGTGCCGTCCTCGGGAGCCAGCCGGTCCCAGGCGAGTTCGGCCTGCCGCCGGGCGGCCGCGCGCAGTTCGTCGCCGGTCAGCCCGGAGACGTCGTGGCGGGCGAGCCGGTGTGTGGGATCGGCACCCGGCTCGGTGATCTCCAGGTCCCAGGGGGTGTCGCTGTCCTTCCGGTGGAGCCGCAGCCGCAGGGCCTCGTGACGGTCCGCCACCGAGCGCAGCGCCGCCAGCAGCGTCCGCTCGTCGATTCCGGCGGGCAGCCGGACGAACATCGACTGGTTGAACCGGCCGACCGGACCGCCCAGTTCGCGGAGCCGCTCCATCACCGGAGTCGGTGCCAGCGGCCCGGGACCGGCCTCGGTGTCCTCCTCGGCCACGGGGTGGGCGTGCTCGCGCGCCGCCCTGGCCAGGCTCGCCGGGCTCCGGTGGTCGAAGACGTCGCGGGGGGTGAACTCCAGGCCCCGGCGGCGGGCTCGGCTGACCAGCTGGATCGAGGTGATGCTGTCCCCGCCGAGCGCGAAGAAGCTCTCGTCGGGCCCGACCCGTGGCACGCCCAGGGTCTGCGCGAAGAGTTCGCACAGCAGTTCCTCGCGCTCGGTCCGCGGGGCCCGGCCGGTGTCCGGGTCGCTCCCGCCCGGCTCCGCCGCCGGCAGGGCGGCTCGGTCCAGCTTCCCGTTGGCGGTGACCGGCAGCCGGTCCAGGACGACGTAGCCGGCCGGGACCATGTAGCCGGGCAGGGCCTGCGCCGTACGCTCCGCGAGGTCCGTGACGTCCGGTGCCGCGCCCGGGCGCGGCACCACGTAGGCGATCAGCCGGGTGGTGCCCGCCGTGGTGTCACGGGCCAGGACGACGGCCTGGGCGACGTCCGGGTGGCGGGCCACCACCGCCTCGATCTCGCCGAGTTCGATCCGGTGCCCGCGGACCTTCACCTGGCTGTCGACGCGGCCCAGGTAGTCCAGCGCGCCGTCGGGGAGCCGGCGGGCGAGGTCGCCGGTGCGGTACATCCGGCTTCCCGGAGCACCGTAGGGGTCGGCGACGAAGCGGTCCGCGGTCAGCGCGGGTCGGTTGAGGTAGCCGCGCGCGATGCCGGTGCCCGCCAGGTACAGCTCGCCGGCCACCCCGGCCGGGACCGGGCGAAGTCGGCGGTCCAGGACGTAGGCCCGGGTGTGCGGCAGCGGGCGGCCGATGGGCGGGGCGAGCACCTGCGCGTCGGCGCACGGCCAGTCGGTGGCGTACACCGTCGCCTCGGTCGGCCCGTAGAGGTTGACGATCGCCGTTCCGGGCAGCGAGCGGCGGATCTGCCGCACCAGGGGCTCGGGCAGGGCCTCGCCCGCCAGCACGAGCAGCCGGGCCGCGAAGGTCGGTGACGGGTCGGCGAGCAGCCCCGCCAGCGCGGAGGGGACGCCGCTGATGAGGGAGCCCTGCCAGGGCCGTTCGGCCAGTTCGAGCAGGTCGCGGACGATCTCCACCTGGCCGCCGGCGGCCAGCGGGGCGAAGAGCTCGAACACCGAGACGTCGAAGGAGAGCGAGGTGGCGGCCAGGACCCGCTGCAGTCCGTCGTCGCCGAACCGCTCCACGGCCCAGCCGACCAGGGCGTTCATGTTGGCGCGGGAGACGGTCACGGCCTTGGGCTGCCCGGTGGACCCGGAGGTGTAGATGACGTAGGCGGTGCAGTCCTCGGGGACGGGCCGGTCGGGGTCCGGCGGGAGCGAGCCGGACGGGCCGGCCGGCTCGCCGAGCGGGCCCGGGTCGTCCGGGGCGAGCCGTGCGAGCCGGTCTGCCGGCGGCAGGCCGGGCACCTCCTCGCCGCCGGTGAGCACCAGCACGGGCGCGGCGTCCCGGATCATGAACGCGGTCCGTTCGGCGGGGTGCCGGTGGTCCAGCGGCAGGTAGGCGGCGCCCACCCTGAGCACGGCCAGCAGCGCGACCAGCAGTTCGGCCGACCGCGGCACCGCCACCGCCACCAGGTCCTCCGGGCCGATGCCCCGGGCCCGTAGCTGCCGGGCCAGCCGGTCGGCCCGCTCGTCGAGCTCGCCGTACGTCAGCGCGCCGGTCGCGCCGACCACCGCCGTACGGTCGGGTGTCCGCGCCGCCCGTTCCCGCACGGCGTCGGCCACGGCGACGGGCGCTGCCGGGGTCCCGGTGTCGTTCCACTCCTCGATGAGCCGGCGCGTCTCGGCCGGCTCCAGGGCGTCGATGCGGTCCACCCGGGTGTCCGGGTCCGCCCCGGCGATCGTCTCCAGCAGCCGGGTGTACCGGCGGACGACCTGCTCGGCGTCGTCGGCCGAGAAGAGGTCCGGCCGGTAGGTGAACTGCAGGTCGAGCGAGGGGCCCGGGGTGGCGATCAGTGCCAGCGGATAGTGCACGTCGTTGTGGGTGCGGACGGCGGCCACCCGCGGGCCCCCGGCCGGCGTCGCGCCGTTCAGGGCCTCCGGGTCCAGCGGGTAGTTCTCGAACACGCTGATGGTGTCGAAGAGTTCGCCGTCGATTCCGGTCAGGCGCCGGATCTCGGCGATCCCGAGGTGCTGGTGGGTGGCGAGGCGGGACTGCTCGTCCTGCAGCCTGGCCAGCAGGGCGCCGATCCGCTCCTCGGGGCGCAGCCGCAGCCGTACGGGGACGGTGTTGATGAAGCAGCCGATCATCGTCTCGGTGCCCGGCAGCTCGGGCGGGCGGCCCGAGACGGTGGTGCCGAAGACGATGTCCTCGCTGCCGGTCAGTCGGCTCAGCAGGAGTCCCCACGCGGTCTGCACCACGGTGTTGAGCGTGACGCCGTGCGCCCTGGCCCGTCCGGTGAGTGCGGCGGTGAGGGGTTCGGGCAGGCGGACGGAGCGGGACGCGGGCTGGACGGAGGCGTGGGCGTCGCCCTGCGGTGCCAGCCGGGTCGGCGCGTCGAGTCCGTCGAGCGCCGTGCGCCACGCCTGTTCGGCCGCGGGGCGGTCCTGGCCCGCCCGCCAGTCCAGGTAGCTGCGCCAGGTGCCGACGGGCCGCGGCGGGCTGCCGGCACCCCGGGTGCCGTAGGCGGCGAACAGCTCCTGCAGCAGCAGGGGCATCGACCAGCCGTCCAGGACGATGTGGTGGTTGGTCACCGCCAGGGTGTGGCGGCCCTCGCCGAGGCGCAGCAGCGTCAGACGCAGCAGCGGCGCCTCGGCCAGGTCGAAGCGGCGGCCCAGGTCGTCCCGGACCTCGGCCCGGGCCCGTTCCGTCCGCTGCTCGGGGTCGAGCCCGCTCAGGTCCAGGTACCGCCACGGCAGCGGGACCCCGGCCCGGACCACCTGGACCAGGCCGCCGCTCGCGCGTTGCCGTACGCAGCTGCGGAGCACCGGGTGGCGGCGCAGCAGGTCCTCGGCCGCCTCGCGCAGCGTCCCGGGGTCGATCTCGCCGTCCAGGTCGAGGGCGATCTGGACGTGGTAGACGTCGGGCGCGTGGTCGTCGTACGCGGCGTGGAAGGCCAAGCCCTCCTGGAGCGGCGTCAGCGGCAGGACGTCCTCGACGTCGGGGCAGGCGGCCTCGATCTCGTCGACGTCCTGCTGGTCGAGCCCGGCGAGCGGGAAGTCGGACGGCGTGTGCCCGCCGGCGCCCGGTCGGCGGGCGTGGGCGGCCAAGGCGCGCAGGGCGGTGGACCAGGTGTCGGCGAGGTCGCGGACCTCGGCCTCGGTGAGCAGGCCATCGGGCCAGGACCACTCGGCGGACAGCTGCGGGCCGCCGTCCCCGTCCTCGTGGACGAGCGCGTTGATCTCCAGTGCGTGCGCGAACGGCATCCCGGGGGCGGCGTGCCCGGCCAGTGCGCTGCCGTCCCGGACCGGGGTCCAGGATCCCCGGCCGCGGGTGGTGAGGGAGCGGCCGAGGTAGTTGAAACCGATGTCCGGGGTGCCGAGGGCGGCGAGGGCGGGGGCGGTCCGCGGGTTGAGGTGGCGCAGCATCCCGAAGCCCAGTCCCTTGCCGGGCACGGCCGCGAGCTGTTCCTTGACGTTGCGCAGCGCGGTCCCGACGGCCGTTGCGCCGGTCCAGGTCTCCGCCGGGCCGGTCACGCCGGGGTCGAGGCGTACGGGGAAGAGGCTGGTGAACCACCCGACGGTCCGGGACAGGTCGGTGCCCGGGACGGCCTCCTCCTCCCGGCCGTGTCCCTCCAGGTCGACCAGCACCGGCGCGGCGGCGCCCCCGCGCCGTCGGCGCCAGTCCTGCACGGCCAGGGCGAGGGCGGTGAGCAGGACGTCGTTCGCGCCGGCGTGGAAGGCGGTGGTCACCTCGGTGAGCAGCGCGGCGGTGGTGTCGCCGTCGACGGAGGACACCAGGGTGCGCCGGGCGGCGAAGACGTCGCGGGTGGGGTCGAGCGGGCGGGCGCCGATCGGGGTGCCGCCGTTCGTGAGCGTCTCCCGCCAGTGGTCGAGCTCCGCCTCCAGTTCGGAGGTCCCCGCACGCTCGGTCAGCTGCTGTGACCACTGTCGCAGCGGGGTGCCGACCGGGGCGGGGGCCGGGCGCCCGCCCTCGGCCAGGGCGGTGTGGGCGTCCGCCAGGTCGGGCACCAGGACGCGCCAGGACACCCCGTCCACGGCCAGGTGGTGGACGGCCAGGAAGAGCCTGCCCGGGCGGTCCGGGCCGGCGTCGAACCAGACGGCCTGCAGCAGCACGCCCCGGTCGGGGTCGAGGCGGTCGAGGGCGGCTTCCTCCCGGACCCGGACGTCCGTCGCGGGGAGCCCTCCGGGCTGGTCGGCGGCCACCCGGTGCAGGCAGTGGCGCGCGTCGACGGAGCCCGCCGGGCGCACCTCCAGCGACCACGCGCCGTCGTCGTCCCGGTCGAGGTGCAGGCGCAGCGCGTCGTGGTGGTCGAGCACGCTCTGCAGGGCCGCCGTGAGGGTCTCCGCGCGCAGTCCCGCGGGCACGTCGAGGGTCAGGGACTGGCCGAACCGCCCGACGGGCCCGCCGAGTCCACGCAGGTGGTGGGCGATCGGCAGCAGCGGGACGGGGCCGACTCCGGTGCCCACCGGGTCCGGGGCGTCCT
This sequence comes from Kitasatospora sp. NPDC097691, assembly GCF_040302665.1. NCBI lineage: Bacteria > Bacillati > Actinomycetota > Actinomycetes > Kitasatosporales > Streptomycetaceae > Kitasatospora > Kitasatospora sp. NPDC097691. The sequence goes on along the minus strand of NZ_JBEORY010000009.1, from coordinate 113,767 downwards.
GGGTGCGGGCCACCTCGGCGAGCCGGGCCACCGTCCGGTGCTCGAAGACCTCGCGCGGGGTGAACAGCACGCCGGCCCCGCGGGCCCGGCTGACCAGCTGGATCGCGCCGATGCTGTCCCCGCCGTGGTCGAAGAAGCTGTCGTCGGCCCCGATCCCGGGCAGGCCGAGGACTTCGGCGAAGAGCCGGCACAGCAGTTCCTCGCGCGGGCCGCGCGCCGGGCGTCCGGCGCCGGTGGCCCGGAACTCCGGTACCGGCAGGGCCCGGCGGTCCAGCTTTCCGTTGGCCGTGGTGGGCAGCGCGTCGAGGACCAGGACGGCGGCGGGGACCATGTAGTCGGGCAGGTTCTCGCGCAGGTGTTCGCGCAGGGCGGCGGCGAGCCGGCCGGCCTCCCGGCCGACCGAGGGGTTGTTGGTCAGGGTCTGCGGCGGCGCCGCCGCCGGGAGGCACACGTCGGTCAGGGCGTCGGTGGCGGCCGCGGCGCGGGGGCCGACGAAGACCACGTCGTGTTCGCCGGCGGCGCCCTCGCCGCACCAGGTGACCACCGTGCGGTAGCCCAGGTCCTCGCCGAGGTCGTGGAAGTCCTCGGGCAGCGGGCCGGCCGGGGCGCCCCCGGCCACCGCCCGCCGGACCTCGGCCATCGGCGCGCCGGCCGACAGCCGCCGGGCGGCGGCCACCTCGGGCGCCAGGCGGGCGTTGGGGACGGCGGTGACCCGCAGCCGCTCCGGCCGGTCGGCGGCGAGGCGGTCCCGGAGGGCGGTCAGGTCGGGCACCTCGGTGCCCCAGCTCGCCCGCGGTGCGTCGAGCAGGGAGACCGGCGCGCGCTGCCCGCTCTTGTGCAGCACCACGTCGTAGCGGTAGCGGCTCAGTTCGGTGTCGTAGTCGCCGCGCTTGGCCCGGATGTCGACGCCGCCGAGGTCGGCGGTCTCCCGCCCGAACGCGGTGAAGAACTGCGGGTCCACCAGGAGTTCGTTCTCCTGCCGCTCCCGCTGTGCCACGGCCCTGCGCACGGCCTCCGGGTCCGTGTCCGCGTCGCCGTGCGCAAGCTGCACGCCGGTATCCAGGAACTGACGCAGCCTCAGGTTACGGACGTCACCGAGGAAGACGGCTCCCCCGGGGCGCAGCAGCCCGAGTGCGCCGCGCAGGACGGTCCCGAGGTAGTCCGCGTCGGGGAAGTACTGCACCACCGAGTTGACGACCACGGTGTCGAAGAAGTCCTCGGGCAGCCCGGTCAGGTCGTCGGCGGGCTGGGTGCGCAGTTCGACCCGCCCGGCCAGGTCCGGCCGGGCGTCGAGGTGCCGGCGCAGCGCGGCGATCGCGGCGGGCGAGAAGTCGGTCGCCCAGTAGCGCTCGGTGTCCGGCACGAGCGGGGCGAGCAGCAGACCGCTGCCGACCCCGATCTCCAGCACCCGGCGGGGCCGCAGGGAGCGGATCGCCTCCACCGTCCGGTCGCGCCACTGCCGCATGTCCTCCAGGGGCAGCGGGCGGTCCGTGTAGCTGCTGTCCCAGCCGGCGAAGTCCTCGCCGAAGGCGGCCCCGGACGGCGCGCCGTACATCGACTGGTAGAGCTGCTGCCACTGGTCGACGTGCTCGCCGCCGGTCCGCTCCTGCCGGGACGCGAGCCGGTGCCGCTCGGGCACCACGTATCCGACGAGGTACTTCCCGGAGCCGCGGTCGTCCCGGGCCACCACCACGGCCTCGCCCACCTCGGGGTGTTCGCCGAGGACGGAGGCGATCTCGCCGGGTTCGATCCGCACGCCCCGGATCTTCACCTGGTCGTCCGTGCGTCCCAGGTAGACCAGCTGTCCGTCGGCGTCCCAGCGGGCCAGGTCGCCGGTGCGGTACATGCGCTCGCCCGGCCGGCCGAAGGGGCAGCCCACGAAGCGTTCCGCGGTGACGCCCGGCCGGCCGAGGTAGCCGCGTGCCAGGCCCTCGCCGGCCAGGTAGAGCTCTCCGGGTACGCCGTCGGGCACCGGCTCCAGGGCCTGGTTCAGCACGTACACCCGGGTGTTGGCGATCGGGCGCCCGATCGGCGGGGCGCCGGTGCGCGCCGGATCGCACTGCCAGGACGTCACGTCGATGGACGCCTCGGTCGGTCCGTACAGGTTGTGCAGCTCGCAGTCGAGGACGCCGAAGAACCGGGCGGCGAGTTCGGCGGGCAGTGCCTCCCCGCTGCTGATCACCCGGCGCAGGCTGGTGCACCGGCCGGCCTCGGGCTCGGCCAGGAAGGCCTGGAGCATGGCCGGTACGAAGTGGACGGTGGTCACGCGGTGCTCGCGGATCACCGAGGCGAGCCGGGCCGGGTCCCGGTGGGCTCCGGGGTCGGCCATGACCAGGGTCGCCCCGCTCACCAGGGGCCAGAAGAACTCCCAGACGGAGACGTCGAATCCGCAGGAGGTCTTCTGCAGCACCCGGTCCTGCGCGGTCAGCCGGTAGCGGTCCTGCATCCAGCGCAGCCGGTTCGCCAGGCCGGCGTGGGTGTTGACCGCGCCCTTCGGCCGGCCGGTCGAGCCCGAGGTGTAGATGACGTACGCGGGCGAGTCGGGTGCGAGCGGGCGCGGGCGGTCGGCCTGGCCGGCGTCCCTGGCGGGCGCCGCGGCCGGAGCCGTCGTCAGCTCGGCGTCGTCGAGCAGCAGCCGCGGGGTGGCGGCGGTGCCGGGCAGTGCGGGCACGGTGTCCCGCGTGGTGATCAGCAGTGCCGGCCGGGCATCGTCGAGCATGTACGCGATGCGGTCCGCCGGGTGGTCCGGGTCGATCGGCAGGAACGCGGCGCCGGACTTGACCACGGCCAGCAGGGCGGTGACCAGGTCCACGGACCGGGGCACCGCGAGCGCGACGACGTCCTCGGGGCCGAGGCCGCGGGCGCGCAGGAGGGCCGCGAGCCGGTCGGCCTGCTCGTCCAGTTCCCGGTACGAGACGCTGCGCGGCCCGTGTACCACCGCCGGGGCGTCGGGGGAGGCCGCCGCGCGGGCCCGGAAGAGGTCGACGACCGTGTCCGGGCCCGTCGGCCGCGCGGTGTCGTTGCGCCCGACGAGCAGCTGCTCCAGGTCGTCGGGGCGGAGGACGTCGAGGGCGTGTGACGGTGTGTCCGGATCCGCCTCGGCCATCCGCTCCAGCAGCCGCAGGAGCCCCCGGGCGTGGACGGCGAGGTCACCGGGGCGGTAGAGCTCGTTGTTGCCGTCGACGTCGATCCGCGCGGCTCCGCCCCGGGCGTCCCCGTAGAAGACGAACGCCAGGTCGTCGACCGGGCCGTTGGTCAGGTTGTGGACCGTCGTCTCGCATCCGGCGAGGTGCACGCCCTCGCCGAAGAACTGCAGGTTGACGTGCGGCCCGACCAGCGGGCTGCTTTCCTCTCCCGCGCCGAGGTCGTTGCGCAGATCCTCGTACCGGTAGCGCTGGTGGCGAAGGCCGAGAAGCATTTCCGCGGAGACGTTCTGCAGTAACGCGGACAGCGGCAGATCCGGTCCGGCCGCAACGCGCAGCGGCACCACGTTGGACGTCATTCCGGGAATGCTGCGCATTCTCTTGCCGAACCGGGCCGTCACCGGCAGCCCGAGCACGACGTCCGGTTCTCCGGTGAGCCGTGCCGTGTAACGGACGGCCGCCGCGGCGTAAACCGCCGGAGGTGTCACGCCGGAACGCTGCGCGAGTTTTCCGAGTGCCGCACCCAATGCGGTGTCGATTTCCACCGTCGCACGGGTCCGGCCGGCCGGACGATTCGGATCCGCCTGTCCGAACGTCGCGGGCGGCGGGCTTCCCGCGAGTTTTTCCGTCCAGTACGACCGGTCGGTGCCAAATGCCGCCGAGTTCCGGTAGGCGCGGTCCGCGCGCAGCATCTCCTCGAAGGGGCCGAGACCGTTTTCGACGGTCCGTCCGGTCACCAGGGCGGTGTACCGGGCAGCAGCTTCCTCCACGAACAGTGCGCCGGAGAAGCCGTCCATGGCCACGTGGTGGGACCGCAGGTACCACAGATGCCGCTCCGGGCCGATCCGCAGCAGCGCGAAGGAGTACATCCGGTCGCCGTCCGGGGCGAGCGGCCCGGCGAGGTCGTCCTGCATCCACGCCGTCGCGGCCTCGTACGGCCGTGCCCGGTCTCTCAAGTCCAGGCAGGGCATGACGAGTTCGGCCGCGTCGTCGATCACCTGGACCGGCTCCGGGCCGGTCGCCACGATGCGGGCCCGCAGGGTCGGACAGGCGGCGAAGGTGCCGCGGGCCGCCCGCACCAGCAGGTCGACGTCGAGCGGGCCGGTGATGTCGGCGTACACCGCGACGCTGTAGTCGAGGCCCTCCCGCGCGAAGCGCTGGGCCAGCCAGATCCCGGTCTGCGCGGAAGTAAGAGCGGATTCATGACGAACTGTTTCGGGCATGCGGAGTCCTTCGCGGAGCCATTGGCGATTGCAGTCCACTCACGAACGGGCGAGGACCCGAAAATCGGTCGGCACGGTGCCGCGCTGAAACGGAGGCGCGCTTCCGGCTGTTTCCTGTGGGGTCCCCGCGAGTTCCGGCGAGGTTTCAGCGCGAAGGTCCGGCGTGGTCCCGGTCCCGAAAAAACTGCACGACCATCTGTACATCCCCCGTCCCCGTGTGTCGTGCCGTGCGACCTGCTCTCGACGTCCTCGAACAACAGCCCGTCGGCACCTTTCGGCAGCGTACCCCGCCGAATAGAGATCGCAAGGGCATGGCCGGAACACCACCCTGCTGGCCGGAACCGCCCCTCGGCCGGTTATCCGGCGAGGGCGGCGCCGCCACCCGAATTCCCGCAGGTCAGACGACCGGGACCGGGGCGCAGCCGGGGGAACAGCCTTGACACTGTCGAGAACGCCTACCTAGGCTCTCGTCCCGTTGGCGTCAATCGCACCGCCCTTCCGGCGACCGATTTCGACGATCCGGGGCGGTACGGGGGTTCCGTCTGGGCGGCCAGGTGAGCAAGAGAACCGGCCGCTTTCAGCTCCTTTCGCTGCTTGCCCCCGTTGACCTTTCCTGCCCGGTTGACCTTTTCGCGGGGGCTAATCTCATGACCGATCTCGCAGCCATGACCACCCTTCCCTACGACCAGCGCACCAAGGCGTTCCTCGACTACATGGACCGCGGCCGGGCCGCGGGCCCGGTCGCCAAGAGCGAACAGCCCGGGGTGTGGGAGGTGTTCGGCTACGACGAGGCACTCCAGGTGCTCGGCGACTTCCGGACCTTCTCCAGCGACATGAACGACCTCATCCCCGAGGACGAGAAGGAGCTGGCCAGCGCCGCCCAGGGCAACTTCCTCGGCGTCGACCCGCCGCACCACACCCAGATGCGCGAACTGGTGCGGCGCGCGTTCACCCCCAACGTCGTCGCCCGCCTCGAACCGATCATCGCCGAGACGGCGAACCGACTGCTGGACGGGATCGAGCTGTCGGCGGACGGCACCGGCACGTTCGACGTCGTGGGCGAGTTCGCCGCCCCGCTGACCGCCCGGGTGATCGCGAAGCTCTTCGGCATCCCGGAGAAGGACCACGGGATGTTCACGATCTGGGCGGACGCGCTGCTCGGCGCCCGGCCGGCCGGCGAGCTCGGCAAGGCCGACGAGTCCGCGGTGCGCGAACTGGGCGAGCTCGTCCGCTTCGCCTCCGCCTACCTGCTCGGCATCATCCACGAGCGCCGCGCCGAGCCCCAGGACGACCTGATCACCGCCCTGACCACGGCGGAGGTCGACGGACGGTCCCTGGACGACCACGAAATCGTCGGTGTCATCGGCATGTTCGTGATCGCCGGGCACCTGCCGTCCTCCGTGCTCATCGGCAACACCGTCATGAGCCTGGACAGCCACCCCGACGTCCTCGCCGAGGTCCGGTCCGACCCGGGCCTGCTGCCCGACGTCGTCGAGGAGGTACTGCGCTGGCGTTCGCCCCTGGTGCGGGACCAGCGGGTGGCGGCCTGCGACACGGAGCTCGGCGGGGAGCACATCCCCGCCGGCGCCATGGTGTGCGTGTGGCTGGCGTCCGCCCACCGGGACGCCGAACAGTTCGAGCGGGCCGAGGAGTTCGACATCCACCGGCCGAACCGGAGCCGGCACGTCGCCTTCGGCAAGGGCATCCACTTCTGCCTGGGCGCGCCCCTGGCCCGCATGGAGGCCCGCATCGCGCTCACCGCCCTGCTGGAGCGGTTCGAGCGCGTCGAGGTGCTGCCCGACTCCGGCATCCGGTTCCACCCGTCGATCGGTGTCCTCGGTCCGGTACGGCTGCCGGTCGCCGTGCGCGGCAACACCCCCACCGGCTGACCCGGCCGGGCCGGTCTCGCCCCGAGCACGACCGGCCCGGCCCTGCCCTGCCCGGCTAGGCCCTGCCCTGCGCTGCCCTGCCGCAGACCCACCGCCCCCGTGCCCAACCGTGCCGTCCTCAGCGAGGAATCCCGATGGCGAATGACAGGCCCGCCCACCCGCACCCGCTCAGCCCCGCGTACGTCATCTACACCTCCGGCTCGACCGGAGTGCCCAAGGGCACGGTGATCCCGGGCGAGAACCTCGTCAACCTGCTGACGGACTTCCGGCAGCGGCTCGCCTTCGGCCCCGACGACCGCATGCTCGCGGTCACCACGTTCGGCTTCGACATCGCCAACCTGGAACTGCTGCTGCCGCTGCTGTCCGGCGGCGAGCTGGTCCTCGCGGCGCAGGACGACGCGCACGACCCGAAGGCGCTCAAGCAGCTCATCGCCGACACCGGGGTGACGACGGTCCAGGCCACGCCCACCCTGTGGCGCAGCATGCTGGACCACGGGCCGGACGGCCTGACGGGGCTGAAGGTGCTCGTCGGCGGCGAGGCGCTGCCCGAGGGCCTGGCCCGGGAGCTGGGCGAGGCGGCCGCCGAGGTCACCAACGTCTACGGCCCCACCGAGACCACGATCTGGTCGACGGCCGCCGACGTCGACCCGGGGATCCCCGGGCGTCCCGCCATCGGGCGCCCGCTCGCGAACACCCGCACCTACGTGCTCGACCGGGCGCTGCGCCCCGCGCCCACCGGCGCCACCGGCGAGTTGTTCATCGCGGGCGCCGGCGTTGCCCGCGGGTACCTCCACCGCCCCGGCACGACCGCCGAACGCTTCGTGGCGGACCCGTTCGGTCCGCCCGGCTCGCGGATGTACCGCACCGGGGACCTCGCCCGCTGGCGCGACGACGGCAGCCTGGAGTACCTCGGCCGGACCGACGGCCAGGTCAAGGTCCGGGGCTACCGGATCGAGCTCGGCGAGATCGAGCACGCGCTGACCGACCACCCCGAGGTCGCCCAGGCCGCCGTCGTCGTCCGGGACCCGGGCTCCGGCGGGCCGGTCCTGGCCGCCTACGCCGTGCCCGTCCCCGGCCGGGCACCGGACCCGGCCGCCCTGCGGGACCACCTCGCCCGCCGGCTGCCCGGCCACATGGTCCCCACCGCCCTGGCCGTGCTCGACGCGCTGCCCCTGACCCCCAACGGCAAGCTGGACCGCAAGGCGCTGCCCGCCCCCGACCTCGGCCCGTCCGGGCCGGGACGCAGGCCCCGCACGCCGCAGGAGGAGATCCTCTGCGAGCTGTTCGCCGAGGTCCTCGACGTGTCCCGGGTCGGCCTGGACGACGACTTCTTCCAGCATGGCGGCCACTCCCTGCTCGCCACCCGCCTGGTGAACGCCATGCGCTCGCGGCTGCGCGTGGAGATCCCGGTGCGCACCCTCTTCGAGGCGCCCACCGTCGCCGCCCTCGCGGCCCGGATCGCCGGCTCCGCCGACGCGCGCAGGCCCCTCGCCCCCGCCGAACGGCCCGCGCGGATCCCGCTGTCCTTCGGGCAGCGCAGGCTCTGGTTCATCAACCGGCTGGCGGACGACGGCTCCGCGTACCACATGCAGAGCGTCCTGCGGCTGCGCGGCGAACTGGACCGCGCGGCGCTCGCGGAGGCCGTCGCCGACGTCGCCGCCCGCCACGAGGCCCTGCGCACCGTCTTCCCCGAGGTCGACGGCGAGCCCCACCAGCTCGTCCTGGACCCGCAGGAGGCCCGCCCCGTCCTGAGCGTGGCGGAGAGCAGCGAGGCGGACCTCCCCCGGCGGCTGCGCGCCGCCGCGTCCGTCCCCTTCGACCTCACCCGTGAACCTCCCCTGCGCACCCACCTGTTCGCGCTGTCGCCGACGGAGCACGTCCTGCTGGTCGTCCAGCACCACATCGCCGCCGACGGCTGGTCCCTGACGGTGCTCGCCCGCGACCTCGGCGCGGCCTACCGGGCCAGGAGCCTCGGGCAGCAGCCCGGTTGGCGTCCGCTCCCGGTCCAGTACGCGGACTACACGCTGTGGCAGCGCGAGGTCCTCGGCTCGGACGACGACCCGGCGAGCGTCCTCGCGACGCAGACCGGCTACTGGCGGGAGACGCTGCGCGCCCTGCCCGAACAGACCGTGCTGCCGACGGACCGGCCACGCCCGGCCGAGGCCGGCTTCCGGGGCGAGACGGTCGGCCTCGCCCTGGACGGCGAACTCCACCGGCAGCTGCTCGACCTCGCCCACCGGCACAACGCCAGCCTCTTCATGGTGCTCCAGGCCGCGCTCGCCGCGCTGTGCACCCGGCTCGGGGCGGGCACCGACATCCCGATCGGCTCGCCCATCTCGGGGCGGACGGACGCCGCCGTCGAGGACCTGATCGGCTTCTTCGTCAACACCCTGGTGCTGCGCACCCGCACCGCGGGCGATCCGCGCTTCACCGAGCTGCTGACCGCGGTCCGGGACGACGCCCTCGCCGCCTACGCCCACCAGGACCTGCCGTTCGAGCGGCTGGTCGAGGTCCTCAAGCCGGAGCGGTCGCTGTCCCAGCACCCGCTGTTCCAGGTCTTCCTCGCGCTGCAGAACACCCCTGACGCCGACATCCGCTTCGACGGCCTGGAGGTGACCCTGGCTGAGGAGCCGCTGCCGTCGGCCAAGTTCGACCTGGCGTTCAACCTCTCCGAGCGCTTCCGCGAGGGCCGGGTGCCCGACGGCGTCCACGGCACCGTCGAGTACCGAACGGACCTCTTCGACCGCGCCACCGTGGAGAGCGTCGTCGAGCGACTGACCCGCTTCCTGCGGGCCGTCGCGGCCGACCCGCGCCGGCGGATCGGGGCCGTGGAGATCCTCGACGAGGACGAGCGCCGCCGCCTGCTCGGCGGCTCCCCCGCGCCCGCCCGGTCCGCCGAGGACGTGCTGCACGTGCGGTTCTCCCGTACGGCCGCGGCGCGCCCGGACCACGTCGCCCTGCGCGCCGGGGACCGCGAGCTCACCTACCGGGAGGTGGACCGGCGGTCCGACGCACTGGCCCACGTCCTGATCGCCCGGGGCGTGGGACCGGAGAGCCCGGTCGCCGTCTTCGTGGAACGCTCCCCGGAACTGGTCGTGGCGATGCTCGCCGTGTGGAAGGCCGGCGGGGTCTGCGTCCCGCTGCACGAGGCGTACCCGGCGGAACGGCTCGAATGGGTCATGGCGGACACCGCGGCGTCCGTGCTGCTGACCGACCGGGCCATGCTCGACCGGGAGTTCCACCACGAGGCACAGGTCGTCGTGGTGGCGGCGGACCGGGTGCCGGAGGAGTCCGCCGTGACCGGCCCCGACCTGCCGGTCCACCCCGACCGGCTCGCCACCATCATGTACACCTCCGGCTCCACCGGACGGCCCAAGGGCGTGGCCGTCGCCCACCGGGACGTGGTCGCCCTCGCCGACGACCCGTGCTGGGACACCGGCCACCACGAGCGCGTACTCATGCACGCCCCCTACGCCTTCGACATCAGCCACTACGAGCTGTGGGTGCCGCTGCTGGCCGGCAACGAGGTGGTGTTCGCCCCGCCCGGGCCGCTCGACACCGCCGCCCTCGCCGGGCTGATCGAGACCGAGAAGATCACCGCCGTGCACTTCACCGCCGGACTCCTGCGGGTCGTGGCCGAGGACGCACCGGAGTGCCTGGCAACCGTCCGCGAGGTGCTCACCGGCGGCGACGTCGTCCCGCCGGTCGCGGTCCAGCGCATCCTCGACCACGCGCCCGGGGCGGTCGTGCGCCAGCTCTACGGGCCCACCGAGATGACGCTGTGCGCCACCCACCACGAGGTGCGGCCGCCCTACACGGCCGACGTCCGGGTGCCGCTCGGGCGGCCGCTGGCCGGCACCCGGGTCTACGTGCTGGACGAGTGGCTGCGGCCCGTCCCTCCGGGGGTGACCGGAGAGGTCTGGCTGGCCGGGACCGGCCTCGCCCGCGGCTACCTCAACCGGCCCGGCCTCACCGCCGAGCGGTTCGTGGCCGATCCCTGGGGCGAGCCCGGGAGCCGGATGTACCGCACGGGCGATCTCGCACGCTGGAACGGCAGCCGGCAGCTGGAATTCATGGGCCGCGGCGACGACCAGGTCAAGATCCGCGGCTTCCGGGTGGAACCCGGGGAGGTCGCCGCGACGCTGGCGGACCACCCGGAGGTGTCCGAGGCCGAGGTGGTGGCGCGCACCGACCACCGCGGCGAACGGCAGCTGGTGGCCTACGTCGTCGCGGGCGGCCTGCGGAACGCCGAGCACGAGGCCGGAGCCGACCGGCACGTCGCCGAGTGGCGGCAGATCTACGACGGCATGTACGACGTCGCCCGGTCCGCCGAGTTCGGCTCGGACTTCTCCGGCTGGGAGAGCAGCTACGACGGCAAGCCCATCCCGCTGGACGAGATGAGCGAGTGGCGCCGGTCCACCGTCGAGCGGATCCGCGCGCTGCGCCCGCGGCACGTGCTGGAGGTCGGGGTGGGCAGCGGCCTGATCCTGTCCCAGCTGTACGCCGAGTGCGAGTCGTACTGGGCGACCGACTTCTCCGAGCAGGCGATCCGCACCCTGCGCGCCCACGTGGGATCCCACCCCGCCGTGCGGCTGAGCACCCAGGCCGCGGACGACCTCACCGGTCTGCCCGCCGGGCACTTCGACACGATCGTCCTCAACTCGGTGGTGCAGTACTTCCCGGACGCCGACTACCTGCGGCGGACACTGAGCGCACTCACCACCCTGCTGGCCCCCGGCGGTTCGCTGTTCGTGGGCGACGTCCGCAACCTGGACCTGCTCCACACCTTCCACGCCGCCGTCGAGCTGGCGCGTGCCGACGACGGGGAGGACGCCGCAGCGCTGCTGCGCCGGGCCCGGCGCCGGGCGGAGCGGGAGAAGGAACTCCTGGTGGCGCCCGGCTTCTTCCACCGGTTCGCCCGGAGCACCGACGGCCTCGCCGGGGCCGACGTCCGCGTCAAGCGCGGCCACGCCCACAACGAACTGACCCGCTACCGCTACGACGTCGTGCTGCACGGCACGGTGGACACGCCGACGCCGCCGGTCGAGGCGACCACCCTGCGCTGGGGCCGGGACGTCACCGACCTGCCGACGCTGCGGGCCCGGCTCACGCAGGAGCGCCCGGCGAGCCTGCGGGTGACCGGCGTGCCGGACGGCCGTACCGGGCAGGAGGCCGCGGCCGCCGCGGCCCTGTACGCCGGCGAGCCCCTCGCCCGGGTGCGGGCCATCCCGGCGGAGACGGCCGGAGTCGACCCGGCGCTGCTGTACGACCTGGGCGACGGGCTCGACTACCGGACGGCCGTCACCTGGGCGCCGTCCGGCCCCGGAGACCTGCTCGACGTGCTCTTCGTCGACGCCTCCCGGCCCGCCGGCCCGCTCGCGCCGGTCGGCTGGACCGAGCCCGCCGAGGAGGACGAGGACGAGGCGGCCCGCCACACCAACGCGCCGCTCCGGTTCCAGCAGGCGGGGCGGCTCGCCAAGGAGCTCCGCGCCCACCTCGGCGAGCGGCTGCCGGCGTACATGGTCCCGGCGGCGTTCCTGGTGCTGGACCGCCTTCCGGTCACGCCGAACGGGAAGCTCGACCGCGCAGCCCTCCCGGAGCCCGATCCGCAGGAGCAGGCCGGCTCGGGCGCCCCGCGCTCGGCGCGCGAGGAGACGCTCTGCGCGCTCTTCGCCGACGTGCTCGGCCTGCCCCGGGCGGGCATCGAGGACGACTTCTTCCAGTTGGGCGGGCACTCGCTGCTGGCCATCCGGCTGGTCAACGCGATCCGTTCCGCGTTCGGTGCCGACCTGGACGTGCGGGCGGTGTTCGAGGCCCCCACCGTCGCGGCACTCGCGGAACGGCTCGACCGGGCGGCCCCGGCGGTGACCCCGCTGGTCCCGGTGGACCGGCCCGACCCGCTGCCGGTGTCGTTCGCCCAGCGCAGGCTGTGGTTCCTGAACCGGCTGGAGGAGCACGGCGGCGCCTACAACATCCCCGTCGCCCTACGGCTGTCCGGCCCGGTGCACGAGGCCGAACTGCGCGAGGCCCTGCACGACCTGGTGGAGCGGCACGAGTCGCTGCGCACGGTCTTCGCCGAGGCCGACGGCGAGCCCGTGCAGCGGATCCTGGACGGGGACCGCGCCCGGCCCGCCCTCACCGTGGTCGACACCGACGCCGCCTCGCTCGAACAGGCACTCCTGGCCGAGGCCGGCCGAGGCCACGACCTCGGCACCGAACTCCCGCTGCGGGCGACGCTGTTCCGGCTGACGCCGACCGACCACGTGCTGCTCGTGGTGCTGCACCACATCGCCGGTGACGGCTGGTCGATGGACCCGCTGGCCCACGACCTCGGCACGGCCTACGCGGCGCGCCTGGCCGGCCGGGCCCCGGAGTTCCCGCCACTGCCCGTCCAGTACGCCGACTACGCGCTGTGGCAGCGCGCCGTGCTCGGGGACGAGCAGGACCCGGACAGCCGGATCAGCGGCCAGCTCGCCTACTGGCGGCGCAGGCTGGCCGACCTGCCGGAGGGCCTGGAGCTGCCGACCGACCGGCCCCGTCCGCCCGAGTTCAGCTACCGGGGGGCGGAGGTGCCCTTCCGCCTGCCGGCCGAGCTGCACGCGGACCTCCTCGCCCTGGCCCGGGAGCACGGCGCCACCCTCTTCATGGTCCTGCACGCCGCCCTCGCGGCGCTGCTGACCAGGCTGGGGGCCGGCACCGACCTCCCGATCGGCACCCCGGTCGCCGGCCGCGCCGACGCCTCGCTGGAGCGGCTCGTCGGATTCTTCGTCAACACCCTGGTCCTGCGCACCGACACCAGCGGCGACCCGGCCTTCGGCGACCTGCTCCGGCAGGTGGCCGAGGCCGACCTGGAGGCCTACGCCCACCAGGACGTCCCGTTCGAACGGCTGGTGGAGGTGCTGGCGCCCCCGCGGTCGCTGGCGCGGCACCCGCTGTTCCAGGTGATGCTCGCCCTGCAGCCCGAGGGCGCCGAGGCGGTGGCCCTGCCCGGGCTCCGGGTCACCGGGCACCGGATCCCGCAACGGACGGCCAAGTTCGACCTCGACGTCCAGCTGCGGGAGACCCGCTCGGCGGCGGGCGAACCGGCCGGTGTCGAGGGCACCCTGGGCTACTGCGCGGACCTGTTCGACGAGGCCGGCGCCGCCGCCCTCGCCGAGCGGCTGGTCCGGTTCCTGCGGGCGGTCGCCGGGGACCCGGCCCTGCCGATCGGGGACGTCGACATCCTGACCCCACAGGAGCGGCCGCGGCCCGCCGACGCCCCGGCGGCCCGCCGGACGCCGGTGGAGCCGGTGCCCCTGCGGTTCGAGGCGCAGGCCCGGCGCACGCCGCTGGCGCCCGCGGTCAGCTGTGCGGGCAGCACGCTGTCCTACGCCGAACTCGACGCCGAGGCCAACCGGTTGGCCCGACACCTGATCGCCGCCGGCGCCGGCCCCGAACAGGTGGTCGCCGTGGCGGTGCCGCGCTCGGAGCGGATGCTGGTCGCGGTGCTCGCGGTGCTGAAGTCCGGTGCGGCCTACCTTCCGGTGGACCGCGGCCAGCCGGCCGACCGGATCGCCTTCGCCTGTGCCGACGCCCGGCCGGTCCTGGTGATCACCGAGGGGGAGACACCGGCGGGCATCCCCGACCCGTCCGTGCTGCCCCGGGTCCGGCTGGACGACCCCGGCATCCGGGCCGCCCTGGCCGGCACCCCCGCCGACACCCTCTCCTCCGAGGAGCGCGGCGCGGCACTCACGGCGGACTCCCCCGCGTACGTCATCCACACCTCCGGCTCCACCGGACGGCCCAAGGGCGTCGTGGTCCCCCACGGCAGCATGGCCCGGCTGCTGGAGTGGGCGGTCGACCGGTTCGGGGCCGACGGACTGGCCGACGTCCTGGCCGCCACCTCGCTCTCCTTCGACGTCTCGGTGTTCGAGCTGTTCGCTCCGCTGCTGACCGGCGGTCACGTCGAGGTCGTGCGGGACCTGCTGGAACTGGCCGAGCGGCCCTGGTCGGGCACCCTGGTCAGCGGCGTGCCGTCGGTGTTCGCCGCCCTGCTCGCCGGCGGCGGAGCCACCTTCTCCGCCGGGACCGTGGTGATGGCCGGCGAGGCGCTGCCCGAACACCTGGCCCGGGAGGTGCGCCGCCTGCTGCCCGGCACGCGGCTGGCCAACATCTACGGCCCGACCGAGGCGACCGTCTACGCGACCGCCTGGTTCTCGGACGACGATGACGCCACCGCCGGGCAGACCACCGACGGGGAGACCGGCGACGGGGAGACCGGCGCTCCGCCCATCGGGCGGCCCCTGCCGCACGTGCGCGCCCACGTCCTCGACGAGCGGCTGCGACCGGTCGCCACCGGGGTCCGCGGCGAGCTCTACCTGGCAGGCGCGGGCCTGGCCCGCGGCTACCTCCGCCGCCCCGCGCTGACCGCCGAGCGGTTCGTCGCCGACCCCTTCGGCGGACCGGGCGCCCGGATGTACCGCACCGGCGACCTGGTGCGCCGCCGACCGGACGGCGGCCTGGACTACCTCGGCCGCACCGACGACCAGGTCAAGGTGCGCGGCTTCCGGATCGAACTCGGCGAGATCGAGAACGTCCTGACCCGCCACCCGGCGGTGGCGGCGGCGGCCGTCACCGCCGTGGCCGACCCGGCCGGCGGCCGCCGCCTGGTGGCCCACGTGGCCGTGCGCCCGGACAGCGGCGCGACCTCCGCGGCGATCGCCGCGCACGCCGCGGCGGCACTGCCGGAGTACATGGTGCCGGTCGCGTTCGTCGTCATGGACGCGCTGCCGGTGAACGCCAACGGCAAGCTCGACCGCGCCGCCCTCCCGGCCCCGGACCTCGGTGCCCGCGCCACGGGCGGCCGGGCGCGCGACCCCCGCGAGGAGCTGATGGGCGAACTGTTCGCCCAGGTGCTCGCGGTGCCCTCGGTCGGCCCGGACGACGGCTTCTTCCGGCTCGGCGGGCACAGCCTCCTGGCCACCCGGCTCGTCAACGCCGTCCGCTCCGCGTTCGGGGTCGAACTGCCGCTGCGCGCGGTCTTCGAGACACCGACCCCGGCCGGTCTGGCGTCCCGGCTGGACGCGGCGGACACCGCCCGCCCGGCCCTCGCCCCCGCCGAACGCCCCGCGGTGGTCCCGCTGTCGTACGCCCAGCAGCGGCTGTGGTTCCTCGACCGCCTCGACGGCGGCTCGGGGGCGTACAACATCCCGCTGGCCCTGCAGCTGTCCGGGGAGCTCGACCCGGCAGCCCTGGGCGCCGCGCTGCGGGACGTGGTGGAACGGCACGAGGCGCTGCGCACGGTCTTCCCGGACCACGACGGCGTCCCCCGGCAACAGGTCCTCGCGGCCGGCGACGGCCCGCCCGACCCCGTCCCGGTGGCCGTCGCCCCCGCGGAGCTGTCCGCCGCGCTGTCCGCCGCGAGCCGCGCCGGCTTCGACCTGGCCACGGAGCCGCCGCTGCGCACCGTGCTGTTCCGGCTCTCGCCGACCGAGCACGTCCTGCTCCTGGTCCTGCACCACATCGCCGGCGACGGTTCCTCGTACGCTCCGCTCGCCCGGGACCTCACCACCGCCTACCGGGCCCGCTCGGCGGGCCGGACCCCGGCGTGGGAACCGCTGCCCGTCCAGTACGCGGACTACACGCTCTGGCAGCGGCGACTGCTCGGCACCGAGGACGACCCGGACAGCTCCATCGCACGCCAGCTCGCCCACTGGCGGCAGGCCCTGGCCGGCCTGCCGGAGGAGCTGACGCTGCCCGTCGACCGCCCGCGTCCCGCCGTGCCCGGCCACCGGGGCGGCCTGGTGCCGCTCGACGTGGACGCGCGGCTGCACCGGAAGCTGACCGAGCTGTCCCGGCGCGAGGGCGTCACCACCTTCATGGTGTTCCAGGCCGCGCTCGCGGCGCTGCTCACCCGGCTGGGCGCCGGGACGGACATCCCGATCGGCAGCCCGCTGGCGGGCCGCGTCGACCAGGCGCTCGACCAGCTGGTCGGCTTCTTCGCCAACACGGTCGTGCTGCGCACCGACACCTCCGGCGATCCGGACTTCGTCACGCTGCTCCACCGGGTCCGCACCACCGCGCTGGCCGCCTACGCCCACCAGGACGTGCCGTTCGAGCGACTGGTCGAGGTGCTGAGCCCGACCCGCTCGGTGTCCCGGCACCCGCTGTTCCAGGTCCTGCTGGTGCTGCAGAACACCGAGGCCCCCCGGTTCGACCTGGACGGCCTGACCGTCACCCAGCCGGAGGTCGACCCCGGGACGGCCAGGTTCGACCTCGACGTCTCGCTCGGCGAGACCCACACGCCGGACGGCCTGCCGGCGGGCGTACGGGGCGGTATCCGGTACAACGCGGACCTGTTCGACGAGGCCACCGTGGCCGCGCTGGCCGACCGCCTGCTCGCCCTGCTGGCCGCCGTGGCGGAGGAGCCGTCGGCACCGATCGGCTCCCTGGACGTGCTGCTGCCGCACGAGCGCCGTGCCATCGAGCAGTGGTCCGCCGCCCCGGAACCGCCCGTGCCCGCACGGACGATGCCGGAGCTGTTCCAGCGGCAGGTGACGCGCACGCCGGACGCCACGGCGCTGCGCTCCGGCGACGACACCCTGTCGTACGCCGAGCTGAACCGCCGGGCCAACCGGCTGGCGCACCACCTCCGTTCGCTGGGCGTGGGCCCGGAGAGCACCGTGGCGCTGCTGCTGCCCCGCTCCACCGGGCAGGTCACCGCGGTGCTGGCCGTGCTCAAGGCGGGCGGTGCCTTCCTGCCGGTGGACCCGGACTACCCGGCCCAGCGGATCCGGCACATGCTGGCGGACGCCCGACCCTCCCGGGTGCTCACCCTGGGCTCCCTGGCCGGCCGGCTCCCGGATCCGGCGGCCGCGCTGCTCCTCGACGACCCGCTCACCGGGCGGACCGTCGACGCGGCACCGGACACCGACCCGGACGACCGGGACCGCACCGCCGCGCTGCTGACCGCCCATCCGGCGTACGTCATCCACACCTCGGGCTCCACCGGACGCCCGAACGGGGTGGTGGTGACCCACGAGGGCATCGCCAACCTGGCCGCGCGCCAGATCGAGCGGTTCCGGGTGCTGCCCGGGGACCGGGTGCTGCAGTTCGCGTCGCCGAGCTTCGACGCCGCCTTCTCCGAACTGTGCATGGCGCTGCTGTCCGGTGCCGAACTGGTGCTGGCCACCAGGGAGGAGCTCATCCCGGGCCGCCCGCTGGCCAGGTCGATCGCCCGGCACCGCATCACCCAGGTGACCCTGCCGCCCGTGGCGCTGTCCGTCCTGCCCCCGGACGCGCTGGCGACGGTCCGCACCCTGGCCGTCGCCGGGGACGCGATGCCCGCCGACGCGGTGCGCCGGTGGGGCTCGGGGCGGCACCTGATCAACGCGTACGGGCCGACCGAGACGACCGTCTGCGCCACCATGAGCGAGCCGCTGACCGGCGAAGACCGCCCGACGATCGGCCGCCCCATCGGCGGCGCGGCCGTCCGGGTCCTCGACGACCGGCTGCGGCCCGTGCCGCCCGGGGTCGCCGGGGAGCTGTACGTGACCGGTCCCGGCCTGGCCCGGGGCTACCTCGGCCGCCCCGGACTGACCGCGCAGCGCTTCCTGCCCGATCCGTTCGGCCCGCCGGGCGGACGCATGTACCGCACCGGTGACCTCGTCCGCTGGGACGGCGAGGGCCGGCTGCACTTCCTGGGCCGCGCCGACCACCAGCTCTCCGTCCGGGGGTTCCGGGTGGAACCGGGCGAGATCGAGGCCGCGCTGCTCGACCACCCGGCCGTCACCCAGGCCGTGGTCACCCTCCGCACGGACGACCGGGGCGAACCGCGGCTGATCGGCTACGCCGTCCCCCGCGACGGCGACGCACCGGATCCGGCCGCGCTGCGCGCGCACGCCGCCGACCTGCTCCCCGGCCACATGGTCCCGGCCGCGGTGATCGTCCTGGAGGCGCTGCCGGTCACCCCGAACGGGAAGCTGGACCGGGCCGCTCTGCCGGAGCCGGCCTTCTTCGGAGAGCCGGACCGCGCGGCGCGCAGCCCGCGCGAAGCCGTCCTGCGCGAGCTCTTCGCGGAGGTGCTCGGCACTCCCGACCTCGGGGTCCACGACAGCTTCTTCGACGTCGGCGGCCACTCCATGCTGGCCGCGCGGCTGATCGACCGGGTCCACGCCGTCCTGGGCCTCGACCTCGGGCTGCGGCTGCTGTTCGAGGCGCCGTCGGTCGCGAAGCTGGCGGCCGCCCTGGACGGGGACGCGGCGGCGGCCCGACGCGGCGGCGACTGGGACGTCCTGCTGCCGCTGCGGCCGGGCGGCGACGGGACACCGGTGTTCTGCGTCCACCCGGCCGCCGGCCTCGGCTGGTCGTTCGCCGGACTCGCCCGGTACCTGGAAGCCCGGCACCCGCTGTACGCGCTGCAGTCCCCGGGCCTGGCCGGCGGCCCCGACCTCCTCCCGCCGACGGTGGCCGACACGGCGGCGGCGTACGTCGCCGAGATCCGGCGGATCGCGCCGCAGGGCCCGTACCACCTGGTCGGCTGGTCGGCGGGCGGGCTGATCGCCCACGAGATGGCCGTGCAGCTCCAGGCAGCCGGTGAACAGGTGGGCCTGCTCGCGGTGCTGGACGGCTATCCGCTGGCGGACGTCGCCCCGGTCTCCGAGCCGTCGCCCGGGGAGGTCGCCGAGGCCGTCCGCCTGGAGACCGCCGGTCTGCAACTCGACGACCGGGTGCGGGACAACCTGGCGTCCGTGTACCTGGGCGTCGCCCATGCCGCCCGGGAGTTCACCCCCGGCGTCTTCCACGGGGAGCTGCTGCACTTCGCCGCCGCCCGGAGCCGGGACCGGCACCGGCTCGCCGCGGACCTCTGGCAGCCGCACGTCGACGGCCCGCTGCGACGGCAGGAAGTCGCCTGCGGACACGAGGAGATGACCGGGCCGCAGGCCCTCGGCGCGATCGGCCCGGCCCTCGCGGCCCGGCTCGGGGAAATCGCCGCATTCGCACGACACACGGAGGAAACCGACTCATGACCAATCCTTTCGAGGACGACAACGCCACCTACCTCGTTCTGCGCAACTCCGAGGGCCAGTACTCGCTGTGGCCCTCGTTCGCCGAGGTGCCGGCCGGCTGGGAGACCGTCCGCGGCCCGGCCGACCGCCAGGCCTGCCTCGACCACGTGGAGGAGCACTGGACCGACATGCGCCCCGCCAGTCTGATCGCGGCGACGGACCGCGCCGCCACGAGCGGGAGCGCCACGCAGTGACCATCGACCGAAACCACTTCGAGGACCTGACCGTCGACCACGTCAGGTTCTGCGTCGTCGACCTCGACGCCCGGACCGCCGAGTTCGTCCGCGGGTTCGGGCTGACGCTCACCGACTCGACGGACCGGCCGGGCGAGGAGCGCACCGCCGTCCTCACCAGGGGGGGACATCCGCCTGGTGCTGAGCAGTCCCCTGGCCGACGAGCACCCGGACGCCGACTACACCAGGCGCCACGGCGACGGCGTCTCGGACATCGCGCTGGGCACCGCGGACGCCGCGGGCGCCTTCGCCGAGGCCGTCCGGCGAGGAGCGCGTCCGCTCGCCGAGCCGGTCCGCCGGGGCGGCGTCGTCACCGCGTCCGTGGCCGGATTCGGCGACGTGGCCCACACCTTCGTCCAGCGGCCCGCGTCCCGCCCGCCCGTCGACGAGGCGGCGACCGACACCGGGCTGCGGCACGTGGACCACTTCGCCGTGTGCGTGGAAGCCGGCACGCTCGACGCCACCGTGGAGTTCTACCAGCGGGTCCTGGACTTCCGGATGATCTTCGAGGAGCAGGTCCTCGTCGGCTCGCAGGCCATGAACTCCAAGGTGGTGCAGAGCCGTTCGGGCCTGGTCACGCTGACCGTCATCGAGCCTGACACCACCCGCGACCCGGGGCAGATCGACGGGTTCCTCAAGAACCACGGCGGCGCCGGCGTCCAGCACGTCGCCTTCACCACCGACGACATCGTGCGCTCCGTCACGACGATGCGCTCCGCCGGCGTCGAGTTCCTCGACACCCCCGACGCGTACTACGGCCGGCTCCCCGAGCGGCTGGCGCTGTCCCGCCACTCGCCCGAACTGCTCGGCGAGCTGCGCATCCTGGCCGACGAGGACCACGCCGGACAGCTGTACCAGATCTTCACCCACTCCACCCACCCGGACCGGACGCTCTTCTTCGAGGTGATCGAACGCGCGGGGGCCACCACCTTCGGCAGCGGCAACATCCGCGCACTGTACGAGGCCGTGGCAGCGGAGGAGGAGTGATGACCGGCACCGAACACCCGGCCCTCTCGGCGCCACCCGGCCTGGCCGAGCTGCGGCGCGCGGCACACGCCGCCACGGCGCCCGAGGTGTGGGACTTCGTCGAGGGCGGCAGCGGCCGGGAGACGACCCTGACCGCGAACCGGGCCGCCTTCGACGAGGTGGCCCTGGTACCCAGGGTGCTGACCGACGTGGCCTCCGCCGACTGCGGCGGACGGCTGCTGGGCTCCGACGTCGCCATGCCGCTGCTCGTGGCACCCATGGCCTACCAGCGCCTGCTGCATCCCGACGGCGAACTCGCCGCGGCCCGGGCGGCCCGCGCCGCGGGGGTGCCCTTCGTCCTCAGCACCCTCAGCAGCCACCCCATGGAGGCGGTGGTCGACACCGGCGCGGACGTGTGGTTCCAGCTGTACTGGCTGCGCGAGCGCCAGGCACGGGAGGAACTCGTGGCCCGGGCCGAGCAACTCGGCTGCCGGGCCCTGGTGGTGACCGTGGACGTGCCGGTCATGGGCCGGCGCTGGCGGGACGTGGGCAACGGGTTCACGCTGCCCCCGCACGTCCGGGCCGCGCTGCTCGGCCCCGGGCTCGACGACCTGGCGCACCGCCCGGCGTCGGGGGTGTCCGCCGTGGCCGCCCACACCCGGTCGCTCTTCGGCGTCCCGAACCTGTCGGAGCTGGAACGGCTGCGCCGGCGCACGGAACTCCCCCTCGTGGTCAAGGGGATCCTGGACCCACAGGACGCCCGGCGGGCCGTGGAGTGCGGCGCCGACGCCGTGGTGGTGTCCAATCACGGCGGGCGCCAACTCGACGGCGCCGTCCCGAGCATCGCCCAGCTGCCCGCAGTGGTCGACGCGGTCGGCGGGCAGTGCGAGGTCCTGCTGGACAGCGGAGTGCGCACCGGCACGGACGTCCTGCGCGCCCTGGCCCTCGGGGCGGCCGGTGTGCTGCTGGGCCGTCCGCTGCTGTGGGGCCTGGCGGCCGACGGCGAGAAGGGAGTCGCCCGGGTGCTGTCCGTCCTCCACGAGGAGCTGCGCGAGAGCATGCTCCTCGCCGGCTGCGCCGACCTGGCCGCCGCCGCCGGGCTGAACACCCGCGGACGGAGGCAGGGTGACTGACCACCACCGTGCCACGGGAGCCGCCGGCCCGGACGTCACCGGCCCGGACGTCACCGAGCCGGACCCGGCCGACCTGGAACTCCCCGACCTGGAACTCGCCGACCTGCACGCCTCGTTGGAGGACCCGGCGCTCGCCTCCATGACCTTCCTCAACGAGGTCACCGCGCGCTACCCGAACGCCCTCTCCTTCGCCCCGGGCCGGCCGACCGAGGAGCACTTCGACGTCCGGTCGGTGCACCGCCACCTGGAGCGGTTCTGCGACCACCTGTCGAGGGACCTCGGCCACGGCCCCGCCGAGGTGAACCGCACCCTGTGCCAGTACGGCCGGACCAGCGGCATCGTGCACGACCTCATCGCCCGCCACCTGGAGGTGGACGAGGGGATGCAGGTCGATCCGGAGTCGATCGTCGTCACCGTCGGCTGCCAGGAGGCGATGTTCCTGACCCTGCGCAGCCTGCGCCGGGACGAGCGCGACGTCGTCCTGGCCGTGGCACCGACCTACGTCGGGCTGACCGGCGCGGCGCGGCTGGTCGACCTGCCGGTGGTGCCGGTGGCGAGCGGCGCCACCGGCATCGACCTGACGGACCTGGCCGCGAAGCTGCGTCTGGTCCGCGAGCGCGGCCTGCGTCCCCGCGGCTGCTACGTCGTACCCGACTTCGCGAACCCGTCCGGGCTGCGCATGGACCTCGCGACCCGCCGTGCCCTGCTCGACCTGGCCGCCCGCGAGGGGATCCTCCTGCTCGAGGACAACCCGTACGGGATGTTCCACGACGGTTCGGGGCGGCTCCCCACCTTGAAGGCACTCGACACCGACCGGACGGTGGTGTACCTCGGTTCGTTCGCGAAGACGGTGCTCCCCGGTGCCCGGGTGGGCTACCTGATCGCCGATCAGCGGGTGCGGGACGCGCAGGGGCGGGTCGGCGGATTCGCCGAGCAGCTGTCGCGGATCAAGAGCATGGTCACCGTGAACACCTCGCCCGTCTCGCAGGCCGTCATCGGCGGCGCCCTGCTGGAGAACGATTTCAGCCTGGCCCGCGGAACCGTCCGCGAACGGCAGAGCTATCAACGCAATCTGGCGCACCTTCTGCGCGGCCTGGAATCACGGTTCCAGCGGTGCCCGGACGTGTCCTGGAACACCCCGCACGGCGGTTTCTTCGTCGTCGTCAGTGTGCCGTTCGCCGCCGACGACGAATTGCTCGAACGATCCGGTCAGGAGTTCGGGGTGCTCTGGACCCCGATGTCGCATTTCTATGACGGAAAGGAGGGGCGGAACCAGCTCCGACTGTCCTGCAGTTCGCTCTCCGACGAACAGCTGGAAGAAGGCCTGAACAGGCTTGCGGCTCTTTTCGCCGACCGCGGCGTCGATCCGTGTTGACAGGAACCCCGGCCCGATGCCTGACTGTAGTAGCGTGAGCACGAATATGACAGTCGGGAGTCGAGTTGTTACGTTGTGAAGGCGTCGGCAAGCGGTACGGCGCGGGGCGGTGGATCCTCAGCGATGTGGACATGGCGGTCTCCGCCGGCGACGTCGTCGCGGTGGTGGGCACCAACGGTTCCGGGAAGTCGACCCTGCTGAGAATCCTCGCCGGGCTGTCCCGGCCCACGTCCGGCACGGTGTCGGGCCGACCGTCCGCCGTCGGCTACGTACCGGACCGCTTCACGGCGCACGAACGCATGTCGTCGGTCTCCTACCTCACCCACATGGGGCGGATCCGGGGCATGTCGACCTCCGCCGCCCGCGCCCGCGGCGGCGACCTGCTGGCCCGGCTCGCCCTGGTCGGCGGCCCGGACGCGCCGCTGCGCACGCTCTCCAAGGGCAACGCGCAGAAGGTCGCACTGGCCCAGGCCCTGCTCGTCCGGCCCGACCTGCTGGTCCTCGACGAGCCGTGGTCGGGCCTGGACGCCTCGGCGCACGGCGTCCTGGGCGAGTTCATCGACGACGTGGCCGCGCACGGCGGGGCCGTGGTCTTCACCGACCACCGCGAGGCGATCACCGAGACGCACGCCCGCAGCGCCTACGCCATCACCGACGGCCGGGTCACCCGGCGGGGCGGCCCGCGCGCCGGGGCCCCCGCCCCGATGGTCGAGCTGGTCCTGACCGTGCCGGCCGGCGACACCGTACCGGCCGAGGTGGACTGGTACGCCCTGCCGGGCGTGGCGGACGCCGCCCGGCGCGGCCGGTACCTCGTCGTACGGGTGACCCGGGAACACTCGGACACCGCCCTGCTGACCGCGCTGCAGCACGGCTGGTCGGTGGACGCGGTGACCTCCCGGGCCGACGCCCACACCTCCCGGGCCGACACCTCCCGGACCGACGCGGGGAGTGCCGCCCGATGATCGCCATGGTCCGCTACCTGTTCACGGTCCTGCTGCTCTCCCAGCGCTACCTCGCCCCGCTGCTCCTGTTCGTCGGCCTGGCCGCCGTACTGACCAGCAGCGACAGCGGGCCGCTCCCCGCCACCTACTCCGCGGTGGCCGGGGCCATGCTGCTGTGCTCCGCCTGGCTCACCATGGCGCTGATCGGCCTGGAGGACCCGCCGCACCGCGCGATCGTGGTCGTCGGCGCCGGCAGCCACCTGCGGGTCCTGCTCGGCTCGGTCGCGACCGCCGCCGCGTGGTGCCTGCTGCTGACCGGGGCCGGCCTCGGGCTGCCGCTGGTGTTCGGGACCCACACCGTCCACCCGGCCGACCTGGTGCTCGGGACGGAGGCCCAACTGGTCTGCGCCCTCACCGGCATGGCCGTCGGACTGCTCTGCTCACGCCTGGTGTTCCGGCGCCAGGGCTACGCACTCGTCGCCGCCCTGGTGCTGCTGCTCGCCGCCCTGCTCGGCAAGGGCGTGTCCCCGGTCAACCTCCTGCTGACCGACCTCCAGCACGCGTCGGCCTCGGCGGACGTCCTGGGCTCCACCAGCGTCCTGGTCGGCGCCGCCGCGGCGCTGCTCGCGGCCGGAACGGCGGCCACCCACGCGATCACCGTCCGGAAGAGCTGAGGGCCGGG
Organism: Kitasatospora sp. NPDC097691; assembly: GCF_040302665.1. Classification (NCBI taxonomy): domain Bacteria; kingdom Bacillati; phylum Actinomycetota; class Actinomycetes; order Kitasatosporales; family Streptomycetaceae; genus Kitasatospora; species Kitasatospora sp. NPDC097691. The sequence goes on along the minus strand of NZ_JBEORY010000009.1, from coordinate 89,136 downwards.
CCCGCCGTTCCGGTGTGCCCGGCACCGGCACGGCGGGCTCCCCCGGTCCGCGGCCTCCGGCGCCTACGCGGCCCGCCGCACCTCCGCCACCGCGCTCTCCGCGCCCGGGACCTCCCGCACCGAACGCAGCTCGGAGCGGAACAGCACGACCGCCGCGGCCACCGACGCCAACCCGGTCAGCACGAGCGCCCACCCGGTGCCGGCCTCCGGCCCCAGGGCGCCGCCCAGGAGATCGGCGGCCACCCCGCCCAGCAGGGCTCCCAACGGCATCGCGCAGAAGTTGACGGTCCGGGACGTCGCGTGCACCCGGCCCAGCAGATCCGGCCTGGTCACCGACTGCCGCAGGGTGGTGATCGTGGCGTTCCACACCGGCACCCACACCGAGGCCGAGGCCCCGACCACCACCAGGGTCGGTACGGCCGGCAGCCACAGGGCCAGCGGGGCAGCCGCCCACACGGCGCCGGAGGCACAGGCGGCGACGAGGGTCGTCCCCAGGCCGAACCGGGCCAGCAGCCGGTCCGCCAGCCACGCCCCGCCCACCCCGCCGAGGCCCACCAGGGTGAAGAGCACCCCGACGGTCCCGGGCGGGAGCCCGAGGGTCCGGTAGGCGAAGAGCAGCGACACCGTGGAGGCTGCCGCGTTCCCCAGGTTCCGCACCACGGCGGCCACCGTCGCGGGGCGCAGCAGCGGATGCCGCCACAGCGCCACGACGCCCTCCCGCATCTCGGCGAACAGCGAAGCCCCGGGCCGCCGGGGCGGTGCTGGGGGCTCGGGGGTCCGAAGGCTCATGAGCGTCACGACCGGCACGACGAACGCGGCGGCGATCACCGCCAGCGCCGTCGTACCGGAGAGGAACTGGCCCAGCAGGCCGCCCAGGGCCGGCGCGCCGAGCATCGCGAGCGAGGTGGACACCTCCAGCCTGGCGTTCGCCCGCGGCAGCATGTCCCGCGGCAGCAGGGTCGGCAGGTGCGACTGGTTGGCGACGTCGTACAGGACACCGAACGAACCGGCGACGAGCGCCGCCGCGCACAGTTGCGCCATGCCCAGCGCCCCGGCGGCGGCAGCCAGGGGGATCGCGGCGAGCGCCAGCATCGTCCCCACGGTCGCCAGCATCATGGCCGGCCTGCGCCGCCGGCGGTCCATCACGACACCGGCGAAGAGCGCCAGGACCGGATACGGGGCGGTGCCCGCCGCATTCAGCAGACCGACGCCCAGATCGGATGCGTGGAACAGCACGATGGCCATGGTGGGGAAGAGGAAGATCGCCACCTGATGGCCCATGACGCTCACGGTCTGGCCCAGCCAGTACCAGTGGAAGTCGCGCCGGGCCGCCCGGTCCGCCCGCCCGGCCGCGCGGTCCGGTTCGACGGCCGCCACGCGATCTGCGCGGGCCCCGCTCTCCGCCCGCCGCGCCCCGGTCATTTCCTCCCCCGTCCCGGTCGGCTCCCACCGACACATCCGGGCAATTGAAACACGCGCATTCCGGGTCGTCGACCGGGTCACGGGAATATGGATAAACCAGTGGAGTCGCTCCGGAAGATGAGGGTCCGATTCCCTCGCCCTACGGGATCCGGACCTCGATCCGAGCCCGGTGCCCGTTTTGGGAATTTCGGACCGACCGGACGGGCAGAAGTTCCGGTCGACCCCCCTCGCCCGACGTCCGATTGGTGGCGGTATAAATCCTGGCGCTTCATACGAACCACCTGATAGGTTGTTTGCCACCCCCACCGGACAGGGTCCCGGACGGCTGATCGATCCGGCCGCCGCGAAGGCAGGGACAGGCCCGACAAGTCATCGCCGAAGCTTTCTCGTGCTCCCCCTGCGCGATATCGAGAAATTCGACCGACTTTCGCCGATGGCGTCGGATGTGCGCATTGCGCGCCGGGCCGGCCGCGATCCGACGAAGGAACGGCGCCGCCCGGCCGACAACCGATGATTGGCGCACTCACCCGGTATTTGGCATGTTTCGGTCAACGATTCGGTGGCCAGTAATCCCTGGAGACAAGCGGCCAGTCCCCGAGTTCGGGGGACCGATGGAACTGGCACGGAGGAAGCTGTGTCGAACCGAAACACGCAAGCACCGACTCTTGACGACTGTCGCACCATCGACCTGTACGGCATCCGGCGCGGCTGCGGTGACGCCGCCGACGACGACGGCAACCAGGAGTCCGACTGTCGTCCCACCCGCCACGCCACCGCCCCGTACGTCCCACCGGCCGTGGTGGCCGCGGGCCACCGGTTGCCGCCGCCCCACCGGTGGCCCCGGCCCGACTCCCAACACCGTTACCCCGGAAGTGCCTTGGAGGAGGAGCGACGACGGCTGCGGGACGACATCCACGACGGCCTCAGCGGCACGCTGGCCGGCATCCGACTCCGGCTCGACACGGCGATCTCCCGGCTCGGCCACGACCCGTGCCTGCGCCGCCTGGTCGTGGACGCCGCCGCCGAGACCGCGCGCGCCGTCGAGGAGATGCGGTCGGCCCTGCACGGACTCGTCCCCCCGGACCTCGCCACCGACGAGGGGCTGACCGTCGCCCTGCGCCGACTGGCCTCCCGGGCCGCCCGGGCGAGCGAGGACGTGCTGGTGGTCGCCGACCTTCCGTTCGACCCGCTCCCACTGGCCCCCGTGGTGGAGGCCGCCGCCTACCGAATCGCAGCCGAGGGGCTCGGCAACGCGCTGCGCCACTCGGGAGCCGACACGGTGACCGTACGGTTGCGGGCCGAGCGAACCTGTCTGGTACTCGACATCCAGGACGACGGTGTGGGCATCGGGCAGACCGTCGACCGGGGCACCGGCCTGCGGTCGATGCGCCGGAGAGCCGAGGAAGTGGGCGGCTTCTGTGTGGTGATGCGGGTGCCCAGCGGGACGCTGTTGCGAGCCATGCTGCCACGGGGAGAGCGATGACCGTCCGGGTGTTCCTGGTCGAGGACCACCCCATGTTCCGTGAGGGAGTCCGCTACGCGTTGGAAGGCGCCGAGGGCATCGTGCTGGCCGGCGAGGCGTCCTCGGCCGCGGACGCGCTGGACCAGCTGCGCGAGCTGGACCCGGGCCCGGACGTGGTGCTGATGGACCTCCGGCTGGGCAGCGAGTCGGGCATCGACGTGACCCGGGCGATCACCGCCGGCGCCGGGGCCGCCGGGCGACCGGCGCGGGCGCCCCAGGTCCTGGTGATGTCGGCCTCGGAGGAGGACGACGCCGTGGTGGCCGCGATCCGCGCGGGTGCCCGCGGCTACCTGGTGAAGGGCGCCTCGCGGGAAGAGCTGTGCCGAGCCATCTCGACCGTGGCGACCGGCGCCGCGGTGTTCTCTCCCTCTGTCGCGATGCGGTTCGGCAGCTACTTCGAGGCGATGCAACAGGACACGGGGCGCGCCGCGTTCCCGGACCTGACCGAGCGCGAGCGCGAGGTGCTGGACCTGCTGGCCCGGGGCTGGAGCAACCACCGGATCGCCCGTGAACTGACCCTGGCGGACAAGACGGTGCGCAACCACGTCTCGCGGGTGCTGCGCAAGCTGGAGGTGGAGCGGCGCGGGGAAGCGATGGTGCGGGCACGGTCCGCCGGGCTGGGCGAGTGAGCCGGGAGCCGGCAGCCGGGCGTCCGTCCGGGACGCCCTGGGCCGGCTCCCGACCCTGGGCCGTGGCGCCGGCCGGTCATGTCCGCGGTGCGCCGCCGACCGGGGCACGGCGGGTGCGGGCCCGGCCGGTCAGACCCGGTGGCGCGGGGTGAGCAGGCCGCTCTCGTAGCCGATGATGACCAGCTGGACGCGGTCCCGGGCACCGAGCTTGTCCAGCAGGTGCCCGAGGTGGGTCTTCACCGTCGCGGCGGAGACGTACAGCTCCTGCGCGATCTCGGCGTTGGAGCGCCCAAGGCCCACCAGGTGGAGCACCTGCCGCTCCCGGCCGGTCAGCCCGTCCAGCGCGGGCGGCGGACCGGCCGGCTCGGCGGCCGGGTGACGGCAGAACTCCGAGATCAGCCGCCGGGTGACACTCGGCGACAGCAGGCTCTCCCCCGCGGCCACCACCCGGATGGCGTGCAGGAGTTCGGCGGGCGGGATGTCCTTGAGCAGGAACCCGGCGGCGCCGGCCCGCAGCGCCGCGAAGACGTGCGCGTCCAGGTCGAACATGGTGAGCATCAGGACCCGCACGCCGGGATTCCGCTCACAGATCGTCCGGGTGGCCTCGATGCCGTCCGTGCCGGGCATCCGCACGTCCATCAGCACCACGTCGGGCCGCTGCTCGGCGACCAGCTCGACCGCCGCGGCACCGTCGGCCGCCTCGCCGACCACGGTCAGGCCGGGTTCGGCATCGATCAGCATCCGGAAGCTGCCGCGCAGCAGCGCCTGATCGTCCACCACCAGGACACGGACGGGCTCGGTCACACGATCCTCCACACGTTCGTCGTTCCGCTCGGGGGCGGTGCGCCCGCCCGGCCGGCCCGGCGTCCCGGCCCCGGACGGTTCGTCCCGCCGGTCCGGTTCAGGGCCCCTCCTGCACTGACGCCCCGGTCCGGTACGGCAGTTCGGCACGGACGGCGAAACCGCCCCCGGGCCGCGGCCCGGCCCGGAACCGCCCGCCGAACAGCTCCACCCGCTCCCGCATGCCGATCAGACCGTGGCCGCTCCCAAGGCCGTGACCGCTCGCGTGGCCGGCCGCCTCGGTGGGCCCGTGCCACGTCAGGTACCCGCCGCCCTGGCCCGCCCGGCGGGCGCCGCGGCCGGTCACCGCCCCCTCGTCGGTCACCTCGATCCGCAACTCCCGCCCGTCGGCCACCAGCTCGACCAGGCAGCGGGTCGGTCCGGCGTGCTTGAGCACGTTCGTCAGGGCCTCCTGCACCACCCGGTACGCCGAACCCTGCACCCCCTGCGGCAGATCGGCCGTGCCCTCGGTGCGCAGCTCGGCGGTGAGCCCGGCCGCGGTGGCACCGGCCACCAGATCGGGCAGCGCCGCGAGCCCGGGCGCCGGCCGGAGCCCGTCCACGCCGTCGGCGTCCGGATCGGACTCCCCGGCCCGCAGCACGCTGAGCATCTGCCGCATCTCGCTCAGCGCGGAGCGGCTGGCCGTCTCGATCACCCGCAGGGCCTCGCCCGCCCCCTCCGGACGGGTGGCCAGCAGGTGATTGGCCACGCCAGCCTTCACCGCGATCACCCCGACGTGGTGCGCCACGATGTCGTGCAACTCCCGGGCGATCCGCAGCCGTTCCTCCGCGACGGCCTCCACCGCGACCCGCCGGGCCGAGCGGGCGGCGTGCGCGCGACGCTCGCGGACCGCCCGACCGAGCACCCAGGCCATCCCGGCCAGCGCCACGCCGGACACCCGGACCACGAGGTCCTGACCGGCGCCGTCGGGCGAGCCCGAGATCAGGACCATCACCAGCACCCCGGCGCTCACCGCCCCGATCACCGGGGTGGGCACCCGCCGGGCCGGCGTGGTGACCGCCACCTGGTAGAGCGCGAAGGCCACCGCGAGGAACGGCTCCCGGACGGAACCGACCACCGACGCCGCCACCGAGGCCACCGTGACCACCGCGCAGACCGCCGCCGGGCGGGCCCGCCGCAGGGCCAGCGGCAGCCCCATCACCGCCGCGAGGGCGATCCGGGCCGGCCACCCGCCGGAGGAGCTCCACCCCGGGCCCGGCAGCGCCAGGAAGAGCCCGGCCAGCGCCACGGCCACCACGCCGTCGACGGCGACCGACTCGCCGCGGCTCAGCGGTCGGAGGGCACCGTCGCGGTACGACGTCAGCCAGGTCGGCGGGAGTTGGACCATGCGATCACCGTAGCCGTACCGACGGGGTCGGTGCCTCGGCCCCGGGAATGACCGACCGTGGTAGGAGACGGCGCCGGTGGAGCCCGTCGTCTCCACCGCCCGGTGGAGGCCACGGTTCGGATCACCGGCCGATGTGCGACGGCGCCGCTCCACGACACCCTGATGTCGTGATCGAACTAAGGCAACTGACGAAGCGCTATCGCGACACCGTCGCGATCGACGGCCTCACCTTCACGGTCCGGCCCGGCCGGGTGACGGGCTTCCTCGGCCCGAACGGGGCCGGCAAGTCCACCACCATGCGCATGATGCTCGGCCTGGACCGACCCGACGCGGGTGACGTCCGCTACGACGGCAAGGCCTACCACGAACTGCGCGAACCCCTGCGCCACGTCGGCGCGCTGCTGGAGGCCAAGGCGGTGCAGAACAGCCGCTCCGCGTACCACCACCTGCTGTGGCTCGCCCAGACCAACCGGATCGGCCGCGCCCGGGTCCGCGAGGTGCTCGCCATGGTGGGCCTGGAGTCCGTCGCCTCCCGGCGGGCCGGCGGCTTCTCCCTCGGCATGGGCCAGCGGCTCGGCATCGCCGCCGCACTGCTCGGCGACCCGCAGGTGCTGCTGCTGGACGAACCGGTCAACGGCCTCGACCCGGAGGGCGTGCGCTGGATCCGCACGCTGTTGCAGGACCTGGCGGCCGACGGCCGGACGGTCCTGGTCTCCAGCCACCTGATGAGCGAGATGGCGATCACCGCCGAGCACCTGGTGGTGATCGGGCGCGGCAAGCTGCTCGCCGACACCGGCATGGACGAATTCATCGCCGACAACTGCCGTCCCCAGGCACTCGTCCGCACCTCGGAGCCGGAGCGGCTGCTGGGCGTCCTGACGCGCGCAGGACTGACGGCGCGCCAGGAGGAGCGCGGCGCCGTCGTCGTCGACGACGCCGGGACGGAGGAGGTGGGCCGGATCGCGGCCGGGGCGGGGCTCGTCCTCGGAGAGCTGGCCACCCGCACGGCCTCCCTGGAGGACGCGTTCCTCCGCCTCACCGGTGACGCCGCCCAGTACCGCGCCGAGGCCTTCACGGGAGGGAGCCGGCATGTCCTCTAACGCACCCGCAGCCGTGGTCCGGGCCGAACTCACCAAGATCGGGACGGTCCGCTCGTCGCTCGTCCCGCTCCTCATCGCCCTGGTCGTCAGCGTCGGGATCGGCGTGCTGAACGGCGCTTCGGCGCGCTCGGCGATCGACCGGAACAGCAGCCTGCTGCGCCCCGACTTCAATCCGGTGGACGCCGGGTTCGTCGGCGTCCAGTTCGGCCAGCTGGCGCTGATCGCCTTCGCGGCACTCATGGTCTGCACCGAGTACGGCAGCGGCATGATCCGCACCTCACTCGCCGCGGTGCCCAGCCGCGGCCTCCTCTACCTGGCAAAGATCACCGCCGCCGCCACGGTGGCCCTGCTCGTGGCCGTACCGACCGCGTTCCTCGCCTTCCTCGCCTCCCAGCGGGCGCTGGGCCCGCACGGCGTCGGGCTCGGCCACCCCGGAGCGCTCCGCGCCGTCCTCGGGGCCTGCCTCTACCTGACCCTGATGTGCCTGTTCTCGCTGGGCGTCGCAACGATGCTGCGCAGTACGGCGCTCGCGCTCTCGCTGCTGTTCGCCTTCGTCTTCGTGCTCTCGCCGGTGGCCAACGCCGTCCCGGCCCTGCGTAGCGCCGCCCGCTACCTGCCCGACCACGCCGGTGCCGAGGTCATGAAGGCCGATCCGAGCCTCGGCCCAGGCACGGGCCTGCTGGTCCTCGCCGCCTGGGCGGCGGCGGCCCTGCTGGCCGGCTACCTCACGCTGCGCAGCCGGGACAGCTGACCCCCGGGCGGGCCGGCCCGATGGACGTCCGGTTACGGCAGAGGCACCCGACTTGACGGGACACCCGGTCCCGACGGGACACCCGGCCTGCCAGGGCATCCGGCCCGAGCGGAGCCGGGCGGTTCGGCGGGACCGGAACAGGACGGATGCCCCACGCAATCGGGACTCCCGCCCGCATACGTTCTTCATGTCCGAACGGACGGACGGGGCAGACGAGTTGGCTGCCGCGTCAACCGCTATCCCCTTGGAGGGACACCATGGAGAACACCACCGTGTACGAGACCCCGGCCCTGGTCGAGATCGGCGACTTCACCGAGCTCACGCTGTGCACCCCGTGGGGCAGCTGCCGTGACTTCCTCGGCTGCGGCAGCGCGCCGGTCTGCGTCGGCTGACGCTCCGTTCTAGCACCAGCCGGTAGTCAGTAGCACACGATCCGGCCGAAGCAGGAGGCCGACGGTGGCGGACCATCCCGCTGCCGTCGGCCTCCCTGCACGCTGGGACCACGAAGAGGGGCGGGAAAGTGGAAATCATCATCCTCCCGGACTGTCCGGGAGCCGGGGAGCTGCTCGCCGAACACCGCCGCGGGTTCGGGGCCATGAGGGTGGACCACCCCTCGGGCCGTCCCTGGCTGGTCGGCCACTGGAACGAGGCGGACCTCACCCTGACCACCGCCGGCCCGCGCCGACTCGCCGTGTTCGGAAGGACCGTGTTCGACACCGGACAGGCCGAACGCCTCCTCGACCGCGCCCGTTCCCCGCAAGAACTGGACCGGCTGGCGGGCCGCATTCCCGGCGGCGTCCACCTGATCGCCTCGTTCGACGGCCGGGTCCGCGCCCAGGGTTCCGTGTCCGGTTCCCGCCAGGTCTTCCATGCCGACGTCGGCGGGCTGACCTTCGCCTCCGACAGTCCCGCTCCACTCGCCGCGCTCGCGGGCGCCGAGGTCGACGAGGTCTCCCTGGCACTGCGGCTGCTGTCTCCGCTCGCCCCCTGGCCGCTCTCCCAGCGCTGCGTGTGGACCGGCGTCGACGCGCTCGCCTCCGGGCACTGGCTCGACCTCACCACCGACGGCCGGGCCCGCCAAGTGCGTTGGTGGCAGCCGCCGGCCGCCGACCGGACGGCCGGGGAAGCGGCGCTCGCGGTGCGAGAGGCCCTCACCGAAGCCGTCGAGGTCCGCGCGGTCGGCCACGGCACCGTCAGCGCCGACCTCTCCGGCGGCCTCGACTCCACCGCGCTCTGCTTCCTCGCCCACCAGGTCGGCGCCGAGCTGAACACGTACCACGTCACGCCGTGGGATCCGGCCAACGAGGACTCCCGCTGGGCCCGGCGCGCCGCCGAGGAGATGTCCGGCGCGGCCCACCGGATCCTTCCCGCGGAGCGCCCGGCCAACTGGTTCGACGCCGCCCCGGCCGACGACGGGCCCGGTGCCGGCGGCCCCGGTGCCGGTCGGCTCGACACGGGCGAAGGCCCGCCGCTGTGGGGCGCCGGCTCCGCCCACCTGGTCGACCTGACCGGCGTGGTCGCCGCCGAGGGATCACGTATGCACCTGATGGGCGTCGGCGGTGACGAACTGTTCGGCGCGATGCCCGCCTACCTCTGGTCGCTGATGCGCAGTCGTCCCCTGCAGGGCATCCCGGTGGTCCACCGCTACCGCCTGCTCAACCGCTGGCGCCTGGCGGACACCGTGCGCGGCCTCGCCGACCGGACGCCCTTCGCCCGCTACATCGCCCTCGCCGCCCGCGAGCTGACCGCGCCGACGCCGCGGCAGCCGGCCCTCAGCCTCGGCTGGACGGGCGGCGCCCGGATGCCCCCGTGGGCCACCGACCGCGCGGTCCAGCTGGTCCGCGGCGCCCTCTTCGACGCCGCCGCGAGCGCCGTCGCCCCCCTCGACCCGGACCGGGTCCGCCACCAGGTGCTCGAGTTCTGTCTGTACGAGGGCGCGCTGATCCGGCAGACCCGCCACGCCTGCGCTGCCTTCGGCGTCGAGTGGGACGCCCCCATGCTCGACGACCGGGTCCTGGAGGCGTCCCTCTCCGCCCGGGTCGCGGACCGCGTCCGCCCCGGCCGGTACAAGCCGCTCCTGGTCGACGCGATGCGCGGCAGCGTCCCCGACGACATCCTCGACCGGTCCGACAAGGGCGAGTTCAGCGCCGAGCTGTTCGAGGGCCTGCGCCGCAACCGGGCCGCCTTCCTGGCGATGTGCGAGCGGCTGCGCCTGGCGGAGCTCGGCCTCGTGAACCCGGCGGTCCTCCGCACGGCACTGATCAGCCCCTCGCCGGAGAGCCGGCACCTGACGCCCTTCCAGTCCACGGTGGCCTGCGAGAACTGGCTGCGGACCGCCACCGCGCCCGCCCTGGCCACCCCCCACCTCCACGAGGAACACTGATGACGATCGCCCTGCCCCGCCACGTGCTGGCCACCGAGACCGAGTCCGGCCTGGTCCTGCTCGACGAACGCGGCGGCCGCTACTGGCAGCTGAACGGCTCCGGCGCCACCGCCCTGAAGCTCCTGCTGGCCGGCACGTCCACGCAGGACACCGCCGAGGAACTGACCCGCGGCAGTGCGGTCGGCAGCGACCAGGCCGCCGCCGACATCGCCGCCCTGCTGAACGCACTCAGTCAGGCCGGACTGGTGGTGGTCTCGTGAGCATCCCCGTCGTCTCCGAGCACCGGGTCCCGCTCGGCCTGTGGACCGGCGCCCTGGCCAGGGTCTCGGTCGGCATCGCCCGGCTGCTCGTCATGCTGCCGCCCGGCCGGCTCCGCCGGGTGCTCGCCGTGCTGAGCCGCGGCAGCCGCCCGGCCACCGAACGGCAGGCCGCCTACGCCCGTCAGGCGGCGGTCACGGTCAGCGTCCGCTGCGCCGGCCTCGGCTGCCTCCAGCGATCGGTCGCCGCCGCTGTGATGTGCCGCCTCCAGGGCGCCTGGCCCGACTGGTGCAGCGGATTCCGCACGGAGCCGTTCGGCGCGCACGCCTGGGTCGAGGTCGACGGCCGCCCGGTCGGCGAACCCGCCGACATGTCGCGCTTCCGCACGGTGATCGCCGTCCGCCACCCCCGTTCCGTACCGCAGCCGGCTGCGGCCCCGCACCCCCCGAGGAGGAACGCGTGACCGCGCCCGCCGTCCACACCGACGACCTGGTGAAGCTCTATGGCGGGACCCCGGCCGTCTCCGGTCTCGATCTCACCGTCGAGGCCGGCACCATCTTCGGCTTCCTCGGCCCGAACGGCGCCGGGAAGTCCACCACCATCGGCATGCTCTGCACCATGCTCCGGCCCAGCGCCGGCCGCGCCACCGTAGCCGGCTACGACGTCGCCGAACAGCCCGAGGAGGTCCGCAACCGGATCGGACTCGTCTTCCAGGAGTCCACCCTGGACCTCGACCTCTCGGCCGAGGAGAACCTCCGCTTCTACGCCGAACTGTTCGGCGCCTCACCACGCCAGAGCAAGCCCGTCATCGCCGCCCTCCTCGATCTGGTCGACCTCACCGACCGCAAGGGCACCGCCGTCCGCGACTTCTCCGGCGGGATGCGCCGCCGGCTGGAAATCGCCCGGGGCCTGCTCAACACCCCCCAGGTGCTGTTCCTCGACGAACCCACCACCGGCCTCGACCCGCAGACCCGGGTCGCCGTCTGGGAGCACCTGCGCCGCATCCGCCGGGAGTGGAACACCAGCGTCTTCCTGACCACCCACCACCTGGAGGAGGCCGAGTACTGCGACCGGATCGCGATCATCGACCACGGCAGGATCGTCGCCCAGGGCACCCCGGCCGAACTCAAGGCCGTCGTCAGCGACGACACCGTCCTGTTGCGCACTGGTGACGACGCGGCGGCGGCGACCGCCGTCCGCGAGCGCTTCGGCCTCACCGCCGAGGCCGGCCCGGACGGCGTCCTGGTCAGGGTCGCCGACGGTGCCTCCTTCGTCCCCCGGTTCTGCACCGAGATCGAGGTCCCCGTGCATTCCGTCAGCGTCAAACCGCCCTCGCTCGACGACGTGTTCCTGCACTACACCGGCCGCAGCATCCGCGACACCGACAGCGGCCGGGCCACCATGGGCGACATCGGCCGGAGGGACGTATGAACGAGATCTCGACACCCGTCGCCGCGGGCCCGCGCACGGCCCCGGGCACCGGCCCCACGCCCACGCCCACGCCCACGCCCACCGTGGTGATGGCCGCCCCGCTCCGCCGCAACGCCCGCGCGGTCAGGATGCTCTGGCACCGCGAAGTGGTGCGCTTCGGCCGCAACCGGGTGCAAATCGGCATGGCCCTCGTCACCCCCCTGATGTTCCTGCTGGTCCTGGGCACCGGCCTGCAGGCCGCCCGGAGCGGATCGGACGCCGGGTTCGACGAGTACCGTGCCTTCCTGTTCCCCGGCACCCTGGTGATGGCCACCCAGGCACCGGCCATCGCGGTCGGCATCTCCGTCGTCTGGGACCGCCAGGCCGGCTTCCTGCGGCAGGCCCTGGTCGCCCCGGTCCGGCGCGAGAGCCTGCTGCTCGGCCTCGGCCTGGGCGGCGCCACCTCCGGCGCGCTCTACGGCGGCATGGTGCTGCTGATCGCCGGCCTGGTCGGCATCCCGTACCACCCGCTGCTCCTCGTGGCCCTGCTCGAAGTCGCCCTGGTGGCGCTGACGTTCACCTCCATCGGGATGCTGGCCGCGGTCTGCATCCGCCGGATCGAGGTGTTCCAGGTAGTGGTGAGCCTCTGCCTGATGCCGCTGATGTTCTTCTCCGGCGCGATGTTCCCGGTCGGCGGCCTTCCCGGCTGGCTCGGCATCGCCGTCCTGATCAACCCGCTGACCTACGCGATCGACGCCATTCGCCGCACACTGCCCGGGGACGTGCACATGGGCGGCTACGCGGACGGGCCCGCGATCTTCGGCTGGACCCCGCCGGTCATCGTCGAACTCGGCTTCGTCGCGCTCCTGGCGACCAGCGCGCTGACCATCGCGGCCCGCCGCTTCTCCCGGGGGGAGTGAGCCGTTGTGCGGACACCCAGCCGAGACACGCGCGCCGACGGGACGCGGACAGCCGGGCCGGAACCCCACGGCGTGCCCGCCGCCCCGGCCGGCCCCGGCCGGGGCGGCCGAGCCGCACGGTACGCCGACCTGGCCGGCACCCTGGCACGGCTCGGACTCGCCGCGGTGTGGTTCGTCGCCGGAACCTCGAAACTGGCCGACCCCGGAGCCGGTTACCTCGCCGTACGGGCCTACCAGGTGCTGCCGAACGCGTGTATCCGGCCGGTCGCGATCGGCCTGCCACTGCTGGAACTGCTCCTCGGCCTGTTCCTGCTCCTCGGGCTCGGCACCCGGGTGGCGGCCCTCTGCTCCGGCCTGCTGCTGCTCGCACTGATCGCCGCCATCGCCCAGTCCTGGGCACGCGGCCTCAGTATCGACTGCGGCTGCTTCGGCGGCGGCGGCGAGATCGACGCCGGCCGGACCCGCTACCCCCAGGAGATCGCGCGGGACGTCGGCTTCCTCGCCCTCGCGCTCTGGCTCACGCTCAGGCCACGCACCCTGCTGGCGATCCCCACCACCGGCACCGAACGGACGGAGGTCCCCGCATGACCAGGACCGCCAAGGCCCCCCGGGCCCGGCTGAGCTCCCAAGCCCTCGCCACCATCGAACGCCGGCAGCGCGACGGCCGTCGCAGGCGCGGCATCCGCGCACTGGTCGCCGTCATCGTGGCAGCCGCCCTGGCCGGCGGCATCGCCCTGGCCACCCGGGCCGGCGACCGCTCGGCGGCCGAACACGTCATCCCCGCCCAGGGAACCCCGCACATCCGCGCCGACTACTACGGCACCCGCGACGGTACGACCGTCCTCTCCGGCGGCAACGCACCCCACACCCTCGACCTCTACGCGGACTTCCTCTGCCCGCAGTGCGGCCGCCTGCACAAGGCCCTCGGCACCGCCATCGAGCAGGCCACCGAATCCGGCAGACTCCAGGTCCGGTACCACATGGTTCCGCTCCTCGTGGACTTCTCCAACCCGGCCGGGTACTCCCTGGACGCCGCCAACGCGGCCCTCTGCGCCGCCGACGCGGGCACGTTCCTCCCATTCCACGCCAGTCTCTTCGCCGACCAGCCCAAGGAAGGCCGCCGGGGCTACGACCGCTCCCAGTTGACCGACCTCGGCCACCGCCTCGGCATCACCAACCAGACGTTCGACTCCTGCGTCACCACCGGCGCCTACGACGCCCGACTCCGCCAGGAACTCACGCGTGTCTCCGCCGACCCCGCCCTGCAACAGCCCGGCGCCCGCAACTCCCGCTTCGGCACCCCCACCGCCGTCGCCGACGGCACGCACCTCGTCGACCTCACCACCTCCGACTGGCTCGACCGACTCCTCGCTTCCTGAGCAGCCGAAAGCCACACCGCTCGCCCGGCTACGACGGCCGGGGCCGCTCGGCGAAGTCCAGGACGGTGACGGAGGGACGGCGGGCGGCCAGGGCCGGGGTGGCCAGGGCGAGGGGCAGCAAGGCGCCGACGAGCCCGCGGCCACCGGTCGGGCGGACGTCCCGTACCGCCGACACGGCCGGACTGGCGGTGCGGAGCTTCTCCCGCTCACCCGCGTCCATCGCCCACGGCATCGGCGGCGGCCGGTAGCCGTGGGCATGCATCTTCCCGTTCAGGGTGAGCCGGCTGAACCAGCGCGGCACGGCGTCCAGCACGAGCGAGCCGCCCGGGAACCGTTCGGCGCAGTCGGCGATCAGGGATCTGACCCGGGCCGGCGGGAGGTACATCAACAGGCCTTGTGCGCTGATCAGCACCTCGCGGCTGCGGTCGACCTCGTCGGCCCACCCCAGTTCGGTGGCGTCGGCGGCCAGGTAGCGCTGGCGCTCGCCGGGCGGCAACAGTGCCTCCCGCAGTGCCACCAGGTCGGGCAGGTCCACGCTCAGCCAGCGGGCCCGCCCGTTGTCGACCCGCCAGTACTGGGTCTCCAGGCCCTCCCCGAGGCAGACCACGGTGCCGCGCGGCTCCCGCGCGAGGAAGTCGGCCACCTCGCGGTCGAAGCAGGCCGCGCGCAGGGCCTGGAGCTGGGCCTGGGTGCCGCTGGTGCCGAACCGCTCCGCGAAGGGGTAGTCGATCCGGTCGACCAGTTCGACGGCCTTCGGGTCCTGGAGCACGGTGTCCGGCCGGCGTGCCTCCAGCGCCCGGTGCCACAACGTCCACAGCGCCGTCTCCGGCACCGCCTCCAACTCGGGCCGCTTCACCGGCTCGGGCCGGTCCGCGCCGACAGTCATCGCTCGCTCCTTCGACGTGCTCCGCGCGTGCTTAGCGTGGGCTCCGCGTGTGCCGCGTGGGCTCCGCGGGCTCCGCGCTCGGGCAGGCATGAACCCGCCGATTCTGACACCGGCCGGGCGCGCGTGCCCGGCCCGACGCGCGGCTCAGCCCACGCTGAAGGCGCCGTCCGGCGGGGGCGGGGAGTCGGTGGCGTCGGCGTCCGTCACCGGCGCGGTTCGGCCCACCAGGGCTGCCAGGTCGTCCCCCTCCACCAGCCGGGCCGGGAAGATGTCGCCCGCGAACAGCCGGGCCAGCTCCGCCACCGGCAGCGGCGCCGTCGAACCGGCCAGCAGCACGTTGCCGTACCGCCGCCCGCGCAGCACCGACGCCTCCGCGACCAGGCACACGTACGGGAACACCGCCCGCACCGTCGCCGCCTGCGCCTTCGCGAAGGCCAGCGGCGGGCCGTCCGCCAGGTTCGCCGCGTAGCAGCCGCCGTGGCGCAGCGCGGCCGCGGCAAGGCGCAGGAACTCCACCGAAGTGAGGTGCGCGGGGGTGCGTGAGCCGTGGAAGACGTCGGCGATCACCAGGTCCTGCGAGCCCGCCGGGACGTCGGTGAGGGCCGCGCGGGCGTCGCCGACGCTCGCGGTGATGTCCGCACCGGGGCCCTGCCAGGGCAGGTGCTCGGCGACGAGCTCCAGCAGCGGCCCGTCCACCTCCACCACGCGCTGCCGCGACCCCGGCCGGGTGGCGGCCAGGTAGCGGGGCAGGGTGAGCGCGCCGCCGCCGAGGTGCAGCGCGGCCAGCGGCCGGCCGGCGGGGGCCAGCGCGTCGACGAGGTGGCCGAGGCGCCGGGTGTACTCGAACTCCAGGTGCGTCGGGTCGGCGAGGTCGACGTAGGACTGCGGGGTGCCGTCCAGCGTCAGCAGCCAGCCGCCGTCGCGGTCGATGTCCGGCATGAGCTTGGCGAACCCGAGGTCGGTCCGCCGACCGACCGGCACCGGCTCGTCGTGCTCGTCCGGCACGTCCTGATCCTCGTGCTCGGCGCGCCCGTCGTGCTCGCCGTGCTCGCCGTACTCGAAGGTCACGCGTGCTCCCCGACCGGCCGCACGTCCAGGTAGCCGGCCAGCCACTGGTCCAGCTCGGCGAAGGCCTGGGTGCGGGCCTTCTCCCCGGAGAGCATCAGGTCGTGCATGCCGCCCTCGATCCGCACGATCGTGACGTGCCGGCCCAGCATCGGGCCCTGCGCGGCGATGTCGTCGGCGCGCAGCACGGCGTCCGCATGGTGCAGCGCGTTGTGCCACTTGGTGGTGGCGATGGACTTGGTGGAGGCCATCAGCAGCACCGGCACGTCGATCCCCAGCCCGTGCCGCAGCCGCCGGTGCCCCTGGTGGATCGCCGACAGCCAGCCCGCGAACAGCGGGAAGCCCTCGGCGGGCTTCAGGGTGAGGTCGAAGTCCCACTCGCCCCTGTGGTCCTTGTGCAGGCTGTGCGTGTAGTGCGGGTTCATCGTCGACGGCAGGACGCGGGTCGGCGCCAGCCGCCCGATCGCCGTCACCGCCGGCCCGCCGAAGGTCCGCACGGCCTGCGAGGCCGGCATCGACAGGAACGGCGAGTTGAGGAACAGCCCGTCCACCAGGCCGCGCCCGGCCCGCCGCCCCGCCCACAGCGCGGCCACCAGCCCACCGGTGGAGTGCCCGTTCAGCAGCAGCTTCCGGTGCCCGTCCACCTCCCGGATGACGCGGACGGCCTCGTCGATCTCCTCGTCGTACTCGGCGAGGCTCCGGACGAAGTTCGGCGACTGGTGCGGCCGCAGCGAGCGGCCGTACTTGCGCAGGTCGAGCGCGTAGAAGGAGAACCCGAGCGCGGCGTAGTGGTCGGCCAGGTTGGTCTGGAAGAAGTAGTCGTTGTAGCCGTGGATGTACAGCACGGCCCGCTCCGCCCCGGGCACGACCCGACGCACCAGCGTCGCGCACACCTCCCCCTCGGCGTCGGGGCGCAGCTCCAGCTCCGCCGCCTCGTAGGGGGCACCCAGGATGTCTTCCCGAAACTCCATCGCCGCCGCACCGATCCTTCGCTCCGCCTGCCTCCGCAGGGCAGGTGACCACCCGTTCCGAGCCACGACGATACCGGCCGGTAGCCGCGGGCCGCTCGGCGGAGTCGTTCACTCCTCGGTGACGGTGCCTTCCGCCTCGAGCCCGGCGAGAATCGCTTGCCCCCGCGCGTAGGCCTCCTCCGCTTCCGCCACGGCACCCGCGCCCCGGAGGGCGTCGCCGAGATTGCACCAGGCGACGGCCTCGCCATGACGCTTGCCGAGCCGTTGGAAGGCCGAGAGGGCCTGGCGGCACTCGACCTCCGCCTCGGCGAACCGCGCGAACGAGGTGAGGACGGCCCCCAGGTTGGCCTGGGCGTCGGCTGCGCCCGCGGCGTCCCCGCATGCCTGGAACAGGTCCCGGGAGCGGTAGAGGGCTTCGACCCCCTCCTCGTACCGCCCCAGACTCCCGTAGGCCGCAGCGGCGTTGCAGAGGATCGCGGCCTCATGGTGCCGGTCGTCCAGCTCCCGGTCGATGCCGAGACCCGCTTCGTACGAAAGCGCCGCGTCCTCGAAGCGCCCCATGGCGAACAGGCAGTTGCCGAGGTTGGTCAGGACGATCGCCTCGCTCTCGCGGTCGCCGACGTCCCGGCAGGCCACCAGTGCCTCCCGGTGGGCGGCTTCGGCCTCGTCGTGGCGCTTCATGCTCTGAAGCAGGTTCCCGAGTCTGGTTGCGGACTCGGCCTCGGCGAAGCGGTCGCCGAGTTCCTGGTCGATCGCCAGGGCCCGACGCTCCGAGGCCAGCGCCTCGTCCGGCCTGCGGACGTGCCGCAGCGCCGCACCGAGGGTCCTACGGGCCAGGACCTCGCTGTGCCGGTCACCGAGTTCCTCGAAGACGGCGCAGGCACGCAGGCCGGCCTCGACCGCCTCCTCGTACCGCTGCACCCGCAGGAGCACCGCACCGAGTCCCCCCGAGGCCTTCGCCTCGCTGTGCCGGTCGCCGAGCGCCCGGAAGGCGTCGAGTGCCCGCTGGTGGGCGTCGATCGACTCCTCGAAACGGCGTAGTTCTCCCAGGACGACACCGACGCTCGCCCACGCCGTCGCCTCACCGTTGCGGTCGCCGACCTCCGCCAGGATCTCCCGGCCCGCCCGCAACAGCTCGACGGCTTCGTCGAACCGGCGGACCTCCGCCAGCAGGCCACCCAGGTTGATCAGCGAACGTGCCTCCGCCGGGCGGTCACGCTCCTCCCGGACGATCGCGAGGGCATGCCGGTGGATCTCGCTCGCGTCGCCGAACTGCCGCAGTCCCCACAGGGCGTTGCCGAGGTTGACGTACGCACCGGCCTCCCCCAGGGGGTCACCGAGGGCCCGGCAGATCGCCCCGACGTGGCGGTGGGCCTCAGCTGCTTCTGCGAACCGTCGAGCGTGTTCGAGTGCCAGACCGCGATTGCTCCGGACCGTGGCGTCCACGTCCGCCTGCCCGAGGTCGGCGGCGGCCTCGAGCGCGGTGGCGGTGACCGTCAGGGCATCGTCGGTCCGGAACCAGCGGATGAGGTGGGGTGTCAGGGACGACGACAGGTGCACCACCAGACGGGGAAGCCCGGAGACGGCCGCGCTCTGAACCGCTGCGGTCAGATTGACCCGCTCGCGCTCCAACCAGACGAGCGCCTCGTTCCGATCGCCGAAACGGTCCGCCATCGTGCAGATCGGCAGCTCCCGCACCTGGGCATCCGCGGGGCCGACGCGCGTCGCGTAGTACTCCAGCAGGCGGCGGAGAGCAGCCTTCCCGTCCTCCGGACGGCGTCGCGAACGCTCCGCCGCGTAGACCCGTGTGAGGTCGTGCAGGTACCAGCGGCCGCCTTCTGCGTTCTGTTCGATGAGGGCCGTTCCCGCGAGTCTGGCGAGGAGGGAGCGGGTTTCGCGGGGTTTGCGGTCGATGAGGGCGGCGGCGGCCTCGGTGGCGATGTCGGGGCCGGGGTTGAGGGCCAGGAGGCGGAAGAGGTCGGCGAGTTCGGGGGTGAGGCGGCGGTAGGAGCGGTCCAGGGTGAGGCGGATGCCGGTGTCGCCGTCGTGCAGGAGGTCGAGGCGGTCGGCGCCGTCGGCCAGGTCGTCGGCGAGTTCCACCGGGCGCAGGTGCGGGTCGAGGACGAGCTGGGCGGCGGCGAGGCGCAGGGCCAGGGGGAGGTGGCCGCACAACTCGGCTGTGCGGTGGGCGTTCCCCGGGTCGGCTGCGATGCGGTCGTCGTCGGGCCGGGCCGCGCGGACGGCTGTGTCGAGGAGGTGGATCGCCGCCCCGGGGGCGAGGACGCCGAGCCGGTGGAGGCGGGCGCCGAGGCTGGGGAGGGTTTCCCGGGAGGTGACGAGGAGGCGGTGGCGGGGCGAGGGCGGGGCGAGGAGGCGGACCTGGTCGGCGGCGGAGGCGTTGTCGGCGATGACGAGGACGCCGTGTTCGTGCCGTTCCAGCTGGGTGCGGTAGAGGGCGGCTCGGGTCTCCGGGTCCGGCGGGATGTGTTCGGCGGGGACTCCCAGGGCCCGCAGGAGGGTGTCGAGGGCGTGACCGCCCTCGGCCGGGGTCTCGTCGTAGCCGCGGAGGTCGACGAGGACGGCGAGGGTGACGTGGCCGGCGGCCAGGAGGGCGTGGCCGGCCGCGATCGCCAGGGTGGTCTTGCCGATGCCGCCGAGGCCGGTCACGGTGACTGTCGGCGACCCGTCCGTGGTGAGGAGGGTGCGGAGGGCTGCCAGGTCCTGGTCGCGGCCCGTGAAGGCGGCGGTGAGCGGCGGCAGGCCCGCGATCGTCGGCGGCCGGGCCCCGACCGTCACGTTCGCCGTGTCGGCCTGGACGACCGGGCCGTGGAAGGTTCCCCCGCGGATGCTGTTGTGCACTGGCTCAGGGTACTCTCCGCGCCTCCCTGCCCCTCCTCGTGCGCCTGCTGTGCGCCGGTGTGGGTGTGGAACGCTTCCCGTACAGGGAAGGCGAGTTGGGGAGGTTGCATGCAGCAGGGGCACAGCGATCCGTCGCTCTACCGGTCGGCTTCCGAGGCCATCGCGGCGCCGCCGGAGAAGCTCGCGTACGTCGCCGGGTTCGACCGGGCGGGGCGGCGGCCGGACGCACTGCTCACGGTGGACACGGATCCCGCGTCGGGGACCTACGGCAAGGTCCTGAACTTCGCCGAACTCCCCACTCTGGGTGACGAGTTGCACCACTTCGGGTGGAACGCCTGCTCCAGTGCGCTGGCGCACGCCTGCCACGAGAATCCGGAGCGGCGCTTCCTGCTCCTGCCCGGCCTCCGCTCGTCCCGGCTGCACGTGATGGACACCCGGCCGGACCCGGTGCGCCCGCGGCTGGTGAAGACGGTCGAGGCCGCGGAGCTCGCGGCCAAGGCGGGCTATTCGCGCCCGCACACCCTGCACTGCGGCCCGGACGGGGTGTTCCTGTCCTGCCTGGGTGCCGGTGAGGGCGCGGACGGTCCGGGTGGGGTGGCGATCCTCGACCACACCACCTTCGAGGTGCTGCGGGCCTGGGAGACCGAGCGCGGGCCGCAGCACTTCGCATACGACGTCTGGTGGCACCTGGGCACCAACGTGGGGGTGACCAGTGAGTGGGGCACCCCGTGGATGGTCGAGGACGGGGTGGTGCCGGAGCTGCTGCTGGGCCGCAAGTACGGGCACGCGCTGCACTTCTGGGAGCTGGACTCGGGCCGGCACCTGCAGCGGATCGACCTCGGCGACCAGTACCAGATGGTGCTGGAGCTGCGTCCGGCGCACGATCCGCAGGCGGAGTGGGGGTTCGCCGGGGTGGTGGCGAACGTCGAGGACCTGTCGTCCTCGATCTGGCTCTGGTACCGGGACGGGCCGGCGTTCACCGCGCGCAAGGTGATCGAGATCCCGGCCGAGCCCGCCAAGGCCGAGGACCTGCCGCCCGCACTGCAGCCGTTCGGCGCGGTGCCTCCGCTGGTCACCGACATCAACCTGTCGGTGGACGACCGCTGGCTGTACGTGTCGGCGTGGGGCACCGGCGAGTTGTTCCAGTTCGACGTCTCGGACCCGTTCCACCCCCGGCCGGCCTCCTCCGTGCGCCTCGGCGGGGTCGTCGCCCGCACCCCGCACCCGGCCGAGCCGGGGCGGCCGTTGAGCGGGGCGCCGCAGATGGTGGAGATCAGCCGGGACGGCCGGCGGCTGTACCTGACCAACTCCCTCTACGGCGCCTGGGACGACCAGATCTACCCGGACGGCATCGAGCCCTGGATCGTCAAGCTGGACGCCGACACCGGGGCGGGCGGGCTGAGCGTCGACGAGCGGTTCTTCCCGCACGGCGCCGACTTCCGGGGCCTGCGCGTCCACCAGACCCACCTCGCGGGCGGCGACGCGTCCTCGGACTCGTACTGCTTCCGGTGATCGCTCAACGCTGCAGCGCCTGGTCGTAGCGGACCCGGCCCAACGGCAGTCCGGCGGCCACGAGTCGGCGGCGGACGGAGTCGACCATGCCGACCGGGCCGCTGACGCAGGCCAGGTGGTCGCGCCAGTCGCCCGCCGCCGCGACGGCGTCGGCGAGGCGGCCGGCCGTCACCGGAGTGAGAGTCAACCACGGTTTGTGCAGGCCGAGTTCGGCGATTGCCTGCCAGTCGTAGAGGTCGGCGCGGTCCCGGGCGCCGACGAACAGGTGGACCTTCCGGCCGGGGGGCCGGTGGGCGGCCTGCTGCTCGACGATCGCCTTCATCGGGGCGAGGCCGGTGCCTCCCGCGACCAGCAGCAGGTCGCGGGCGTCGCCGTCGGGCAGCAGGCTGCCGCGCGGCGGGCCGAGGCGCAGCCGGTCGCCGACGGCGGTGTGCTCGACCAGGGCGGCGCTGACCCCGTCGGGGCCGGTGCGGCGGACGTGGAGCTCCAACTCGTTGTCGGTGCGCGGGGCGCAGCCCATCGAGTACTGCCGCCAGGTGTGCGGCAGCGCCGGGTGTTCGACGGTGCCGTACTGTCCGGCGCGGTACGGGTACGGTTCGCCGGTGCGCACCCGCAGCACGGCGAGGTCGGGGCGGCGGCGCTCGTGGCCGGTCACCACGGCGTGCCAGTACGGGGGTTCGGTGAGCGCGGAGTCGGCGCCGGCGACCATCGCGCCGACGGCGAAGCGGAGCATCCGGACCCAGGCGGCTTCCAGCTCCTCCGTCCGGTGCTCGCCGGCGCGGTGGCGGATCGCCGCGCACAGGGCTTCCTCGAAGGCCTCGTAGTGGACCGGCCGGACACCCAACTTCCGGTGATCACGGCCGAGTTGGCGCAGTGTCTGGCCGAGTTCGGCGGGCTGGTGGAGGTGGTCGATCAGGTGGTGGAAGATCCGTTCCAGGTGGGCCTGCTGGAACTCCATCGAGTCGGGGAAGAGCGGGCGCAGGTAGGGGCGGCGGCGGAACATGACCGCGTAGAGGTGGTCGATCAGCTCGGAGAGCGGGGCGATCAGGTCGAGGTCGCGCCGGATCAGGTGCTGGTCGGCGGCGCCGTCGTACCCGCCGCTCCCGCCGTCGCGGAGGTGCCCGCCGTCGCCGTACCCGTGGTCGGCGTACCCGTGGTCGCCGTACCCGTGGTCGCCGTAGCCGAAGTCGCCGCCGGAGGAGACGGACGGCGCGAGGAGTCGGCGGCGCAGGCGCATCGCGTGGTGACGGGCGATCAGCCGGTCGTACTCGGCGGTGGCGGTGGCGGTGCCGCTGGCAAGGTGCGTGCTGCTGCTGTTGTCCATGTCCTGTCCAGTCAACTGCGCGGCTCCGAATGCGAGAAGGGCCGATCGCCCCGGACGGACCCGGGACCATCGACCCCTTGCCAAGCGCCTGTCGCGACCGGCGTCCCGCGGCGGCGCGCCTCACCAAACGCCTCGCCGCGCACCCCGCCGAGCGGGTGCCGCTACCGGGACGGCTCGGTGGCGGAGTCGGCCACGTCCGAGGCCGCCCCGGCCTGGAACTCGGTGGCCGCCCAACTCGCCAGCAGCCGAAGCGACTCGGCCGAGGTCGAGCCCGGCTCGGCGTGGTAGGCGACCAGCACCTGGTCGGCGTCACCGGTCGGGCGCAGGGTCTCGTACTGCAGGCTGAGGCCGCCGACCACCGCGTGGTGCAGCCGCTTGGTGCCGTGGCCCTTGTCCTGGATGTTGTAGGTGGCCCACAGGCGCCGGAAGTCCTCGCTCTTGACGGAGAGTTCGCCGATCAGCGAGGCGAGGTGGGGGTCGTCCGGGTCGCGCCCGGCGTCCAGCCGCAGCATGCCCACGATGTCACTGGCCTTGCCCTCCCAGTCCACGTACAACCGGCGGGCGTCCGGGTCGAGGAAGACCTGCCAGGCCATGTTGCGCTGCTCCGGCGGCATCACCGCGAAGTCGCCCAGCAGGGCGCTGCCGAGCCGGTTCCAGGCGACGACGTCCAGGCGTCGGCCGAGCACGTACGCGGGCACGCCCTCCATCGCGTCCAGCAGTTGCTGCAGCGCGGGCCGCACCCGCTGCACCCGGGCGGCGGCCCGGCCGGAGCGGCGCCGGGCGGGCTTGGTGAGCCGGCCGAGGTGGTCGCGTTCGGCGGGGCTGAGCCGCAGCACCCGGGCGATGGCGTCCAGCACGGCGACCGAGACGTTCTCGCCGTGGCCCTGTTCGAGCCGGGTGTAGTAGGCGGTGCTGACTCCGGCGAGCTGGGCCAGCTCCTCGCGGCGCAGTCCGGGCACCCGGCGGCGCGTGGTGGTGTGCGGCAGCCCCACGTCCTCGGGCCGCAGCCGGGCGCGGCGGGATCGGAGGAACTCGCTGAGTTCGGTGCGCTGGTCCATGTCTGCAGTATGCGGGCGATCCGGCGCCCGGGGGCGGGCGAGGGTGACACTGCCGTGCGTACCTTCCGCAGACGTAGGCCCGGCCCGCGTACGTCCGGCCCGCGTACGTCCGGCCCGCCTAGGTCCGCCCCGCCTACGTCCCGGCTGCGTACGAAGATCTCTGGTCTGGTTGGCCGAACCGCGCCGCCGCAGTCTGGTGGGCATGACGAACGAGACGACGAAGAGCACCGAGAGCACCACGAGCACCACCGGCACCACGAGCGCCACCCGCACCGTCGCCGCCTACGCGGCGCAGCAGCCCGACGCCCCGCTGACGAAGACCACCGTCACCCGGCGGGCCGTGGGCGAGCACGACATCGTGATCGACATCCGCTTCTCCGGCATCTGCCACTCCGACATCCACCAGGTCGGCGAGGACTGGGGCACCGGCATCTTCCCGATGGTTCCGGGCCACGAGATCGCCGGCGTGGTCGCCGAGGTCGGCCCCGGCGTGACCCGCTGGAAGGTCGGCGACCGGGTCGGCGTCGGCTGCTTCGTCGACTCCTGCCGCGAGTGCGACAACTGCCGGGCCGGTCTCCAGCAGTACTGCACCGGGGAGGGCGGCGCCGTCTTCACCTACAACGGCACGGGCAAGGACGGCCTGCCGACCTACGGCGGTTACTCCGCGGAGCTGGTGGTGGACGAGGCGTACGCGCTGAGCATCCCCGACAACCTGCCGCTGGACGCCGCGGCGCCGCTGCTGTGCGCCGGCATCACGCTGTACTCGCCGCTCGCCCACTGGGGCGCGGGCCCGGGCAAGAAGGTCGCGATCGTCGGCCTCGGCGGCCTCGGCCACATGGGCGTGCAGCTCGCCCACGCGATGGGCGCGGAGGTCACCGTGCTCAGCCAGTCGCTGCGCAAGCGCGAGGACGGTCTCAAGCTCGGCGCCGACCACTACCGGGCCACCTCCGACCCGGCGACCTTCAGCGAACTGGCGGGCAGCTTCGACCTGATCGTCAACACCGTCTCCGCCGACCTCGACCTCAGCGCCTACCTGGGCCTGCTGCGCACCGGCGGCACGATGGTGCAGGTCGGTGCGCCGGAGAAGCCGGTGTCGGTCAACGCCCACGCACTGCTCGTCGGGCGCCGCTCACTGTCCGGGTCGATGATCGGCGGCCTGCCGGAGACCCAGGAGATGCTGGACTTCTGCGGTGAGCACGGCATCACCGCCGAGATCGAGCTGATCCGGGCCGAGCAGATCAACGAGGCCTACCGGCGGGTGCTGGCCGGCGACGTCCGGTTCCGCTTCGTGATCGACGCCTCGACCATCTGATCCGGGGCCCGGGGGCCGGGGGCCGGGGGCCGGGGGCCGTCCGGTCCGCCCCCACCCGGAGGCCCCGCACGAAGGTGCCCCGCGCTCCCGGTGCTCTCCCGTCACCAGGGCGCGGGGCCCCCGCGTCAGACCGAGGCGGTCTTGGCCGCATGCCGTTCGCCGTGCCGCTCCTCGCGGCGGTCCAGCCGCCGCTGCCGGCCCCGGCGCAGCGGTTGGTCGGGCAGCCAGCCGAAGGTGAGGCAGGCGCCGACCACCCCGAGCAGCATCCCGATCAGGAAGCCGCCCAGGTTGGAGGTGATCCAGCTGCCCAGCGAGGCCAGCACGGCGAGGATGGAGTAGAACAGCCGCTGGGCCGGGTTGAACAGGATCAGCAGGCCGCACAGCACCATCACCGCCGGGACCAGGTACCCGGCCAGTCCCTGCATGCCGATGTGCAGGACGACGGGCAGCGGGGCCCGCAGGGTGAACAGGATCTCGGCGCCGCCGAGCAGCACGAGCAGCCCGCCCCAGAACGGTCGCCTGCCCCGCCAGTCGCGTTTGGCCGGGCGGGCGGCGGGCTCGGCGGCGGGCGCCGTGGCGGCGGTGCCGGGCGCGGCGGCCGTCCCCTCGGCCGCCGCCTCCTCGGCCCGTGCGGTGGCGCCCTCTCCGGTCCCGGCCGTCGGCTCCGGTGCGGACTCCGTCATGCTCAGCAGCCCTGGGAGCTGAAGCTCAGCCGCAGGTTGGGCAGTTTGAACCCGACGGCGGTGCTCGCGTAGTTGTGCTGCTTGAGGCTGGTCAGCAGGACGGTGTCGGCCTGCTGGCCGAAGACGCCCGGGTTGCCCTTGCCGACCGGGCCGGCCTTGGTGAAGGTGCTGGCGTCGCCGCCGATCTCGATGTTGGTGAACTCCGCGTCGCCGGACAGCAGATCGGAGTCGGTGGTGAGGTTGGTGGCGGAGACGGGGGTGCCGCCGTCGCCCGCGTGGATCACCAGGTTGATGCCGCCGAGGTCGACGCTCTGGCACAGGTTGGTGATCTGCGCGCTCTTGATCGCCGACACCGCGACCAGTACCTGACCACCGGTGGAGCCGGCGTTGGGGCTGTCGGGGATCATCGAGTCCAGCGAGCCGTACTGGGCGAAGCCCTGTCCGTCGAGCTTGTCGGCGGTGATGGTGAACGGCATGCCGGAGATGGAGAACTGGGCGGCGAGCACGCCCTGGGCGGTGAGCGCCATCAGGACACCCCCGGCCGCGATGGCCGGGACGGCCATCAGGGCGGTGCGCTTGAGCCGTACCCGGCCTCTTCTCGGGCCGACCGGCTGGGGGGTCTCGGCCGCGGCGGCGGCGTCCTCGGACATGGCCATGTGTGCTCCCTTTGGGTGGAATGGGTGTGCAGGCACTGGCACGTTGCCCTGGCGCGGACAGCGTTGCGCGGCCCGCCCGACCGCCCGCCCCTCGGCAGCGGGGCGGGTGCGGACGGAGCGCGGTAGGTAACTGGGAAGCTACTGCCCGGTATTGGCCGGGTCAATACGGGTGCACGAAGGATCTTCACCAATCCCGGCCCCGGGCCCTTCACACGCCTCCGCCGGACCCGGCCGGACCTCCGCCGGGCCGGGCCGGACCGCCGTCTCCGGCCGTACGGACGCCTCCGCCGCACCCAGTCGCGCGGCCGCCTCCACCGGACCGAGGAACGGCGCCAGGCAGAACATGCTCAACACCGGCAACAGCTGCAGGAGTTGATCGGTCCGACCGGAGGCGATCCGGCGGTAGAGCGCGCTGTAGACGCCACCCACCACGGCGTCCACCATCTCGTCCACCCCTACCCCGCCCGGCAGTTGGGGGACCTCGGCGAAGAACGCCCGGAACCTGGTGAGGAGTTGGTCGCGCTCGCGCCGACCGGCCGGGCCTACCGCCTCGATCTCGATCACCGCCATGGTCGCGAACGCCGGTGTCCCGGCCAGCAGTTGGAGCATCGCGCCGAGTGCCTGCCGGATCCCGTGGCACCAGTCGGATTCGGCCGCGAAGGCCGTCGCCATCCGCCGCAGCACCACCCCGGTGCCGTACCGGTGCGCCGCCAGGAACGCGTCCTCCTTGCCGCTGAACAGCTCGTAGAAGACCGGCCTGGTCACACCCGCCGCGCGGCAGATGTCGCTCACCGTCGCGTGCTGGTAGCCGCGCTCGGCAACGGTCTGGACCAGCCCGTCCAGCAGCCGCTCGCGCTGGGTCGCGGCGACCACGCCGGCGGGCTGTCGGCGCGGGCCGGGCTTGATCGACCGGGCGGGATCGCGGCCGGTCCGCGCACCGGGCAGCAGGACCACGTCGGCACTCCGGAGGTAGTTCCGATCCATCACCAACTCCTGTGTCCTGTATTGACATTGACGCAACAGCGGGTTTACAACACTGACAGGTTTCCAACCGGTGGGCGAGCAGGCCCCCACCGGCCGACCTCCAGGGGCTCCCAGGATCCGGGCGAACCTCCCGGACCACGGGACCACGGCGGGCGCAGGCCCGCGGCGGTGGCAGCCGCCGACGTGCACCCCCACAGCACCGCACGTCCGCACCGACTCGGCGCAGTACCACGGCGCAGCGCCTCCTGCAGAGCCCCGCTCCGCAGGGCCACTTCGCAGGGCCACTTCGCAGAGCCGCGTCGCAGGGCCGTTCCTCAGTGCCGCTGTGTCGTGCACCGCCGTAACACACCTCCGTACCGCACGAGCGGGCCCGTGGCGCCGGGCCCGCCCGCACCGCGGCCCCGCCGGAGCCCCCGGTACGCCATGCACCTCCCCCGTCGTGCACACCACCACACCCGCACGCCGGGATTCCCCCCACCCGTCCCCCGGACGGAGAGAGGTACCCTCATGCGCATCCGCCGCACCCTCGCCACCGCCGCCCTCGCCGCACTCGCCCTCACCGGCGCGGCCGTGGCACCCGCCGAGGCCGCCACCGCCGTGCTCACCACCGGAAGCCCGACCGGGCCGGCCGTCGCCGTCGGCGACGTCCTGAGCGCCAACCTGGCCCCGGGCAGCTTCGCCACCTTCTACAACAGCGCCACCGGGACGAGCGGCATCAAGTGCGCCGCCTCCTCCTTCTCGGCGACGGTCACCTCCAACCCGGCCGCCCCGGGCAGCGCCGTCGAGCAGCTCAACACCCAGACCTTCGGCTCCTGCACGTCCAACGTCCTCGGCGTCACGGGCGTCAAGAGCATCACCGTCACCAACCTGCCGTTCACCAACACGGTCAGCGACGGCCCCGGCAACCCGGTCAAGCTCACCCCCGGCGCGGCCGGCCCGATGGGCACCACCGTGGTGCTCAGCACCATCCTGGGCAGCGTCAGCTGCAACTACCAGAACACCACCGGGATCAACGGCACCACCTCGAACACCGGCAACACCATCGGCTTCTCCGCGCAGCCGTTCACCCTCGCCTCCGGCCCCGGCCTGTGCTTCTCGACGGGCTGGTTCAGCGCCACCTACGGCCCGGTCACCGACACCTCCGTCGCCGGCAGCCCGGTCCTGTTCGTCAACTGACGCAGCGGGCCCACCGGAACGCACCCGCGGCGTACGGCCCCGGCAGGCCGTACGCCGCTCCGTCATGCCCACCGCGCCGGCCCGTCGACCCCCCGCGACAAGGAAGTGACCGGCCGGTAGGGTGGCGCCGCACGGAGACGGCGAACCGGAACGGGGCAGGCGGATGACCAGCGGCAGCAGCGGGAACGGCGACGGTACGGGCTTCTTCACCTCGGTCACGGACGCGGCCGAACAGCTCGCCGCCACCGGCTACCTCGCCTCCACCGCCGTCGCCACCACCGTCTTCCTCGCCGACCGGCTCGGCAAGCCGCTGCTCGTCGAAGGCCCCGCCGGGGTCGGCAAGACCGAACTCGCCAAGGCTGTCGCCGCGATCGGCCGGGCCAGGCTGGTCCGGCTCCAGTGCTACGAGGGCATCGACGAGGCCCGCGCGCTCTACGAGTGGAACCACGCCAAGCAGCTGCTGCGGATCACCGCCGGCCGCGACGAGGGCTGGGACGAGGCCCGCGGCGACATCTTCGGCGAGGAGTTCCTGCTCACCCGCCCGCTGCTCACCGCCATCCGCGGCGAGGAGCCGACGGTGCTGCTGATCGACGAGATGGACAAGGCCGACGTCGAGGTCGAGGCGCTGCTGCTGGAGGTGCTCAGCGACTTCCAGGTGACCGTCCCCGAACTCGGCACCATCACCGCGAGCCGCCGCCCCTTCGTCGTGCTCACCTCCAACGCCACCCGCGAGCTCTCCGAAGCCCTGCGCCGCCGCTGCCTCTTCCTCCACCTCGACTACCCGGAGGCCGAGTTGGAGCGCAGGATCGTCCGCCTCAAGGTGCCCGGACTGGACGACACGCTGGCCGAGTCGCTGGTCCGGATCGTCGGCGCGCTGCGCGCGATGGAGCTGCGCAAGGCGCCGTCCGTCGCCGAGACCATCGACTGGGCCCGCACCCTGCTCGCCCTCGGCGCGGACACCCTCGACGAGACGGCCGTCCGCGACACCCTCGGGGTGATCCTCAAGCACCAGGACGACATCCGGAAGGCCGCCCAGAAGCTCACCCCGGCATGACCGCCGAACCCCGCCCGAGCGAGCCCGCCGACACCGCCGCCCGCCTCACCGGCCTGGTCCGCGCCCTGCGCGGCCACGGACTGCGGATCGGCCCCGCCGAGACCGTCGACGCCGCCGCCGTCCTCGACGTCCTCGGCTTCGCCGACCGCGAGCAGATGCGCGCCGGCCTGGCCGCCGCCCTGCTGCGCTCCGACGGCCAGCGGACCGTCTTCGACGCCACCTTCGACCTCTTCTTCCCCCTCGGCGTCGGCATCCCCGAAGCCGTCCGCACCGACCCGCCGCCGGTGCCCGACGGCGCCGAACCGCCGCGCTACGGCCGCCCCGACCCGCTCCGCGACGACCTGCGCGAACGCCTCGCCGCCGCCCTCGCCGCCGACGACCGCGCCGCCCAGGCCCGGCTCGCCGGCGAGGTCGTGGAGGCCTTCGGCCGGTACGGCGCCGGCGGCGCGCCCGGCTCCGACGGCTGGTCCGCCCAGCAGGCGCTCGGCCGGCTCGGCCCCGACACGCTGCTCGCCCGGATCCTCGCCGCCCTGCGCAGTGGGCCGGGCACGGCGGACCTCTCCGACCTCGTCCTCGCCGACGAGGTCCGCCGTCGCATCCGCGACTTCCGCGCCCTGGTCACCACCGAGGCCCGCCGGCGGGTCGCCGAGCTGCGCGGCCCCGAGCGGATCGCCGAACGCGCCGTCGCCCCCACCGCCGACCGGATCGACTTCCTCTACGCCGGCCGCGACCAGCTCGCCGAACTGCGGCGCACCGTCCACCCGTTGGCCCGCAAGCTCGCCACCCGCCTGGCCGCCCGACGCCGCCGCGCCGCCCGCGGCCGGATCGACCTGCGCCGCACCCTGCGCCGCTCCCTCGGCACCGGCGGCGTGCCACTGCGCCCCGCCCACCGGCTGCGCCGCCCGGCCCGGCCGGAGCTGGTGCTGCTGTGCGACGTCTCCGGCTCGGTGGCGGGCTTCGCCGACTTCACCATGCTGCTGGTGCAGGCGATGAGCGAACAGTTCAGCAAGGTCCGGGTGTTCGCCTTCGTCAACCGCACCGCCGAAGTCACCGACCTGCTCAGGAACGGCGACGACCCGGCCCGGCTGGCCGCCCGGATCCTCTCCGAGGCCCAGGTCATGGGCTACCACGGCAACAGCGACTACGGCTCGGCCCTCGGCGGGTTCGCCGACCACCACCTCGACGCCGTCGGCCCGCGCACCTGCGTCCTGATCCTCGGCGACGCCCGCACCAACCACCGCGACCCCAACCTCGACGCCCTGCGCCGGATCGCCGGCCGGGCGCGGCGGGTCATCTGGCTCAACCCCGAGCAACCCTCCCTGTGGCCCACCGGCGACTCCGCCGCCCACGCCTACGCGGGCATCGTGGACATGCACTCCTGCCGCAACGCCCGCCGCCTCGGCGAACTCATCGCCCGCCTCCTGCCGGTCTGAGCCGCACCCCGGCCCACCCCTCGGACAGCGCCCGTCCGGCCAGACCGGGCCGGCGCCCCACCCGGGCGACCGGCCTCCGGTCGCCCGGGCACGAGCACGGGCCGTCAGTCCAGCGGGCCGTCAGTCCAGCGAGCCGAGGAAGTCCAGCAGCGCCTCGGTGACCTCGGCCGGGCGCTCCTGCTGCGTCCAGTGCCCGGTGTCCGGGAGCCGGAGGTGCCGGTGCAGCCGCGGCGTCACCTGCTGCAGCAGGTAGGCCATCACGTCGCGCGGGACCATCGCGTTGACCAGGTCCTGCTCACCGGTCACGTACAGTGCGGGCGCCTCGATCCGGCGGCCGGCGAACGCCGCCATCAGCTCGTTGTTCCGGTCGATGTTGCGGTACCAGTTGAGGCCCCCGGTGAAGGCGCGCTCGCCGTGCCGGGCGTAGTCGGCCGCGAAGGCGTCGATGTCCGCCTCGGTGAGCCAGCCCGGGAGCCGCGCCGGCTCCGGGACGGTGTCCAGCAGCTTCATGCCCTCGGGGACGACCCACACCCTCGGTTCCCCGTCGGGGCGGAGGCCGCCGCCGAGGATGCGGCGGAACGAGGACTTGGGGTCGGCCGCCAGCTCGGCGTCGGCCCGGCCCGGCTCCTGGAAGTAGATCTGGTAGAAGCCCTCGCCGAACCTCTCCCGGGACAGCGCCAGCGGTGTCGGCCCGGACGGCAGCGGCGGCACGCTCAGCCCGGCGACTCCGCGCACCAGGTCGGGCCGCAGGGCCGCGGTGGCCCAGGCGACGGGGGCGCCCCAGTCGTGCCCGACCACCACCGCCCGTTCCTCCCCGAGCGCGCCGATCAGCGCCGTCACGTCCCCGACCAGGTGCAGCAGGGTGTACGCGTCCACGCTCGCGGGCTGCTCGCTGCGGGCGTAGCCGCGCTGGTCGGGCGCCACCACCCGGTAGCCGGCCTCGGCGAGCGGAGCGAACTGGTGGCGCCAGGAGTACCAGCTCTCCGGGAAGCCGTGCAGCAGCAGGACCAGCGGCCCCTCCCCCTGCTCGGCCAGGTGCAGCCGTACCCCGTTCACCTCGACGTCGCTGTGCTTGACGGCCTCGTACGACACGTGGATCCCCATTCCTCAGAACGTCCGTCCGTTCCCGAACCTGCCCAGCCGGCCGGCCCCGGAACCCCACGCCCGCACCCGGGCCGGAAGCAGCCGAGGCCGCCCCGGGAATCCGGGACGGCCTCGGCCTTCGGCTTCGTGACCGAGCGTCAGTTCACCGTGTAGCTGTACGGAATCGCCGCGAGCACCGCACCGGTGGTGTTCAGGACGTTGTTGGTGGTGGCCACCCCGGTCGGGCTGGACACCAGGTACAGCACACCCTTGACCGTGCTGCCCTTCGGGCCGGTCGGGGTGAGCGTCACCTGCAGCGAGCCGGTGGCGCCGGGGGCGACGGTCACCGGGGTGGCGGCCTGGGCCGAGGCGTTCACCGAGGCGGCGTACGGGTCACCGGTGCTGGAGGCCAGCGCCGGGTCGAAGGCCTGGGTGTGCGCGGTGGCCGTGATGGTGGACGTGCCGGTCGGCGCGCCGCCGGTGCCGAACGGGCCGATCTGCTGGACGAAGGTGCTCCAGTTGCCCGGGACGACCGGCTGCTCGGCGGCGCCGTTGTCGGTCACGACCGAGATGGTGGAGCCGTTCTGGGCCTTCTTCAGGTCGCCGAACAGGTCCGGCGAGCCGGTGGTGGCGCTCAGCTCGATCTGCGCCGGCGTCGAGGACGCCGCCACGGCCTTGAGCTGGTCGGTGCCCGGCGGCACCAGGAAGGACGGCACCGTGGAGCTGAGGCTCAGCGGCAGGTTGACGTTCGCCGAGGCGCCCTGCGGCACCAGCGGCACGTCCACCCGGCGGTCCAGGCGGCCGTCGGCCGCGATCTTCTGGGTGGCGACGGTGTTGTTGGTGTAGTTCACCTGGACGGTGACCGGCTTGCCGGCCGCCAGCTTGGTGTGCGCGTCGTTCGGCAGACCGGCCGCGGTGGCCTGGTCCTGGTCGAACGCGACGGTGCCGGCGAAGTCCTGGGCGAGCTGCTGGCCGCTGACCGGGCCGAGCACGTTCAGGACGAACCGCCAGCGGCCGGCGGCCGGGTTGACGGTGGTGGCCGAGACGCCGGCCGCGGTACCGGTCAGGGTGCCCTGGGCGTCGAACAGGCCGTTGCCCTCGATGTCGATCGGGGTGCCGTTCGGGCTGATCAGCGCGCCCTGCATGAGCAGGTTGGAGTCCTTGCCGACGGTGACGCCGACCCGCAGGTCCTTCTGGCCCTTCGGGACGTCGAAGCCGTAGGTGAAGCTCTGCGTCGGCGAGGCGCTGCGGCCGTTGCCACCGGTGATGGTGCCGGTGAACGTGCCCTTGCCCTGGCTGACCGGGACGAGGCTGCGCAGCGTGACCGGGACGCTGGTGGTGTTGCCGTTGGAGCTGGAGACGGTGATCGCCTCGCTGGAGTCACCGCTGGTCGCCGGGGTGGTCAACTGGACCTTGAGGGTCTTGGTCTGACCGGGCTTCAGCTCGGCGGTGCTCGGGCTCACGGCGCCGGCCGGGACCGCGCGCTGGGTGGCCGTGCCGAACTGGACCGGGCCGGTGAAGCCGTTCTTGCCCGCCGGGGTGTAGAGGATCGCGGTCCACTCACCGGCCACCGGGTGCGGGACGTCCACCAGGCCGAAGTTCGCCGGGGTGGCGCCGCCCTGCGGACGGGTGTTGGTCTCGAAGCGGCCCGACGGGTCGAGCAGCGTCATGCGGACCACCGGGCCGTTGGTGACCGGGTTGGGCGCGCCGTGCCAGGCGATCGAGGCCGCGAGGCGGTCGGCGCCGGCCGGGACGGTGAACTTGACCTGCTTCTGCACCCAGTCCGCACCGTTGGTGGCGTACTTGAAGGTGTCCGTCGAGGACGAGTCCAGCTGGACGGTCTGCTGGTTGCTCGACTGCGGGGCGAAGCTGCGGGTCGCGGCGCTCACCGTCTGGGGCTCGTCACTGGTGTTGG
This sequence comes from Kitasatospora sp. NPDC097691, assembly GCF_040302665.1. Classification (NCBI taxonomy): domain Bacteria; kingdom Bacillati; phylum Actinomycetota; class Actinomycetes; order Kitasatosporales; family Streptomycetaceae; genus Kitasatospora; species Kitasatospora sp. NPDC097691. Next base: position 55,203 of record NZ_JBEORY010000009.1, on the reverse strand, counting down.
TGACGGACACGTCGGTGGTGTGGGTCGAGCCGGGGGTGCCGGCGATGTCGACCTGACCGGTGTTGACCACGACGGTGTTGGCGCCGTCGGTGCCGTCCCCGTCGTCGTAGCCGCGGGCGGCCTCGACGGCGGCGCGGACGTTCAGCAGACCGGCGCCCTGCTCCTCGGCCGGGACGCCGAGGTCGCTGGCGGTGCCGGTGAGGAACTTCTTCACCAGCGCCGGGGACGGCGAGTCGCCGCCGTGGGTGTCGCGGTAGGCCTGGATGACCAGGGCCGCGGCACCGGTGACGAACGGGGCGGCCTGGCTAGTGCCGCCGAAGGGCTGGATCGGCGACGGCTTGCCGTTGAAGCCCGTGCAGTCCTCGTACTTGGCGGTGTCGGGGGTGCACAGCGCCCAGTCCGACTCGCCCGGGGCGACCAGGTCGACGGTGCGGCCGGCCTGGGTGAAACCGCCCGAGGAGAGCGCGGAGATGCGGCTGTTGCTCCAGGTCTTGTTGGAGAACTGGGAGGCCGCGTAGCCGGTCTGCTGGTAGTTCTGGTTGTCGGTGGAGGCGCCGACCGAGATCACGTACGGGTCGGTCGACGGCGTGCCGACGGTGCCGCTGATGCCGGCGTCACCGGAGGAGACGGCGACCGTGACACCGGCCTTGACGGCCTGCTCGTTGAAGAGCGAGATGGTGTCGTGCGCGCCGCTGTCCGGGGTGACGTTGCCGCCGAAGGACTCGTTCAGCACGTCCACGTGGGCGACCCGCACCGCGTAGTCGATCGACTGCAGGATCGACGAGTTGGACATCAGCTCGCCGCCGGCCTTCAGGGCGACCAGGTCGGCGTCCGGGGCGAGGCCGCGGATGCGGATGTTGCAGCCGGCCGGCAGCGGGTGCGAGGGGTTCACGAACTGCGAGACGTCGTAGGTCTGGCGGCCCTGGGCGATGACCGCCGAGGCGTCGCCGAAGGCCTCGGCGGCACCGGTCGGCGCGTCCCAGCCGTCGCCCGCGAAGTCCTTGTAGTCGACCACGGCGTGCGAGCCGTCGGCCCGGATGAAGTCCGGGTTGTTCGGGTCGAGGCCGTCCGCGATGTAGGCGACCTTGACGCCCTTGCCGGTGGCCAGGTTCTCCACGCCGGGCTTGCCGTTGCCGGTGTAGGCCCGGACCGAGTACAGGCCCTCGGGCTCCAGCAGGGGCTTGCTCGGGTCGGAGGGGCACGCCGTGTTGGTCGCGTTCTCCTCGGCACCCTGGCCGTTGCTGCCCGAGACGGCCTGCGGAGCGGCGGCGGCCTTGGGCGCCTTCGCGCCGGCGGCGTTCGCGGAGTCGGCGGCGTCCTTGGCCTGCTTCGCCTTGCCGGCGGACGCCGGGGCGACCTGGACCTGGGTGTCGGCCACCACGGCGGCGACGGCCGGGTCGGCCTGGAGCTGGGCGTGCAGAGCGGGGCTGACGGTGGCCGAGAAGGCGTTGCCGACCACGAAGCTCTTGATGTTGGTGCCGCCGCCCGCCTTGACCTTGTTCAGCAGCGGCGCCTGCGCGGAGGCGGCCTTCTGCTGACGGGCGCCGAGGTGGCCGTGGTCGGCCGGGGCGTCCGCGATCTGGTCCTTCAGGATCACGATCACCGGTACCGGGGCCCCGTCCGCGGACGCCGCCTGGGCGTTCTGCGGATCCGGGCTCGGCGCTGCGCTGGCAATGGTCCCGAGGCTCAGGACCATGGACGCGGCGGTGACCGTGACGGCAGCTGTTAGCTGGGCTTTCCGCCAGCCGATCATGGACATCCTTTCGTCTGATGAATGGCTGACGCAATCCAACGCAGCTCAGCGCGATCACGACAAGGGGGTAAATACCCATCAGAAAGTAAAGTTGACCATCACTCAGTAAAATTCGCGGCGGAAATCGGTCCGAATCCGCATCTTTCAGCCGATCGGCCCTGCGCGGAACCGGATGCCGCCGAGCGGGGGATTCCCGTGGCGAACTCCGGACACTGGCGAAACCCCGCCACCGGGTTGACCACTTGTCGACACCACGACGTTCCCTTCCCAGCCCGCTCCCGCCGAAAACCGGAGCCGCCGCGAGGTCTTCCGGAAGAGGCCGGGGAGGCCTGGGCAGCAGGGGAAGCCGGGGCGGCCGCCACGCCTGTCGCACTCCCCGACCCGCACTCCCCGACCCGCACTCCCCGGCCCGCACTCCTGCCCGCGCCGCGCCGGCGCGCCCGCTCGGGTTCAGTACCCGGCCAGCCGCTCCTGAGCGTCCGCCAGGTCCTCGGCGGTGGGCGCGTCGTCCTGGGTCAGCCGGTGGCGCCAGTACCCCGTGAAGTCGACGGAGGCCTTCGACACGCCGCGCTCCTCGACCAGGTGCCGGCGCAGCGCCCGGACCGCCCCCGCCTCTCCGGCCAACCAGGCGAACGGCGTGCCGCCCGGCAGTTCGGCGGCCCGGACCGCCCCGGCCAGCGCCGCGCCCGGGGCGGCCGTGCCCCGGTGCAGCCAGTGCACGGCGAGGTCGGCGCGGCTCTCCAGCGGCTGCTGCTCGGCCTCGTCCGCGATTTCGACGTACGCGAGCGCCCGCACCCCGGCCGGCAGCGCCTCGACCAGCGTCGCGAGCGCCGGCAGCGCCGTCTCGTCCCCGGCCAGCAGCACCCAGTCGGCCGCCGCGGCGGCCTCGGCGTACGGGACCGGCGGGGCGTACGCCGCGGCGGGGCCGACCATCCCGAGCCGCTCCCCCGGCACGGCTCGCAGTGCCCAGCCGGCGGCCGGGCCGGTGTCGCCGTGCAGCACGAAGTCGATCTCGACCAGCCGGGTGCCGGGCCGGCGGCGGCGCAGGGTGAAGCTGCGCATCAGGGGGCGCTCGGCCTCGGGGATCGCCAGGTAGGCCCGGTACCAGTCCATCGGGTCGTCCTGCCGCGCGGGCAGCACGGGATCGGTCTGCCCCGGGCGCGGGAAGCAGAGCTTGAGCTGCTGGTCGGGGGCGGTGCCGACGGTGTCGGCGAGTTCCTCGGCGGCGAAGGTGATCCGGGCGGTGCGCGGCGTGATCCGGCGAACCTCGACCACCTCGACGAAAGTGACGGGCAGGGTCATCGGGAAGCCCCTTCGATTGGTAACCTTACGGCATAAAGAGTTGCCACGGGAGCGATACTTTACGCCATAAGGAGATGTCGGATGACCGTCTACGCCGGGCAGGGCGACGCCCACCGGTCGCTCGCCCTGCTGTGGGGTGCGGCCGCGGAACCGCGCACCGGGCGCAGCGGCCCCAAACCGGGCCTGAGTGTGGACGCGATCGTGTCCGCCGGAATCGCGGTGGCCGACGCCGAGGGCATGGCCGCGCTGTCGATGCGCGCCGTGGGCGAACGACTCGGCCGCACCGCGATGGCGCTCTACACGTACGTCCCGGGAAAGGCCGAACTGCTCGACCTGATGCACGACCGGGCGCTCGCCGAACTGCCCGCCGGTCCGCCGCCCACGGACGACTGGCGGGAGGCCGTCACCGCCTGGGCCGGGGAACTGTACGACTGTTATCTGCGCCACCCCTGGGTGCTCCAGGTCTCGCAGGCCCGACCGGTGCTCGGCCCGGCCGAACTGGCCGCGATGGAGACCCTGTTGCGCGCACTGCGACCGGCCGGCCTGCCCCCGCGACGGCTGCGCGGAGCCGTCGCCGCCCTCTGGCAGTTCGTCCGCGGCCTCGCCGCGGCCACCGCCGACGCCCGCGCCGCCGCGGCCGTCACCGGCGTCGCCGACCAGGACTGGTGGGCCGAACGGTCCACCCGACTCGCCGAACTGGCACCGGACTTCGCCGAGCGCTTCCCGCTGCTCACCGCCCTGCAGAGCACCGCCGGCGGCCCCCCGGAGGAGGGCCACCGGGAGGCCTTCCGCAGCGGGCTCGCCATCCTGCTCGACGGCGTGGCGGCCGGCCGCTGAGCCCGTCGGCGGGCGGCCGCCGACCGCACGGCACCGACCGCCCGCCGACCCCGGGACGCCGCGACCCGACGGCCCGACAACCGGCCGCCCGCGGCTCCCGAAACCCGGGACGACCCCTGCCGTGAAAAGTCGTCACGTGTAAAGTCTTCCCCAAGTCCTCCCCCATCTGGCATGTTTCCTTCAAATCCCGTGCGATCCCCTCACACCCACGGGTCGATTCGGAGGACACGTGTCACCCCTGATATCCCGGCGGCTCGGCCGCCCGGCCGCAGCCCTCGCCGTGCTCTCGGCCATGGCGCTCGCCACCCCCACGGCACTCGCGGCCGCCGCCCCCACGAACACCACGCCCGCCGTCCCCGGCGGCGTCACGGCACCCGTCGCCCCGGCGGCCGCGCAGGCCCCCGCCTCGACCACCGTCGCCACCGCCGCCGGCTGGGCCGCCGGCACCCGCGCCTACCTGGTGATCAGCGCGCCCGCCGACATCGCCGCCGCCAAGACCGCCGTCGCCGCGAAGGGCGGTACGGTCTTCGCGAGTTACGACGCGATCGGCGTCATCGTCGCCCACTCCACCGGCGCCGGCTTCGCCGCCGCACTGCGGACCGTCGCCGGCATCCAGCAGGTCGGCGCGACCCGCACCTCCGACGTGCCGGCCGACGCCTACAACCCGGCCCTGCCCGCCAACCCCGCCCAGTCGGCCACCACGCTCACCGAGTCCAACCGCTGGGACATGACCCAGATCAAGGCCGACCAGGCCTGGAACGTCACCACCGGCTCCCCGTCCGTCAAGGTCGGCGTGCTCGACACCGGCGTGGACGACCAACACCAGGACCTCGCACCGAACTTCGACGCCGCCGACTCGGCCTCCTGCGCCTACGGCAAGGCCGACACCCGCACCGGCGCCTGGCGCGACGTCGACACCCACGGCACCCACGTCGCCGGCACCATCGCCGCCGCGAAGAACGGCAAGGGCGTCGTCGGCGTCGCACCGGGCGTGAAGATCGCCTCCGTCCGGATCGCCGAGCCGACCAGCACCCTGTTCTACGCCGAGAACACCGTCTGCGGCTTCGTCTGGGCCGGCGACCACGGCTTCAAGGTGACCAACAACAGCTACTACACCGACCCGTGGCAGTTCAACTGCCCGAACGACCTCGACCAGGCGGCCATCATCGAGGGCGTCAAGCGCGCCCAGGAGTACGCCGAGGGCAAGGGGTCGCTGCAGGTCGCGGCCGCCGGCAACGCCGACTACGACCTGGCGAACAAGACCACCGACACCGAGAGCCCGAACGACTCCACCAAGGTCACCCGGACCATCAGCAACGCCTGCCTCGACATCCCCACCGAACTCCCCGGTGTGGTGACCGTCGCTGCCACGGGCAGCGGCAGCGGCAAGGCCTCCTACTCCAACTACGGCCGGGGCGTCATCGACGTCGCGGCGCCCGGCGGCGACGGCGCGACCGGCGTCTACTCGACCCTGCCCGGCGGCAAGTACGGCACCAAGAGCGGCACCTCGATGGCCTCCCCGCACGTCACCGGGGTGGCCGCGCTGATCGCGAGCACCGACCCGTCGCTCACCCCGGCCGACATCCGGGCGCGGCTGGCGAGCCAGGCCAACGACCTGGCCTGCCCCGCCTCGGACAGCCGCTGCACCGGCACCACCGCGAACAACGCCTTCTTCGGCGAGGGCCAGGTCGACGCGCTGAAGGCGGTCGGCGGCACCACCCCGCCCACCGGCAAGTACTTCGAGAACACCACCGACGTGGCGATCCCCGACAACACCACGGTGGAGAGCCCGCTCGCCGTCACCGGCGTCACCGGCAACGCCCCCGCGACGCTCAAGGTGGGCGTGGACATCAAGCACACCTACCGCGGTGACCTGGTCCTCTCCCTCGTCGCCCCCGACGGCACGGTCTACCTCCTGGAGGACTTCCCGAACAGCGACAGCACCGACAACGTCGCCAAGACCTACACCGTCAACGCCGCCGCGAGCACGGCGAACGGCACCTGGAAGCTCCGGGTGAAGGACGGCGCCGCCGGCGACACCGGCACGATCGACGCCTGGAACCTCACCTTCTGAGGTTTCCGAACCGCCGCTTCTGAACCGCCGCACGGGGGCGGTCCCGCTCCGGGACCGCCCCCTCGATCGTGTGCGGCCGACGCCGACGGCGCGGCGGCGCACGACGGGACGTCAACCCCCGTGGCGGGAACGTCGGCGCCTGGCCCTACCCTGTGGTGCTTTCCGGGAATCATGGGAAGGCGGACGCGGTGCGGAGCGGCACGGTCGTGGCGGGGCGGTACCTGATGGACCGCCCGATGGGCGCGGGTGGCATGGGCGAGGTCTGGGCGGCCCAGGACCGGCTGCTCGACCGACGGGTCGCGGTGAAGCTGCTGCACAGGACCAACGAGGACGCCCGGGCCCGCTTCCTGCGGGAGGCGCGGGCGGCCGCCGGACTGCAGCACCCGGGGATCGTCGTGGTCCACGACTTCGGCGAGTTCGAGAACGCGCCCTTCCTCGTCATGGAACTGCTGGACGGCCGCTCGCTGGAGGCCCGCGGGGACGACGGCGCGGTGACGGCGGGCTGGGTGGCCGAGGTCGGCGCCCGGGTGGCCGAGGCGCTGGCGGCGGCCCACGCGTCCGGGCTCGTCCACCGGGACGTCAAGCCCAGCAACCTCTTCCTCACCGCGGACGGCGGCGTCAAGCTGCTGGACTTCGGCCTCGTTCACGAGCGCCCGCAGGCCGCCCAGGCCGGCCCGCAGCAGGCCGACCGCACCATCGCCGCCGGCACCCTCGCCTACATGGCCCCCGAACAGTTCCTCGGCCTGGACGTCGACGCCCGGACGGACCTGTACGCACTCGGCGGCACCCTGTACGCCCTGCTGGTCGGGCATCCGCCGGTCCGCGACCGGGCGGCCCGCCTGCAGCCCACCCCTCCCCCGCGGGTGCGGGACGAGCGACCGGACGTGCCCGAGGAGCTCGACCTGCTGATCCGCTCCCTGCTGGAGCGGGATCCGGCACGCCGCCCCACAGCGGCCGCACCCGTCGCCGAGCAGCTGTGGAAGCTGGCCGAGCGCTACGGCCGTCGCAAGGCCCCGCAGACCACGGGGCCGGTCCCGAAGCAGAAGAAGCAGGCCAGGAACGCCGTGCTGTTCAGCGCAGGGGTGCTGGTGGTCGCCGTGATCGCCATGCGGCTGATCTCCGATCCGCCCTTCGGCTCGTCCGACGACTCCACGACCCCGGCCTTGACCCGAGACCACCCGACGACCTCGGCACGTCCGGCGCAGCTCCACCCCGGTGACTGCATCGACTACACCACGCCGGTCGGCGCGGAGGAGGTCAACCTGAACACCCGGGTCGGCTGGAAGACGGTCGACTGCGGCCTGCCGCACCAGGCGCAGGTCGGCAAGGTCCTCACGATGACGCTGCCGACGTCCGAGTCGCAGTGGAACACCGCCCTGGCCGTGCTCGGCGCCGGCTGCACGACCGTCGCCCTGGACGCCGAGTCCGCCCACCCCGGCCTGCGCCTCGCACGGGCGGTGCTCGGCCCGTCCAAGGCCGACTGGCTCTCGGGCGCCGAACGCTTCGCCTACTGCACGCTGCACCCGCAGGACGGCGGCCCGCTCTCCGTGGACGTCCGGCCGAAGGCCGGGAGCTAGGTCCCTCAGCCCCGGCGGGCGGCCGGGATCGACAGCAGGACGCCCAGCGCCAGCAGGACGGCGTACCCGGCGGTCTCGTGGCCGTGCGGCACCAGGAACCGGACGAAGCCGAACAGCCGGAAGCCCCCGAGCCAGCCGGACAGCAGGCCGGACGCGCCGCCGAGGATCAGCACGAAACCGAAGTAGCCGAGCAGGGTCTTCATATCCCCGAGCCTAGGAATCCGCCACCGCCCGGACATCCGACTTTCGGCGCGGCCGGCCACCACCAAAGTCGCGTGCGGCGGGCGCCGGGTGGGGGCACCGGACGGAGCAGCAGGCACGGCGGCCCGACGACGCCCCGGGTACGTTCGCGGTGTGCAGCCCAAGCGAGTGCAGCAGATATCCCCGTACGTCACCCGGGCCGCGGCCGGCGCCGCCGCCACGGCACTGGTGCTCGCCGTCGGCACCCCGATGGCCCTCGCGGCCCTCATACGCGGCGCCGGCGGTGCCGGCGGCGTCGTCGGCGGGGAGCGGCTCGGCAGCCCGGACGTCCAGGTCGCACCGCTCGCCGGAGCACCCGCCCTGCCGTCCGAGCTGAGCGGGCGTTCCTGGCTGGTCGCCGACGCCGGGACGGGCGAGGTGCTCGCCGCCCGCAACGCCCATCTGCAGCTGCCCCCGGCCAGCACGCTCAAGATGCTGTTCGCGGACACCGTGATGCCCAAGCTCGACCGCTCGCTGGAGCACCAGGTCACCCCGGCCGAGCTGGCCGACGTCGGCGCCGGCAGCAGCCTGGTCGGCGTCAAGGAGAACCTGCCGTACCGGGTCGAGGACCTCTGGCGGGGCGTCTTCCTCAGCTCCGGCAACGACGCCGTCCACGTCCTCGCCCACATCAACGGCGGCGTCCAGCAGACCGTCGCCGAGATGCAGGTCCGCGCCGGCACGCTGCAGGCCCGGGACACCAAGGTGGTCTCCCCCGACGGCTACGACATGGACGGCCAGGTCTCCTCCGCCTACGACCTCACCCTCTTCGCCCGCGCCGGGCTGCGCAACGCCGACTTCCGCTCCTACTGCGCCACCCGCACCGCGCGCTTCCCCGGCGGGCTGGACAAGCTCACCGGCCAGCGGACCAGCTTCGACATCGCCAACACCGACCGGCTGCTCGGCAAGTACCCGGGCCTGATCGGCGTCAAGAACGGCTACACCACCAACGCGGGCGCCACCTTCACCGGCGCCGCCGAACGGGGCGGTCGCACCCTGCTGGTGACGGTGATGCACCCCGAGGCGCAGGGCAAGGTCTACGACGAGGCCGCCGCCCTGCTCGACTGGGGGTTCGCGGCGGTCGGGAAGGTCCAGCCGGTCGGGCAGCTCGTCGACGACACCGGCGCGCCGGCCGAGTCGGCGGGCCCGTCAGCCGGTCCGTCAGCCGGCGCGTCGGCAGGCGCACCGACGGCGTCCGGGGCCCCGGAGGCCGCGGCCGCCTCCCAACTGCCGCCATGGGCACAGCCACCCGTCCTCGGCGGCGACGGTCCCGGTGTCGCGCCCGCCGTCTGGACGGCCGCCGTCCTCGGCACCGCCCTCGCCGTCTGGGCCGCCGCCCGAGCCGCCGCGCACCGCCGCGCCGCGCCCGCCCACGCCCCGGCCGGCTCCGCCCGGGCGTACCGCGGCGGCGCGACCGCCGTGGGCGGCGCCACCGGTGTCGGTGGCCGCGGCCACCGCCGGCTGGCCCGCCAAGCCCGGGCGCTGCTGCGCACCTGCCGCACCCGCCGGACGCGCTGAGGCCGACCGGACGCGCTGAGCCCGCTGACCTGCGGCCCGATCCACGGCCGGCCCCCTCTAGACTTCCGGCTATGACCACGCCCGACCCCTCCGCCGCGGACCGGCTCGCCCGGATCGTCCGGCTCTCCTCCGGGAGCTACCTGCTCGTCACCACGTACAAGAAGGACGGCACGACCGTGCCGACCCCGGTGTGGGTGGTCCGTGACGGGGAGGCCCTCGGCATCTGGACCGTCGCGGACTCCTGGAAGGTCAAGCGGATCCGCAACCGCGCCGACGTGCTGGTCGGCCCGTGCGACGTCAAGGGCCACCCGACCGGTGAGCAGTACCCGGCGACCGCCGAGATCCTCGCCCCCGAGCGCACCGCCGCCTACCGCACCCTGCTGCGCCAGAAGTACGGCCTGCTCGGCGTGCTCACCCTGCTCGGGAGCCGGCTGCGGCGCGGCGAGCGCGGCACCGTGGGCATCCGGATCACCCTGACCTGACGGCACCGGCCCGACGAACCCGGCCTGACGGCACTCGCCTGACGACCCCGGCCGCACCACCGCGCCGGAGCGAAACGACGCCACACCGGTTGACTGTCCGAGGCACCTGTCGGGAGCTCATGTGCCCCGTGCGAGTGGCCGTGCACCCGGCTCACCGCCTCGGGCGGACCGGGTGCGGCGTCGGTTCGGCCGGGGGCGGTACGGGGTGGCAGGCTGGCGGTCATGGGACGAGAGGGCACGCCGACGCTGCTGCTGGTGGACGGTGCGAACGTGGTCGGGTCGGTGCCCGACGGGTGGTGGCGGGACCGGCGGGGCGCGGCCGAGCGGCTGCGGGACGCGCTGGTCGCCGTCGCCGAAGGGGGGCTGGCGGACCGGCCGGGCCCGCTGGAGGTGGTGCTGGTCGTGGAGGGCGCGGCCCGGGGCGTCGCCGGGCTGCCCGCGGTGCGGGTGGTCGAGGCGAGCGGCAGCGGGGACGACCGGATCGTCGAGCTGGTCCGGACGGCCCGCGCCGAGCACCCGGAACGGGACTGCCTGGTGGTCACCGCCGACCGCGAGCTGCGCGCCCGCGTCGGCGCGCTGGGCGCGGCGGTGACCGGGCCGCGCAGTGTGCGGCCCTGATCGGGCCCGCGGCCGGGCGGTCAGTCCCGGGGCGGTCAGTCCCGGGGCGGTCGGTCCCAGGGCCAGGCGGCGCTCCGGCCGCGCTCCAGCAGCGGGATCAGCGCGAAGGCCGCGTCGCTGAGGCCACCGAAGGTGTAGCGGTGCGGGCCCGGGGCGGTGTGGCCGGTGGCGTAGCCGGCCAGGTTCCAGGTGTAGACCGGGACGCCCTCGGGGACGGGCGCGAAGACGTCCCGCGAGGCCCAGTGGGCCTGCTCGTCGGTCACCACGACCACCCGGTCGTGGCCCCGGTAGTGGGCCCGGACCGCGGCGGCCGTGGAGGTGCCGCCCAGGTTGCGGAAGCGCCGCAGGGTCTCCAGCACCGCCGCCTCCGGCTGGATGACCCCGCTGCCGGTGCCGAACTGGATCAGGTCGGCCTGCTCGGCCCGCACGGCCAGCGCGGTGCCGAAGACGGCGGCCGTGTCGGCCCGGTTGAGTCGGCTCCGGGCGGACGGCCGGTCGAACATCGAGCCCGAGCGGTCCACCAGCACCAGGGTGCGGCCCGGCAGCGCGGGCACCCCGGCGAGCGAGTGGCCGAGGGCGGTCTCCAGCGCCTCGGACCAACGGGAGGGCGCGGAACGCGAGCCGCGCGTGGCGCGGTGGGCGGCCAGGAAGCGGAACGGGAACTGCCGGGAGCGCCGCACCTCCTCCGGGTCGGCGATGCGGCGGGCCACCTCCGCGGCCACGTCCTCGCCCACGCCGGCCTCGTCGAAGTTGCGCAGGTTGCGGACCAGCGCCATCGGCCCCATCGAGGGGATGACGGCCTCCCAGGCGGCGGCGTCCAGCGGGCCCTGCAGCCAGCCGGCCAGCGCCTCCCAGGTCATCCCGGCCTGCGCCAGGCGCTCCACCCCGCCGGGCTCGGTGACCAGCGCCCGGCGGTCGGCCGGCGGGACGGCGAGCAGGGCGTGGTGGGCGGTCAGCAAGCGCTCGTCGGCGGGCGGCAGGGCGTGCTCCGGGCGGTGCCGGCGGTCCAGGGCGTACCCGAACAGCGCGCCCTGCCAGGGCTTGGCCGGGTCGGGCGCGGGGTGGGTGAGCTCCAGGATGTCGCCGAAGCGGAAGCCGTGCGAGGGGGTGTCGTACTTCAGCAGCGCTCGGCCGGTGTAGAGCCGGCGGACGGCGTCGCCGATGCCGCGGCGCAGCGGCTGGGGCAGCCGGCGGCCGTACCGGGTGGTCCAGTAGGCGAGCAGTTCGCCCGGCTCGTCGGGCCGTTGGAGCACGGCGTCGACGGCCTGCCGGGAGTGCCCGGCGGCGCCGGCCGCGGCCCGGGCGTGGACGAACTCGGCGGCCCCCACCACCGCGGCGGTCCGGATCCGGGCCTCGGCGCGCAGCCAGCGCAGCAGGCCGAGGGTCCACTGCGGGTCGCTCACGGCGTGCTCGCGGATCAGCCCGACGTAGCGTTCGTCGCGCTCGGCGGCCGCCTCGTAGAAGCTCTCCTGACCGAACAGGTGGGAGACGGCGAGGAGGAACAGCTCCGACTTCGGCTCCCGGACGTACCCGGTTCCGCCCTGGTGGTTGGTGACGGCCGCGCCAGGGGCCCTGCTCGGCGCGGCCCGCTTGCGGGAGAGGACCGGAGGGGGTGCCGACCGCAGGTGCGTGACCTCGGGGATCGGCCACAGGCCGTCGGTGGCGAGCGGGGAGGACACCCCGCGCCTGGTCAGTCCCGGTAGTTCTCGCCGGATCTCGGCCCTGGTGTCGGCCTTGGTCCGCTCGCGGCTGAACCGGGTCATGCAGATGTCCCCCTGGTGGGTGGTCAGGCTGGGGAAGGGAGGGTGCGGGCGCACGCCGAGGCGGGCGCCTCCCGGGATCGAAGTGGCACCGGGTGCACTTGTTTTTTGTCAGATGAAGTAACCGGGGCCGAGCGCATCGGGAGGCGCCGTCCCGGACGCTACCCGGTCGGCCGCGGCCCGTCACCCGATTATTTCCGACGCGTGCGCGCGGGACTTCGAACCGTACGGGAAAACCGATCGCGGTGCGCGTCCTGGCGGTGGGGCGGGATGACCGGTACGGCCTGCGTGGGCACCCCGGCCTTCCGCCGCAGCCCCGAACTGCGGCTCAGGGCAGAGGTGTTGGCACCGGCCGACCTGCCGTGCGCCGAGCGGCCGGCCGAACCGCTCAGGACCCCGCCGGCCCGTCCAACGTCTCCGTGACCGGACGGCGAGGCGTGGCCGCACCCGGCGGACCGTAGCCGACCCGCACCACCAGCTGGACGTGACCCGGCCCCTCGGCCGGATCGCGCAGCGCCCAGCGGGTGTCCGGCCACTCCACCGCCTGGTGCCAGACCGTCAGCCGGACGCCGTGCACGGTGGCCAGCAGCCACACGCGCTCCAGCGCCTGGCCGGTGCGCAGCCAGTCCGGCGGGCCGTCGCCGGGGGTGCTGAGGGTGCACAGCTGCGGCAGCGCCTCGAAGCGGTGGGAGGGCTGCGCGGGTCCGCGCGGCGGACGGCCCGCGAACGCGCGCATCGGCACCCGGGCGTCGTGGTCCTGCGAGCCGAGCGCGGACCACGGGATGCCGTCCCCGGCCGCGGCGCCGTCCGTCCGCAGCCAGGCGCGGGACTCGGCGGTGCGGGCCGGATCGGCGGCGTTGCGGCGTTCGGCCTCGGCGGTCAGCGCCAGCACCCGCCGCACGCCGTCCTCCTCCAGGACCGCCGGCGCCACGCCCTCGTCGCGGGCGGCGGTGATCAGCTCGCCGAGCACGGCCTCGGGGACGTCGCGCTGGGTGAACGGCTCGCGGCTGGAGTGACGGGCGGCGATGGCGGGGTGGAGGTCGCGGCCGAAGGGCGTACGTGCCCGGGCCGGACCGGAGAGGTCGAGCACGGCCAGCAGGCCGGGGTCGGCGGCGTCCGGGAGGAGCCGGACCACCGGCTCGCGGCCGAGCCGACCGGCGGCCACCCGCAGGTTGAACACGGCCGCGCCGACCGCGATGTGCACCGCGGCGCCGACCGGATCGGCCAGCGGCACCGAGCGGCCGGGGTCGGCGCGCACGGCGAGCCCGTGCCCGTCCGGGGTCGGCGCGAAGCGCCAGGGCTGGCTGTTGTGCAGCGACGGCGCCGCTCCGCCGGCGGCGGCGAGCAGCCGCAGGTCCGCCGGGCCGAGCGGCGCGGTCGGGGCGGGGGCCTGTGCCGGTCCCGATGCCGGGCTCGGTGCCGGTCCCGGTGCCGGGCTCGGTGCCGGGTTCGGTGCCGGGTTCGGTGCCGGGTTCGGTGCTTGGTTCGGTGCCGGGTTCGGTGCTTGGGTGCGCGTCATGACGATCCACTCCTTCGACCGGAGAGCGGTCCACCGGCGCGACCGCGTGGTCCGCACTACTACCGAGCCTGCGCTCCCGGCCCGGCGGGCGACAGAGCCGTACGGCCGTCGTCCTCCGGGCCCTTGGGCCCGTCCTCACGGCCCCGTCACCCGTCGCCCGTCACGCGTGCGGGACGACCGCCACCGGGGCCTGGGCGTGGTGCAGCACCGCGTGCGCGACCCGGCCGAGCCGGGGGCCGAAGTCGACCGGGCGGTTGCGCCGGCCGACGACGACCAGCGAGGCCCCGGCCGAGGTCTCGACCAGCGCACGGGCCTCGCCCAGCCGGACGTCCTCGACCACCTCGACGTCCGGGTACCGCTCGCGCGGGCCGGCCAGGGCGAGCGCGAGCAGCTTCGCCTCCAGCGCCTCCAGCTGCTCGATCTCGCCCGCCGGGACGGCCCCGCCCGCGTAGCCGAACAGCGGCGGCAGCTCCCAGCCGTGCACCGCCCGCAGCCGGGCACCGCGCAGCGCGGCCGCCCGGAATGCGAAGTCGAGCACCTCCTCCTCCGCGCCGTGCGCGTCGACGCCGACCACCACCTCGCCCGTGTCCCGCGCCCCCTCGTGGGCGTCGCGCACCACGACCACCGGCACCCCGCTGCGGCCGGCCACCGCCATGCCGACCGAGCCGAGCAGCAGCCCGCTGAAGCCGCCGCGGCCGCGCGAACCGAGCACCAGCAGTTCGGCCTCCGCGGCGGCGGCCACCAGGCCGTCGACCGGCGCGTCCAGCACCGCGTCGGTCTGCAGGGCCAGCTCCGGGTGGCGCCCGCGGACGTCCTCGGCCGCCTCGGCCAGGGTCCGCCGGACGACGTCGGGCAGGTCGTCGGGCTCGGCGAACGAGGACACCCCGTCGGTCAGCCACGGCCACGCGTGCACCAGTCGCAGCGCCGCGCCGCGGCGCACCGCCTCCTCGGCGGCCCAGTGCACGGCGGCGGTGCTCTGCGGCGAGCCGTCGACCCCGGCCAGTACGGTTGACGTCAGCTCGTTCCGCTCGTTCATGAGCGTCCTCCAGGGTGTCGCAGTCGGCGGTTCGGCGCAGGATTCGGTGCGTGCTGACGCCCCGTCCGTTCCGTCCCCACCCTGTCAGCCGCGCCGGGCCCGGGGACAGAGGCCGCAGGGCCCCCGGGCGCGGGACCAAAGGCCCGCGGATCCGACCCCGCCGTACCGTCCACCGCCCACCGGGCACTACCGTGAACGGCGAGATCCCGCTGGTCGGACGGCACCCGAGCCGGCCCGGGGCGGGGTCGGCCGGTCGGGTCGGGACACGAGGAGGACAGCGGTGGGCGGAGCGGACGGCAGCGCGGCGGGTGGCGGCGCGCGGATGCCCCGGCTGCGCCTGGACGAGCTGCTGGAGGAGCTCCAGTGGCGGATCGACGCGGCGCGCGGGACGCAGAACCGGGTGCACAGCCTGCTGGAGGCGGTGCTCGCGGTCGGCCGTGAGCTGGATCTGGCGCAGGCACTGCACCGGATCGTCGAGGCCGCGGTGGACCTGGTGGACGCCCGCTACGGCGCGCTGGGGGTGATCGGTCCGGACGGGCACTCGCTGTCGCAGTTCCTGACGGTGGGTCTGACCGACGAGGAGATGGCCGCGATCGGCCCGCCGCCGTCCGGCCGGGGCATCCTCGGCGAGCTGATCCGCGAGCCGCAGCCGCTGCGCTGCCCGGTGCTGTCCGACCACCCGGCCTCGATCGGCTTCCCCGCCAACCACCCGCCGATGCACACCTTCCTGGGGGTGCCGGTCCGGGTGCACGGCGAGGTGTTCGGCAACCTCTACCTCACCGACAAGCGCGGCGGGCTGGACTTCGACGAGGACGACGAGGCGGTGATCTCCACCCTGGCGGTCGCGGCCGGGGTGGCGATCGACAACGCCCGGCTGTACGAGGAGGCGCAGCTGCGCCAGCGCTGGCTGCGGGCGAGCACCGAGATCACCCGCAGCCTGCTGTCGGGCGCGCCGCGCCTGGAGGTGGTCGAGCTGATCGCCCGGCGGGCCCGGGAGATATCCGGCGCCGAGCTGGCGGACGTGTCGGTGGCGCTGGCCGGTCCGGAGGAGCGGGCCGAGGAGCTGGCCGTGGAGGTGGCGCTGGGCGGCTCGCCGTCGGGGCGGCTGGGGGTGACGGTGCCGGTGGACGGCACGCTGTCCGGCGCCGCGTACGCCTCCGGTTCGCCGGTGACCAGTGACGACCTGGCCTGCGACGCCCGCTTCCCGGCCGGCCCGGCGGGCCGGTTCGACGGGCTGGGCGCGGCGGTGGCGGTACCGCTGGGCACCGGCTCCGGGTACGGGCGGGGGGTGCTGCTGCTGGCCCGGGCGCAGGGGCAGCCGGCCTTCGGGCCGGAGGAGACCGGCCCGCTGCTGGGCTTCGCCGACCAGGCCGCGCTCGCCCTGGAGCTGGCCGAACGGCGGCGCGACGCCGAGCAGTTGAACCTGCTGGAGGACCGTGACCGGATCGCCCGGGACCTGCACGACCTGGCGATCCAGCGGCTGTTCGCGACCGGCATGACGCTGCAGAGCGCGGGCCGGCTGATCGAGAGCCCGGCCGCCTCGGACCGGGTGGCCCGGGCGGTGGCGGACCTGGACGAGACCATCAAGATCATCCGATCCACCATCTTCGGCCTGCGCGCCCACAGCGAGCCCGACCGGGGCCTGCGCGCCCGGGCCACCCGGGTGGTCACCGAGGCGCAGGGCCCGCTCGGCCTGGCACCCCGGCTGAGCATGGAGGGCCTGCTGGACACCGACGTGCCGCAGGAGCTGGCCGAGCACGTGGTGGCCGTCCTCGCCGAGGCACTCAGCAACGCCGCCCGGCACGCCCACGCCTCCCGGGTCGAGGTGACACTGCGCGCCCTCGCCGGGCGGGTGGTGCTGACCGTCACGGACGACGGTGTCGGCGTGCCCGAGGGCGGGCGGCGCAGCGGCCTGCGCAACCTCTCCGAGCGTGCCGAGCGGGTCGGCGGGTCCTTCGCCGTCGGGCCGGCGGAGGGCGGCGGCACCCGGCTGGCGTGGGAGGCCCCGATCGGGTCCTGAGGCCCGCGGCCGCCGGGGCCGGCCCCCGCCCGCCCGGTCACCGTCTCCGGTGGCCGGGCGGGCGGTCGGGTGTCGGTCCCGGTCGGCCTCAGCCCAGGTCGGCGTCAGCCCAGGTCGGCGTCAGCCCAGGTCGGCGTCGGTCCCGGCGGCGTCGGGGCCGTGGTCGGGGATCCAGGAGCCGTGGATGCCGGCCGTGACGCGGCGCGGCAGGTGCACGGCGGCCACCCGGTCGAGGCCGGAGGCGTCCAGCACGAGCAGCTGGGAGGCGTCCTGCTTGAGGTCGGAGACGACGGTGAGCAGGTAGCCCTCGTCCTCGCCGGTCGCCCCCGCGGCGGGGACGAAGACGGCCTCGCTGGGCAGCCGGGCGTCGCCGATCCGGCGGATGCGGCGGGCGCCGGTGACCCGGTCGTACTTGACGATGCCGTACTCCCCGTAGCCCCCGTCGTCGGGGAAGGAGACGGCGTACTGGTAGCGGTGCTCGGCGCCGAGGTACTCCTCGTTGAGGGTGGGGAACTCCACCGGCAGGTCGTCGATGATCTGCTCGTCGACCGTGCCGGCGGCCGGGTCGACCACCCAGCGGCGGTTGAAGGAGCGCGAGAGCGGCTCGCTGCCGCGCCCGGGCGCGCCGACCCACCAGTTCCAGGACCGGCGGAAGCCCTCCGCGTCCACCGTGGGGCCCTCCAGGACGATGCGGCCCAGGCCGTCCTCGTAGGCGTTGCCGACGTGCAGCAGGTTGCCCGGCTCGATGGAGAACCAGCGGATCCGCCCGGCGCCGTCCCCGCCGCGCGGCATGACGCCGATCCGGGCGGGCTGCTCGTCCCGCCAGCCGTACGGGATGCCGGAGTGCTCGGCGGGGTCGAAGGTCACGTTGCCCTCGATGAAGACCACGTGGTGGCGGGTCAGGCCGAAGTCGTGCTTCAGGGCGGCGCTCGCCCCGGGGACCTCGACGCTGCGGATGATCTCGCCCTCGGCGTCGGCGACGTGGTACGTCAGGAACGGCGGGACGGGCGAGGACCCGAAGAAGTGCAGCTCGCCGGTGACCGGGTCGACCTTGGGGTGCGCGGTCATCGCGGTGCGCAGCCGGCCGCCGAAGTCGTGGGCGCCGACGGTCTCCAGTTCGGGGGTCAGCTCGAAGGGCAGGTTGGCCTCGCACAGCGCCAGCAGCCGCCCGGCGTGCTCGATGACGTGGGTGCCGGCGACGCTGGCGGTCAGGTCCGGGCCGTGCTCGGTCAGGTACGGCGCGCCGTCCAGGGCGGGGGTGTGCACCCAGCGGTTGCGGTACCACTCGGCGCGCCCGTCACGCAGCCGGATGCCGTGGACCATGCCGCTGCCCTTGAACCAGTGGGTGGGGGTGACGCCGGGCTTGGGGTTGTGGCCGTTGCGGATCAGCCGGCCGCTGAGCTCCGGGGGAAGGGTGCCCTCGACGGTCAGCCCGGTGGCGGTGATCTCGTCGGCGACGGGGGTGTAGTGGCCGGTCAGGTACGGCTTGGCGGTCATGGTGAGCGCCCTTTCGGTGGGTGTGACGACGGGTGTGACGGTCGGTCGGTAGTCGGTCAGTCGGTCAGTGAGTCAGTGGGTCAGTGAGTCAGTGGGTCAGTCGGTCAGTGGGTCAGTGGGTCGGCTGGTCGGTGGCCCGGGGTCAGGCGGGCAGTTCGGCAACGCCCTTGCGGTTTTCGGGCGTCGACTGGGGCTCGGGCGCCGGGGTCTCGGCCGTCGCGGCGGTCGCGCCGGTACGGCGGACGAGGAGCACGGCCAGCAGCGCGGTGGCGGTCAGGACGCCGGCGGAGAGCGCGAAGGCGGCGCGGAAGCCGGCGGTGAGGGCGTCCCGGTGGGGCTGGTGGGCGGCCGCACGGGCGGTGACGGACCCGGCGAGGGTGGTCAGGACGGCGAGGCCGATCGCGCCGCCGACCTGGCGGGTGGTGTTGACCAGTCCCCCGGCCAGCCCGGAGTCCCGGGGCGCCACGCCGTCCACCGCGAGCGCGGTGAGCCGGACGAACGCGGTGCCGAGGCCCAGCCCGATCAGCAGGCTGGGGCCGAGGACGTCGGTGGCGTAGCTGCCGTCGGCGCCGATCCGGGCCAGCCACAGCAGGCCGGCGGCCTCGGTGAGCAGCGCGGCGACCAGGGTCGTGGTCGACCCGACCCGCCGGGAGAGGCGCGGCGCCACGGCGGCGCCGAGCATGTTGGCGGCGGCGAGCGGGAGTTGAGCGGCTCCGGTGGCGAGCGGCCCCGATCCGAGGACCTGCTGCTGGTAGAGCGGCAGGAAGAAGAACAGGGCGATCCACACCGAACCCAGCAGCGCCATCAGGAGGTTGCCCGCGGCCACCCGTCCGGTGGTGAGCAGCCGCGGCGGGATCAGCGGGTTCGGCCGCCGCCGCTCGACCACCGCGAAGGCCGCGAGCAGCACGACGGCGAGGCCCAGGGATCCGATCACCCGCTCGTCGCCCCAGCCGGCTCCGCGGGCCGTGGTCAGGCCCCAGACCAGGCAGGTCAGGGCGAGGGTGAGGGCGGCGGTGCCGGACAGGTCGAACCGCCCGGTCCCGCGCTCGGCCGCCCGGGCCGTCTCCGCCGGTACGAGTGCCACCACGGCGGCCAGCACCGGCACCGACCCGAGCGCGACCGCGTGGAACACCCACGGCCAGCCCCAGGCCTCGGTGAGCGCACCGCCCAGCAGGACGCCGCCCGCCCCGCCCGCACCGGAGACCGCGCCCCACACCGCGAGGGCCCGGCCGCGCCCGGGGCCGGAGGGGAACTGCGCCACCGCGAGGGCGAGCGCGGCCGGGGCGATCGCCGCCGCGGCCAGGCCCTGGACGGCCCGGGCGGCGATCAGCGGGCCCGGGGAGCCGGCCAGTCCCGCCGCGAGCGAGCCGGCCGCGAACAGCGCGAGCCCGGCGGTCAGCACCCGGCGGCGGCCGAGCAGGTCGGCCGCCCGCCCGCCCGCCGGCAGCAGCGCGCCGAACGCCAGGCCGTACGCGTTGACCACCCAGGTGACGCCGCCGTCCGAGAGGCCGGTCCCGGCGCGGATCTGCGGCAGCGCGACGTTCACGATCGAGGTGGCGAGCATGACCGTGAACTGGGCCGCGGCGAGCGCCGCGAGCGCCGCCCCCGGTCGGGCGGACCGGCGCGCTTCGTTCGGTCCGTGCGGCTGCCCGTCCTGCTGTCCGTACGCAACGTTCATGCCGCACAGACTCGGACCGGGCGCTGTCCACCCGCCAGGCCCGGTCCGGGCGGGGACTGTCCACCGCTGTCCGCACCTGTCCACCCGCGCCCGAGGGGGCGCGCGGGCACGACGGGGGCGGGCTCCCGTACGGCAGGCCCACGCGGCGGGCCGCGGCCTCCCGAGCGGACGCGCGGGAGGAGTAGCCCGCCGTCGGGGCGTCCCGGGCCCGCGCACCGCGCCGGCTCAGCGGGGACCGAACAACTCCTGCTGCCACAGCGCCTCGCAGAGCAGGTCCAGGCCCTGGCGCAGATGGCGCCGGTAGGTGCCATACGGCAGGCCCATGCGGCGGGCCGCGGCCTCCTGGGTGGGCGCGCCGGAGAAGTAGCCCGCCGTCAGGGCCTCCCGGGCCCGCGTACCGCGCGGGTCGCGGGCGAGCTCGTCCACCTCCCGGCGCAGCAGGGCGCGCAGCTGCTCGACCGGATCGTCGAGGTCGGCCGCCAGCCGGGCCCGCAGCAGCGCGCAGGCGGCGAAGGCGCCCGCGTCGCGCCAGTGCGCCAGGGCCTCCCGCACGGCCTGGTCGAACGCGGTGCGCGAGACCCCGGACGGCCCCGCCTGGGCGGGCACGGCCGTGGCCGTGATGAAGTGGCGCAGCCAGGTCTCGACGGGCACGTGGCGCCAGTCGACCCCGAACACGCCGTAGGTGTGCTCGCCGACCCGCGGCCGGGCACCGGTGTCGGTGAGGCTGCCCTTGACGCGCGCGGACCACGCCTCGGCGTCCCGCCAGACGGCGAAGCCGTAGGCGCGGGCCCGGGCCCGGGCGGACTCGGCCTGGGCGCGGGAGCTGCTCAGGTCGATGACGCGCGAGGGCACCTGGTACCGCTCGGGGTAGACCGTGAAGCGGCTGATGCCGATGTGCTCGCCGGGGCGCACCGGCGCGGTGGCCTCGGTGTACGCCCACGCCGCGGCCACGACGGGGTCGGTGGCGACGTCCTGCGGGTCGGCGGGGGCGGGCAGCGCGAGGCGGGCGGTGAACGCCACGACGCGGCCGGTGCTCACCAGGCGGTAGACGCTGAAGGCCTGCGGCTGGCGCTGCGCCCAGTAGCGGACCAGCTCCGCCGAGGCCCGGCCCTCGGTCTGCTCGGCCATGCGCAGCACGACGTCGAGGTCGTCCGGGTGCAGCGGCCGGTCGTGCACCTCGTCCTCCCGGGACCAGGTGCGCGTCCGGGCCACGATCTCCCCGTCCCGGAAGAGGTAGAAGAGCTCGTCGGTGACGGTCCAGACCCGTTCCTCGGGTGCCTCGCGCAGCAGGCGCAGGTACTCCTCGGCGAGGCGTTGGCGCATCGTCGCGTAGGCGTTGGGGGCGCGCCAGCGCAGGTCGGCGGCCAGGGTCTCGCGGGCGGCGTCGTGCGGGTGGAGACCGCGGTGGGTGGACTCCATGAAGGGCAGGCCCCGGAGCCAGGCGAACAGCACGTGGGCGTCCTCGCCGGGCAGCACGGAGGCGAGGAGTTCCTCGGAGGTGGAGTGGGCCTGCGCGGCGACCTCCAGGGCGCGGCGGTGGGCCGCGGTCGGCACCTCGCCGATCAGGCCCGAGAGCAGTGTGCGCAGGACGTCGGCCGAGGGCGCCCAGACGTCCTCGCGGCTCCAGTCCGACACTCTGGCGGCGGCGGCCAGGGACAGCGCCAGCGGGTTGCCCCCGGCGAAGCGCAGGACGCGTTCGCGCAGCTCGGGCAGCACCTGCGCCGTGGTCAGCAGGCTCCGGGCCTGCTGCTCGGAGAACGGCTGCAGCTCACGGACGTGCAGGAGCCCGGCCCAGGCGGGATCGGCGGTCCACTGCGGTTGGGGCGCCTGCCGGCCCGCCAGGACCACCAGGGTGTCGTCGGCGGCGCGCGGCAGGAACCGCTGCCACAGCCAGCTCTCCAGCCACTGGCAGTGCTCGAAGGAGTCGACGAACAGGACCGTTCCGGGGACGTCCAGGAACGGGGCGGCGACCCGTTCGAAGTCCGCCGGGTCCCGGCTGACGAAGCGGCCGTCCAGCTCGAGGAGCAACCGTCCGGTCGCCCGGGCGCGGTCCGCCAGGCGGCGCAGCAGCGTGGACTTGCCGATGCCGCCCGGACCGACCACGGAGAACACGAACGGGGACTGCGGATCGCCGGCCAGCGCCCGTGCGAAGCTTTCGAGTTCCTCCTCCCGGCCGATGAAGGCCTGGCCCCGCGCGCTGCTCAGTCGCTCCTTGACGGATGCCATGACGGCTCCCCTCCCGCTCGTGTCGGAGACGGATCTTGGTCTCCGTCGCTTACACGGGACGAGTCCCGCCTGAGGTTCCCGCGCGGCCGGACAGGAACGGGTGGGCTGTGACGGACACCCGTCGTCCCGGCTCGGCCTGGAGAGCGGACTCCTCCCCGCCCTGATCTGCGAGGCCGCCGAGGACCTGTTCTTCGCGGGCCAGGCCCGCGCGCTCCACGACCACCTCACCTCCCCGAAGACCCTGATCGAGTCAAGCGGACCGGCGGGCGCCGGGGCAAGGGCCGCGCGCCGTGGTGCTGATGTGACGTCAGAACGGCGCTCCGGCACCGTCCTTACCCGAACGACCGTACCGCCCGAGGGTGGTTCACAGTTCTGCCACGACCCCTTGGAAGAACACCCTCAACATCCATTGTCGCCACGCATGTTCGAAGGTAGAGTCGCCGTTCGCCGAGCACGGATGAGCACTTCTCAGCGCCATTTGGGGCGGGCATGTCAAATAATCGTGGTTCCCTCCGGGTCGTCCCCGACCTGCTCGACGTGTTCAGCGATATCGCACGTCGAAATCCCCGTCGTCCGGCGATTGTCCACAACGGACACGCCCTGAGTTACGGCCGGCTCCTGGAGTCGGCGAACGCCCTGGCCACCCGCCTGGGCCCGGATCCCGGCACGGTCGCCGTGCCGGCGATCCACGCGCCGGAAACGGTGGTCGCACTTCTCGGCGTGCTGACCGCCGGGGGCACCTATTGCCCCGTCGATCCGGCATTCCCGACGGCCCGCCGACACGCCATGGCGGCGGCCGCCGGGTGTCGTACCGCGGTGTCCGGCAGCACCGGCGACATCCTCCGACTCGACCTCCCCTTGGTGGAGTTACCGGAACCGAAGGAGTTATCCGGGGACCCCCCGGGAACCCTCCCGGCGAACCACGCCGGGAGCGCCCCGGAACACGACCCGGACCAACCGGCCTACATTCTCTTCACGTCGGGTTCGACCGGGCAGCCGAAACCCGTCGTGACACCGCGCCGGGCGGCCGCGGCAACCGCCCACGCGCTGGGAGGGCTGTTCGACCTCACCCCCGAGGACCGGGTCCTCCAGTTCGCCTCGCTCAACTGGGACACCTGCTTCGAGGAGATCCTCCCGACGCTCACCACGGGCGCGACCCTGGTCATGGACCGGGACGCGCACAGCGGGTCGTTCCCCCGGTTCCTGCGGACCGTCGGGCGCGAGCGGATCACCGTACTGGACCTGCCGACCGCCTTCTGGCACGAACTGGTGCACCACCTGGTCGATTCGGGCGACCGACTGCCCTCCTGCCTGCGCCTGCTGGTGATCGGCGGGGAGGCGGCCGGTCCGGCCCGGCTGGCCGACTGGTCCCGGCTGCCCACGGCGGCGATCCGGCTGCTGAACACCTACGGCTGCACCGAGACCACCCAGATCACCCACGCCGTGGACCTCTCCGGCCCACGGGCACCCGGGCGGACCTGGGACGGCGCCACCCGCGCGCCGATCGGGCGCGCCCTGCCGCACGTCGTCGAACGGCTCGACGAGCAGGGCGAGTTGCTGATCGGCGGCCCCGCCGTCGCGCTCGGCTACCTCGGCCTGCCGGAGGCGACCGCGGCGCGGTTCACCACCCTCGACGGCGCGCGGTTCTTCCGCACCGGCGACCGGATGAGCCGCGATCCGGACGGACTGCTCACCCACCAGGGCCGCCTGGACGGCGAGTTGAAGGTCCGCGGCATCCGGGTGGACCCTTCCGAGGTCGAGGCGCACCTCACCGGGCATCCCGACGTCACCGCCGCCGCCGTCACCGGAACCACCGTGGCCGGCCGCACCACCCTGGTCGCCTACGTGGTGGCCCGCCCGCAGCCCCCGGTCCGAGGGCTGGACCGCACTCTGCTGTCCTACCTGCGGGACCGGGTGCCCGGCCACCTCGTGCCGGGCCGGATCACCGTCGTGCCCCGCCTGGTGCACACCCCGAGCGGAAAGATCGACCGGGCCGGCTGCCACCTGCGCTACGCGACTCCCCCCGACAGGTCGAAGGAGACCTCCCTTGAGCACTGACCTCACCACACCCGCCACCGCGGACGCCCTGGTGGCCGTCTTCCGGCGCGTCCTGGAACGCGAGGACGTCACCGCCGACTCCGACTTCTTCGACCTCGGCGGTGATTCCCTGGTCGCCACCCGGGTGTTGAGCGCCGTCGCCCGCACCCACGGCGTCGAGCTGGGCTTCGACGACTTCCTGCTCGCGCCCACCCCGACCCGCCTCGCGCAGCGCATCACGGCCGCCGCATGAGCGAGGACCGGAGACGCGACGGCCACGGACCCGAGGGCCGGCGAAGATCGGCGGTCGTGGTCGGTGCCGGCCTGGCGGGGCTCACCGCGGCCACCGGGCTGGCCGCCCACGGGATCGAGGTCACCGTCCTGGAGGCCCGGGACCGGGTCGGCGGACGCACCCACGGCATCGAGGCCGCCCCCGGCAGCCGGGTGGACGCCGGCGCCGCCTACCTCGGCGACAAGCACACCGAACTGCACGCTCTGATAGCGGAGTTGGGGCTGAAGACCGCCCCCACCACGATGCTCGGCGCCAGCCGCTTCGCTCTCGGCTCCGCCGCCGAGAACGACGCCCGGGACGCCTCCGCCGACGACGATTGCACCGCGGCGGCCACCCGGGAGGGCCGCTTCCCCCCGCTCGACGCCGTCGCCCTCGGCGACCTGTTCGAGCGGCTGGCCGAACTCACCGCCGCCGTACGGCCGGAGGCCCCCTGGCTCACCCCGGACGCCGAACGGCTGGACACCCTGACCGCCGCCGAGTGGGCCGAGCAGCACCTCGCCCACCCGGACGCCAGGCTGTTCTTCCCGCTCTTCCTGGGCGAGATGTGCGCCGCCGATCCGGCCGACATATCCGTCCTGCACCTCGCCTTCTACCTGCGCTCCGGCGGCGGCCTGCGCTACCTCAACGCCTTCGCCGGCGGCGCCCAGCAGGACCGGATCGACGGCGGCGCCCACCAGTTGTGCGAACGGCTGGCCGAGCGCCTGGGCGACCGGGTCCGGCTGGGCGAGGCGGTCCGGGCCGTCCACCAGGACGACGACGCGGTGACGGTGCACACCGGGCGCGGCGCCCACCGGGCGGACGTCGCGGTGCTGGCGCTGCCCCCGCTGCTCGCCGACGCGATCGCCCACGAGCCGGCCCTGCCGGTGCCCCGGGCCGGAGAGCGCACCGCGCGCGGCTGTGCGGTCAAGGTCCACCTGGTCTACCCGGCCCCGCTCTGGCGCGACCACGGCCTCTCGGGCTGGTCGGTCAACGCCCGGGGGCCGCTGCTCTCCACCGTGGACGACTCCCCCGGCAGCGGGATCGGCGTCCTGACCGGGTTCGTCACCGGCGCCGAGGCCCACCGCTTCGGCGCGCTCACCCCGGAGCGGCAGCGCGCCGAAGCCCTCGCCCAGGCGGCGCGACTGTTCCCGATGCTCCCCGAGCCGATCGGCTTCCACGTCACCGACTGGCTCAACGACCCGTACAGCCAGGGGTGTTACGCCGCCCTGCTGGGGCCCGGCGACTGGACGCGGCTCGGCCCGACGCTGACCGCGCCGCACCGGCGGGTGCACTGGGCCGGCACCGAGACCAGCACCGCCTTCTTCGGGCTGATGGAGGGCGCGATCCGCTCCGGCCGGCGGGTGGTCGCCGAGATCCTCGACCGCTCCTGACCCTGCCACCGCGGCCCCCGCAGCCTGCCACCCGCCCCACCCCCGCCCCACCCCCGCGTCCCCCTCCCCCACCGCCCGCACGCCCCGACGGGCCCGCGGGCCACCCCCTCATCCCCTCCCAGGCGCCGTTCCACGAGAACCCGCGCCCGGCACCCCACGCCCGGAGACCGCCATGAGCGACCAGAGCCCCATCGCGCCCCTCGCCGCCAGAGAGCGGCTGATGACCGAACCCGAGCTCGGGGCGGGCAACTTCCTCGACCACGCGGTCGCGGCGAACCCCCACCGGTCCGTCCCGTTCGTCTTCACCCACCGCACCGACCACCGCGGCGAGGTCGTGCTGCGCGGCCACAGCCTGCTCGACCTGGTCGCCCTGCGCGACCGCTACGCCGCCTGGTACCACGCCAACGGGGTGCGTCCCGGCGAGCCGGTCGCCGTCGTCATCGGCGAGGGCCTGGAGCCGCTGCTGCACTTCCTCGCGCTCACCTCGCTGGGCGCCGTCCCCGCGCTGGTCAACGACGCGATGCGGCACGACGTGATGGTCCGCTACCTGGACCACGTCGGGGTGGTCGGGGTCGTCGCCGACGACACCACCCGGCTGGCCGCCGCCTACCGCGCGGACCCGCAGCGCCGCCCACGCTTCCTCGCCCTCGCCGCCGAGGTGCGGGCCTTCGACGCCGGAGCCGTCGCGCTGCCCGCCGCCCACCCGTACCGGCACGCCGCCGAGGACGTGGTCGCGCTGATCCACTCCTCCGGCACCACCGGCACCCCCAAGTCCACCATGCTGACGCACCGCGCCTTCTGGGACGGCAAGCAGCCGCGCATGGTGCGCTTCCCCGCCGAGCCGTACGACCGACTGATGTCGCTGATGCCGCACACCCACGCCGGCGGCCTCAGCTACTTCCTCACCGCCGTCCTGCTCGGCCTGCCGACCGTGGTGATGTCCGACTGGCGGCGCGCCGTGGTCGAACCGGTGATGGAGGCCTTCCGACCGACCATGGTGGCCTCCTTCCCGCGCACCTTCGTCGAACTGGCCACCGGCGAGCTGCCGGTGCGCGGCGCGGCCCGGGTGCACTCCTGGTTCAACACCGGCGACAGCGCGCACCACGGGCACATCCGCCGCCTGGTGACCCTCGGAGAGCGGCCTGCCGGGCTGATCCGCCCCTGGCTGCTGCCGCACGAGAAGGCCGAGCAACCCGCCCTTCCCGGTTCGCAGTTCATCGACGGGCTGGGCTCCTCCGAGATGGGCATGGCACTGTTCGGCCAGGTCACCACCCCGGAGAGCGCCCGCGACGACCGCTGCGTGGGCAAGCCGCTGGAGGTCGTCCGCAAGGCCGCCGTCCTGGACCACGACGGCGCCGAAGTCCCGGACGGCACCGTCGGGTTGCTCGCGGTGGACGCGCCCTCCCTGACCCCGGGGTACTGGAACGACGAGCGGCTGACCGCGAGCTTCGAGCTGTCCGGCTACTGGCTCACCGGCGACATCGCCCGCCGCGACGCCGACGGCCGCTACTACCACCTCGACCGCACGGTCGACGTCATCGACACCGCCGCCGGCCCGGTCTACAGCCTGCCGATCGAGGAGGTGCTGCTGGCCGACTGCGCGGGCCTGGTCCGGGACTGCTCGGTGGTCGGCGTCCCTGCGGGACCGGGCGCCGGCCAACAGCCCATCGCCGTCGTGCAGTTGCAGGCCGAAGCGGCCGAGGCCACGGCCGAGGAGGTACGGGCCGCGGCCAACGCGGCGCTGGTCGACGCCGGGCTGGCCGCCCTCGCCGCCGTCCGGATCGCCCGGACGGCCGAGGACTTCCCGCTCGGGCCGACCGGCAAGGTGCTCAAACGCGAACTGCGCACCCGCCACGCCGCCCTCCTCACCGACCGGTAACGCGCCGTGGACCACCCCGTGGACCACCCCGTGATCCGCCAGCCGTACCAGTACGTGCGGACGCCGCTGGTCGAACCGGACTGGCGCCGGCTGCCCGGCTGGCGGCAGGTCACCGCGGCGCAGTGGCGCGACGCCCAGTGGCAGCGCGCCCACTCCGTCCGCAACACCCGCCAGCTGCGGGCCGTCGCCGGCGGCCTGCTCACCGACCGCCTCTACGACGAACTCACCGCCGACCAGGCCGACTTCGCCACCATGCCGATCCTGCTGCCGCCGCAGGTGCTGAACACCATGGCACCCGGCGCGCCCACCACCCCGGAGGCCTTCACCGAGGCGTTCCTGGCGGACCCGGTGCGCCGCTACATGCTGCCGGTGCGCAGCGACCGCCACCCGCACTGGCCCAGCCACCCGCTGGCCGAGCGGGACTCCCTGCACGAGACGGACATGTGGGCGGTCGAGGGCCTGACCCACCGCTACCCGACCAAGGTGCTGGCCGAACTGACCGCCACCTGCCCGCAGTACTGCGGCCAGTGCACCCGGATGGACCTGGTCGGCACCTCCACCCCGCAGGTGGCCAAGACCCGGCTGCGGCTGCGCCCCGGCGACCGGCAGGAGCAGATGCTCGACTACCTCAAACGCACCCCCGCGGTGCGCGACGTGGTGGTCTCCGGCGGCGACCTCGCCAACGTGCCCTGGCCGCGCCTGGAGTCCTTCCTGCTGCGGCTGCTGGACCTCGGCTCGGTGCGCGACATCCGGCTGGCCAGCAAGGCCGTGGTCGGCCTGCCGCAGCACTGGCTGCAGCCGCACGTGCTGGAGGGCGTGGCGAGGGTCGCCGCCGTCGCCGCCGGCCGGGCCGTCAACCTCGCGGTGCACACCCACGCCAACCACGTCCGCTCGGTCACCCCGCTGGTCGCCGAGGCGGCCCGGGCGCTGCTGGACGCGGGCGTGCGGGACGTCCGCAACCAGGGCGTGCTGATGCGCGGCGTCAACGACACCCCGGAGGACCTGCTGGACCTCTGCTTCGCGCTGCAGGGCGAGGCGAACGTCCTGCCGTACTACTTCTACCTCTGCGACCTCGTCCCGGGCGCGGAGCACTGGCGGACCCCGCTGCACCGGGCGCAGCACCTCCAGGAGGCGATCATGGGCTACCTGCCCGGGTACGCCACCCCGCGCCTGGTCTGCGACGTCCCGCACGTCGGCAAGCGCTGGGTGCACCAGGCGGTGGAGTACGACCGGGAGCGCGGCGTCTCGTACTGGACCAAGAACTACCGCACCAGCCTGGAGGGCGGCAGCGGCCCGCAGGCCGCGCTCGACCGGCGCCACCCCTACTACGACCCGGTGGACACCCTCCCCGAGGCCGGCCGCCGCTGGTGGGCCGACTCCTCCCCCGCACCCCGCGCCGCACCGGCGCCCCCCGCCGCACGAGCAGCACGAGCAGCACGAGCAGAACGAGGAGCACGATGAGCGCCCATCCCCCGGCCGACGGTCTGCGCCGGATGTGCTGGATCTTCCCCGACCGGGAGTCCTCCCGGATGGCCGAGATGTGGCACGGCTTCTTCTGGGACCTCTACGCCGAGAGCGCCGCCGACCTCGGACTGCGCTGGAGCCGGCACGCCCCGGACGCCGTCACCGTGGACGCCACCGCTCCCGGCCGGCCCCGGGTGTACGTGGACGACGAGCCCGTCACCCCCGAGGACACCCTGTTCATCACCGCGCTCTACTCGCTGCCGTACCAGTCGATGGACGTCTTCAACCAGTACGCGCTGTACGCGGTGCTCGAACAGGCCGGCTTCTACCTGCCGTTCCCGCCGCAGGTGTCGCTGATCGGCAACGACAAGCTGGCCACCCTGCTGTTCCTGGCCGGCTCCCCGGTACCGACCATCCCGACCGTGCGGATCGGGACGGGCCGGGACACCGCCAAGCACGGCTACGAGGTCGCGCTCGGGAACATGACCTACCCGGCCATCGTCAAACCCGCCGGCTGGTGCGGCGGCGGGGGGATCAACCTGGCCCGCGGCCCCGAGGACGTCCGGGGCCTGGCCAGCCTCGCCCAGGGCGGCGACACCACCCTGGTGATCCAGCCGTACCTGGGCGACGGCACCGTCGACTACCGGGTCTATGTGGTCGACGGCCGGCCGTACGCGGTGATGAAGCGCACCCCCGAGCCCGGCTCCCCGGTCGCCAACGCCAGCCGCGGCGGTGCCATGGAGTTCCCGCCGGTGCCGCCCGAACTCGCCGCCGCCACCGCCTGGTTCGCCGAGCGGCTGCCGATCCCGTTCTTCTGCGTCGACTTCCTGCACGACGGCGAGCGGTACTGGTTCTCCGAGCTGGAGCCGGACGGCGTGATCGCCCCGGACCACACCGACCCGGACCGCACCCTCCAGCGCGACGTCACCCGGGCCCGGTTCGCCGCCTACCGGGACGGCCACGCCACATGGCTGGCCGCCGGCGCCCGCCCGCTCACCCTCGACCTCGCCCCCTCCCCTTCCCCTGCCCACCGGACGGACCCCCGATGACCGCCTTCTCCCTCTCCCCCGAGGCCGCCGGGCCCCGGCTGCACGTGGCCCGGCGCACCCTGGAGCGGCTGCGGGGCGTCCCCGGCCTGGCCGCGCGCTACCCGGACCACCTCGGCGCGGACACCCTGGACCGGCTCGCCGACCTCCCGCCGCTGGCCAAGGACGACCTCAACACCGCCCTCGCGCACCTGGAGCCGACCGCCGAGCAGTCCGCCACCTGGCTGTTCCAGAGCGGCGGCAGCACCGGCGCCCCGAAGGTCGGCTACGCCCCCACCGGCTTCTACATGGCCGGCGTACACGAACACTGGCAGCCCCTCGAGCCGACGGACGTCTTCGTCAACGCCTGGGGCGCCGGGCGGATGTGGGGCGCGCACTTCCTCGCCGCCGCGCTCGCCGACCTCTCCGGCTGCCGGATCATCGCGCTCGGCTCGGTCGCCAAGGAGGAGTACGACGACTGGCTGGCCTTCCTCGCCGCCCGCCGGGTGACGGCCATCGGCGGCACCCCCAGCGTGCTGCGGCTCTGGTTCGCCCACGCCCGGGCCGCCGGCATCGAACTGCCCTCGCTGCGCAAGGTGTTGTGGCTCGGCGAGGCCTGGCAGCACCAGCTGGCGGACGACCTGGCCGCGGTGGCCCCGCAGGCGCGGCGCTGGGGCATGTTCGGCAGCACCGAGACCTGGGTGGTGGGCACCAACACCCCGCACTGCCCGGCGGACGTCTTCCACCCGCTGCCGACCCAGCTGGTGCACGCCGACGCCGACGGCCTGCTGGACTTCACCACCCTCGACCCGGAGATGCTCAACCCGGTGCTGCGCTACCGCACCGGCGACGCGGGCGAGTTGACCTCCTGCCCGTGCGGCCGCCCAGAGCCCGCGATGCGCGTCCTGGGCCGGCGCGACAGCGTCGTCCAGGTCCGCGGCCTCGGGCTGGACGTGGACGAGCTGATCACCCGGACGGAGCGCGAACCGGGCGTGGCCCGGGCCCAGGTGGTGCTCACCGAGCAGGGCGGCCGGGCGACGGCCGTGGAGGTCCTGGTGCTGACGACGGGCCCCGGGGACGACTCGAACGGCGGACCGAACAGCTGCCCGGACGTCGAGCGGCTGCGCAAGGAGCTGTTCGCCGCCACGTTCACCCTCAGCACCGCCTTCCAGCACGACCCGGGGTCCTTCCGGGTGCGCCCGGTGGCGGAGCTGGTCAGCAACGGCCGCACCGGCAAGACGGCCGCGCTGGTCGTCCGGGAGGAGTCGTGACGGCGGACTCCGCACAGCCCGTGACGGCCGACTCCGCCCACGCCGCCACGGCGGATCCGGCCCGCCCGGCGCCGCTCGGCCGGAGCTTCTCCCTGTTCTGGGCCGGGCAGACCGTCAGCCTGGTCGGAGACAAGGTCACCGTCTTCGTCGTCCCCACCCTGATGATCTTCGTGCTGCACGCCTCCGCCCTGCAGGTCGGCGTGGTGGCGATGGCCCAGTACCTCGGCATCCCGCTGCTCGGGCCGGTCGCCGGGGTGCTGGTCGACCGCTGGGACAAGCGCCGCACGATGCTCGTCTGCGACCTGGTCCGGCTGGTCGCGGTGGCGGCGATCCCGCTCGCGTACGCGCTGGACCTGCTCTCCACCCCGCTGCTGTTCGGCTGCGTGGCGGTGATCAGCGGCGCGACGATCTTCTTCAACGTCGGCTACCTCGTCGCCGTCCCCGCCGTGGTGCCGAAGGACGGCATGGTCCGCGCCTACTCCCGGCTGGAGGGCAGCGGCTCGGTCTCCGAGGTCGCCGGGCCGTCCATCGCCGCCGCCCTCTACAGCGCGCTCGGCGTGACCGCCCTGCTGGTCGACGCGGCCAGCTACCTCGTCTCGGCGGCCTGCTTCCGCGCCATGCGCCCGTGGGGCGAGCGGACGGTGGAGCAGGGCTCGATCCGGGAGCGGCTGGCCCGGGGCTTCCGGCTCAACTGGGCCGACCCGGTGCTGCGCCGGGTGGTCCTGGCGGCCGTCGTCCTCAACTGCGGCGGGCCGGTCTTCGTCACCGTGCTGCCCGTCCTCGCCTACCGCGGCCTGGGCGTGAAGGTCGGCGTCTTCGGTGCGGCCATGTCCGTCGCCGCGCTCGGCGCGCTGGCCGGCGCCGTGGTCGCGCCCCGGCTCTCCCGGCGGTTCGGCCTGGGGCGGACGATGGCCTGGTCGCTGCTGCTGCACTGCCTGGTCGGCCTCGGTGTGCTCGCCGCGCCCGCCCTGCCCGCCGGACCGGTGATCGCGGTGACCATGGGCTGCTACGGCTTCTTCATGTCCTGCATCAACGTGTGCAGCGCCCCGTGCCGGCAGTCGAGGATGTCCGCCCACAACCAGGGCGTCATGCACGCCGCCTTCCGGACCGTCACCTGGGGGGTGATCCCGCTCGCCGCGCTGGTCGGCGGCCTGGCCGTCTCCCTGCTCACCGGCCCGCTCGGGATCCTGGACGCCGCCCGGGCGGTGATGGCCGGCGGCACCCTGCTCGCCGCCTGCTCCTTCCTCCCCGCCCTCGGCCTCCAGCCGCTGCTGGACGCCGCCGAACCGCGTACGGAGGGCGGCACCGCACCACTCGGCGAGGGCCACGCCGAACCGCGTACGGAGGGCGCCGCGTGAACGGGCCCGAGGAGAACGTGAACGGGCCCGAGGAGCAGGAGGAGCAGCTCGCCGACCCCGCCGGAAAGGTCCTGCTGATCACCGGCACCTCCTCCGGCATCGGCCTGGCCACCGCCGTCGCCGCGGCCCGGGCCGGGTACACCACGGTCGCGACGATGCGCGAGCCCGACCGCGCCAGGGCGCTGCGCGGCGCCGCCGAGGCCGCCGGGGCCGCCGTGGACGTCCGCCGACTGGACGTCACCGACCCCGGCTCGGTCACCGACTGCCTGGACGCCGTGCACCGGTCGTACGGGCGGCTCGACGCCGTCGTCAACAACGCGGGCGTGTCCAACTCCGACCCGACCCTGGAGATGTCCACCGAGGCGGCGCTGCGCGCCAACCTGGAGGTCAACTTCTTCGGCGTCGTCTCGGTCAGCCGGGCCGCGATGCCGCTGCTGCGCGCCGCCGGCGGCCGGCTGGTCACCGTCGGCAGCGTGCACGGGGTGGTCGGCCAGCCGTTCAACGAGGCCTACTGCGCGGCCAAGTTCGCCGTGGAGGGGTTCATGGAGGCGCTCGCCCCGGTCGCGGCGGCGCACGGCGTCCGGGTCTCGGTGGTGGTGCCCGGCTTCGTGCCGGACACCGGGTTCGGCGTCTTCCCCGACATCGACCGGACCACCATCCACGCCGCCTCCGGCCCGTACGCGCCCACCTTCGCCGGCTACCTGGACTGGGTCGGCGGCCAGGGCTGGGAGTCGGCCGGCCAGCCGGCCCGGGAGGTCGCCGAGGTCGTGGTCCGCACCCTGCGCGAGCGGCGACCGCCGTTCCGGGTGCCCACCGACCCGTGGGCCGCCGCCTACCTGGCCGCCAAGCTCGCCGACCCGGACGGCTCCGCCGTGCAGGCCCTCGCCCGGACCTGGCTCGGACGGCCCGCACCCGCCTCCTGACCCGCTTTCCCCCCGCCTCCTGCCTTTCTGCCTTCTGCCTTCTGCCTTCTGCCCCATGGAGCCCCCGTGCCCGCGAAGCCCCTGGCCGAGCTGATCCGGTTCGCCCGCGCCAACTCCCCGTTCTACGCCGAGCTCTACCGCGACCTGCCCCCGGACACCGACCGGATCGAGCTGCTCCCGGTGATCGACCAGGCCGCGTTCTGGGCCGCCAACACCTGGCCCGACAACCGGGTGCTGACCGGCCCGCTCACCGACGCCGGCGTCTACAAGACCGGCGGCACCACCGGAGTCCCCAAGTTCTCCCCGTGGACCCGCGGCGAACACGCCGACTCGGTGACCGCCTTCGGCGCCGGGCTCGTCCGGGCCGGCCTGCGGCCCGGACACCGGGTGGCCAACCTGTTCACCGCCGGCGAGCTCTACGGCGGCTTCCTCTACATCGAGAACGCCCTGCACCACGCACCGGTGGACAACGTCCGCCTCGGCGTGGGCGGCGCCGCCCCGAACCCGTACATCGCCGATCTGATCGCCGGCTTCGGCGTGCAGGTGCTGGCCGGCGAGCCGATGAAGCTCAGCGCCGTCGCCGAGTGCCTGATCGAGCGCGGGCAGCGCGCCGACGGGGTGGAACTGCTGCTGTTCGGCGGCGACCTGCTCTTCGCCGACCTGCGCCCGCTGCTCTCCCGGGCCTTCCCGAAGGCGGCCGTCGCCTCGGTCGGCTACGCCTCCAACGATGCCGGGCTGGTGGGCGCCCCCGTCCCCGGGGACGACGTCCGGGTCCACGAGGCCTTCGCCGACCGCACGGTGGTGGAACTGCTCGACGAGGCCACCGGCGAGGCGATCACCGCCCCCGGCAGGCCCGGCCGGGTCGTGGTCACCAACCTGTTCCGCACCCTGATGCCGATCCTGCGCTACCCCACCGGCGACCGCGCCGAGTGGGCGGACGGCGAGTGCCGCCGCTTCCGCCTGCTGGGCCGCTCCACCGAGGGCGCCCGGGTCGGCACCGTGACCCTGCCCACCGAGGAGGTCCGGGCCGTCCTGATCGCCGCCGACCCGGACCGGCACATCGCCGGGATGCAGCTGGTGCAGCGGCGTTGGGACGGCCGGGACGGCCTGATCCTGCGGCTCGGCCACCTCGGCCCGCCGCCCGCCGACCTCGCTGACCTCGCCGACCGGCTGGTCGAGGCCGTCTACGCGGCCCTGCCGCTCTACCCGTCGGAGGTCGCCCTCGGCAGCCTGCACGACCTCGCGGTGGAGTGGGTGCCGCGCTCGGAGCTGGTCACCAACCCCCGGACCGGCAAGCTCCAGCAGGTCCTGGACGAGCGCCCGAAGGACTGAGGCGTTGCCTCAGGCCGCCGGCTGCGGCCGGCCCCCGATCGTCGCGCTCTGCCCCCGGAACTCGGCGATCACCCTTCCGTCCACCCGGCGCACCGTCACGTCGTAGATCCCGGTGCGCCCGGCCCGCGAACGCTCCACCGCCTCGGCGACCAGCTCGTCCCCGACGGCCGCCGGGGCCAGGAAGGCCACCTGCGCCGCCTGGGCGACGGTCACCGGGCCGTGGCTGTTGCAGGCGTACGAGAACGCCGCGTCGGCCAGCAGGAACAGGAAGCCGCCGTGCGCCGTGCCGTGCCCGTTGACCATCGTCGCGGCCACCGTCATCCGCATCACCGCCCGCCCGGCGGACACCTCCTCCAGGGCGATGCCCAGCGACCGGCTGGTCTCGTCCCGCTCGTACAGTGCGGCGATCACGGGGTCGAACACGGCGTCACGGTCCCTCCGTCGGCGATGTCCGGCCCAGCGTAGGGGACGGACGGACCGCCGCCCGGGGCGGTCACGCCAGGCAGCGGCCGATGACCAGCTCCGGGCGGATGCGGATCCGCACGGCGTCGGGGGCGGTCGCGCCGGCCCGGCGGACGTGGGCGTGGCCGAGGACGGTGACGAACCAGCCGGAGCCGTCCCGGCCGTCCACCTCGTCGGCCTCGAAGGCGATCACGGCGCCGTCGACCGCCCGGGTCAGTTCGGAGTCGGCGGGCGCGGAGACCAGCACACCGCCGGGCACCAGCCGGAAGGGCACCGGCAGGACGGCCGGGAGGGCGCCGATGGTGTAGACCACCCGGCCGACGGCGGCCCGGGCCAGCAGCTCCAACGCCCGGTTCCGGTCGAGTTCACGGAGCCCGGGCAGGTCGGGCCGGTCGTACGAGGAGAGCCGGGGGGCCGGGACGTGGTCGCGGTTCATACCAGTGATGCTCGCCCTGTCCCGGGCCCGGTCACGAGGGCCGATGGTCCCGGCGGAGCCCGCCGAGGGCCCCGTCCGCCGTTCCCCACCGGCCCGGGCCGTTCGCCGGGCCGGATTTCCGTCCCCCCTGCCCACCGCCCCCGGTCCGCCCCCGACCGTCAGCCCCGGCCGCCGCGCAGCAGGGACGACGGGGCGGCGGCCGCCTGGCGCAGCTCGGTGGCGATCAGCGCGGCCTGCACCCGCCGCTCCACGCCGAGCTTGGCGAGCAGCCGCGAGACGTGGTTCTTCACCGTCTTCTCGGCGAGGTAGAGCCGCTCGCCGATCTGCCGGTTGGTCAGGCCCTCGCCGATCAGCGCCAGCACCTCCTGCTCGCGCACGGTCAG
The DNA here is from genome assembly GCF_040302665.1 of Kitasatospora sp. NPDC097691. Taxonomy (NCBI): domain Bacteria; kingdom Bacillati; phylum Actinomycetota; class Actinomycetes; order Kitasatosporales; family Streptomycetaceae; genus Kitasatospora; species Kitasatospora sp. NPDC097691. The sequence continues at coordinate 18,837 of NZ_JBEORY010000009.1, read as the reverse complement.
CCCGGGGCCGGTGGTGACCGGCTGGGCGGGTTCGGCGTCGCTGCGCAGCCGGTTGAGCAGGCGGGTCGCCGCGCCGGGGTCGAGCATCGAGCGGCCGGAGGCGACGGTGCGGACGGCGGCGACCAGGTCGGTCCCGCTGATCTGCTTCAGCACGTACCCGGCGGCGCCCGCCATCACGGCGTCCAGCAGGGCCTCCTCGTCGTCGAAGGAGGTGAGCATCAGGCAGGCGAGGTCGGGCATCCGGGAGCGCAGCTCACGGCAGACCGAGACGCCGTCGCCGTCGCCCAGGCGGACGTCCAGGACGGCGACGTCGGGCCGCAGCGCGGGCACCCGGACGAGCGCCTGCTCGGCGGTCGCCGCCTCGCCGACCACCTCCAGGTCGGGCTCGCCGTCCAGCAGGTCGTGCACCCCGCGGCGCACCACCTCGTGGTCGTCCAGCAGGAACACCCGGACCGGTGCCGAGGCCTCGGCCCCCGCCGTCTTGGTCGCCATCACTCGGCTCCACCTTCGTCACCCCCGCACACTCCCAGCGGGGCCCAGGGCATCATCGCCCACCGCGCGGCCGTCCCCCAGGGCCGAACGGCCCCATTCGCGCCGCCCGACGTCGCGCTCAGCGGCCCTGCCGCCGGACGTTCCCCAGCCCGACCAGCAGGAACACCAGGGCGACGCCCGCGCCGCCGACCCCTGCCAGGACCACGCGCGGGCCGGCCCCGCCGCCGCCCGACAGCAGGATCGCCACCGCGCCCAGGGAGCCGACGGCGGCGCCGACCACCAGCCAGGCGGCGAGGCCGACGGCGAGCGGCCGGCCGGTGCGCGGGGCGGGGCCGGCGTCCAGTGCGGCCCACCGCGCCGCCGTCTCCCGTACCTCCCGCCGCCGGTCCCACCGCGCGCGCACCCGCAGCGCCGCGCCGCCGACCAGGCCGGCCAGCGCGATCTGCGCGGCGGGCCGCCAGTCCGGTACGACGAGCAGCAGTCCGCCCGCCAGCGCGAGCGCCGCCCACCACAGCACGCACGCCGCCGCGGCGGTGCGGGTGGAGCGGGGGCGGTCGGCGCCGGCCTGGAGGTCGGCGATGGCGGGCAGGTACCAGACACAGCCGCTCGCGGTGAGGGCAGCGGTGCCGATGGCGAGAACGGTGTGGTTCACGACCCGGCCTTCCTGGTCACGAAGGGGTGAGGGGGCGGAGCTGACGGGCCGTCCCCGCCCGCCCGGGGGCAGCGACGCGGGCGGGGACGGCGTTCGGGGGAGCGGCCTCAGCCGCCCGGGGTGGGCGCATCGGTGGGCGAATCGGTGCGCGATCCAGCGGCCGGGGCGGCGGCCGGGAGGGCCGACGCCACCCGGGCGCGGTCCGCCCGGCTCAGCGGCCGGTCGTACTTCGCCGGTTCCACGTCGCCCAGGTGCGTGGCGGGCTTGCCGCTGTTCTCCAGGACGTCCAGGGCAGCGATGTCCGGGTGGTGCAGGTCGAAGGCCGGGGATTCGGAGCGGATCCGCGGCAGCTTGACGAAGTTGTGCCGCGGCGGCGGGCAGGAGGTCGCCCACTCCAGCGAGCGGCCCCAGCCCCACGGGTCGTCCTCGGTGACCTTCTCGCCGTACTTGGCGGTCTTCCAGACGTTGTAGAGGAACGGCAGGATCGACAGGCCGAGCAGGAACGAGCCGATGGTGGAGAAGGTGTTGAGGGTGGTGAAGCCGTCGGACGCCAGGTAGTCGGCGTAGCGGCGGGGCATGCCCTCGGCGCCGAGCCAGTGCTGCACCAGGAACGTCGCGTGGAAGCCGACGGTCAGTGTCCAGAAGGTGATCCGGCCGAGCCGCTCGTCGAGCTTCTTGCCGGTCATCTTGGGCCACCAGAAGTGGAAGCCGGCGAACATCGCGTACACCACGGTGCCGAACAGCGTGTAGTGGAAGTGGGCGACGACGAAGTACGAGTCCGAGACGTGGAAGTCGATCGGCGGCGCCGCGAGCAGCACGCCGGTCAGGCCGCCGAACAGGAAGGTGACCAGGAAGCCGACCGTCCACAGCATCGGGGTCTCGAAGCTCAGCGAGCCCTTCCACATGGTGCCGACCCAGTTGAAGAACTTCACGCCCGTCGGCACCGCGATCAGGAAGGTCATGAAGGAGAAGAACGGCAGCAGCACCTGCCCGGTGACGTACATGTGGTGCGCCCACACCGTCACCGACAGGCCCGCGATGGCCACCGTGGCGGCGATCAGGCCGGCGTAGCCGAACATCGGCTTGCGGCTGAACACCGGGATGATCTCGGAGACGATGCCGAAGAACGGCAGCGCCAGGATGTACACCTCGGGATGGCCGAAGAACCAGAACAGGTGTTGCCAGAGCATCGCCCCGCCGTTGGCCGGGTCGAAGACGTGGGCGCCGAACTTGCGGTCGGCCTCCAGGGCCAGCAGCGCGGCGGCCAGCACGGGGAAGACCAGCAGCACCAGCACCGAGGTGAGCAGCACGTTCCAGCAGAAGATGGACATCCGGAACATGGTCAGTCCGGGGGCGCGCATGCAGATGATGGTGGTGATGAAGTTGACGGCGCCGAAGATGCTGCCGAAGCCGGAAAGCGTCACCCCCATGATCCACATGTCGGAGCCGACGCCGGGCGAGTGGACCGCGTCGGACAGCGGCGCGTAGAGGAACCAGCCGAAGTCGGCGGCGCCCTGCGGGGTGGCGAAGCCGGCGGCGGCGATCAGCGAGCCGAACATGAACAGCCAGTAGGACAGCATGTTCAGGCGCGGGAAGGCGACGTCCGGCGCGCCGATCTGCAGCGGCATGATCCAGTTCGCGAAGCCGGTGAACAGCGGCATCGCGAACAGCAGCAGCATCACCGAGCCGTGCATGGTGAAGGCCTGGTTGAACTGCTCGTTGGAGAGGATCTGCGTCCCCGGCCGGGCGAGTTCGGCGCGCATGACCAGGGCGAGGATGCCACCGATCAGGAAGAACGCGAACGACGACACCAGGTACATGGTGCCGATCGTCTTGTGGTCGGTGGTGGTCAGCAGCCTGACCAGGGCCGAACCGGGCCGCCTGGCCCGAACCGCCGTGGCCGGTACGGCCGTCGGCGGTCGTGTGGGGTCGCCCTGTGCCTGGGTGGCGCTCAAGGACCCGCTCCTTAGGAACGTCGTGCGAATGATTGGCGCTCCATGATCCGAACAGGCCGGGCCCCCGCCCCAGGGCCCTTGGGCCCGCCCGTCCGGGGCCGCTGGGCCCGAGTTCCCGGGCCCCGGCCGGGACCTCCCGACCGGCGGACCGGGACCTCCTGACCACCCCCTCCTGCTCGGGCCGCGCTCGCCCGGCCACGGAGGCCCGGTCGAGAACCACCGGAACGCCGCGTTCCCCGCCCTCCCGGGCGGGGGTCCGGCAGACGACCGCGCGCCGCCCCCGCGCCGGGTGCCGGCCGCGCCGCCCAGCCCGTCCGACCTGCCGGAACGTCATCCGCACACCGGTGCGAATCCAGCCGCCGATCCCACCCCCGGACGCCCGGGTTGTGAGGGCCGCGTGCGTGAACCCGCCCGATTCCGTGCCCTTCAGTGCCGATCGACCGTCAAGTAGCCTGCGCCCACCGACGACCGCGGTCGAACGTCCCGCACTCCCGCCGCACCGCGTCCCACGCACGTCAGCACCGCCCCGTACACGTCAGCACCGCAAGCACCGCCCCGGAACCGCCGCAGAACCGCCCTCGCCCCGGAGGTACGCCGATGCCCCTGGCCCAGCCCGCCGCCCCCACGCTGCTGCGCTTCTCCGTCCTCGGCCCGCTCACCGGCGCGGCCGACGGCCGCCCGCTGGCCCTCGGCCCGCTGAAGCAGCGGCTGGTGCTGGCCGTCCTGCTGAGCCGCGCCAACACCGCCGTCCCGGTCGACCTGCTCACCGACGCGGTCTGGCCCGAGGAGCCGCCGCGCACCGCCCGCAAGAACCTCCAGGTCTACATCTGCACCCTGCGCACCCTGTTCGGCCGCGAGTACGGGCCGGACCGGCTGGTCCACTCGGCCGGCGGCTACCTGCTGCGGGCGGCCGAACCCGAGCTGGACCTCCTGCAGTTCCGGGCCCTCGCCCGGGCCGGCCGGGCCGCCGCCGACGGCGGTGCGCTCGCCCCGGCCGCCCGGCTGCTGCGGCAGGCCCTCGACCTGTGGCAGGGCCCGCCGCTCGCCGACCTGCGCTCCTCCCCCGCCGTCGCGGCCGAGGCCCAGCGGCTGGAGACCCGCTGCCTGGGTGTCCACGAGGACTGGGCGGAGACGGAGTTGGAGCTCGGCAACGCCACCGCCGTCGCCGAGGAACTGGCCGAGCCCGCCGAGCGCCACCCGCTGCGCGAACGACTCCAGGCGGCCCGGATGAACGCCCTGCACCTGTGCGGCCGGCAGGCCGAGGCGCTCGCCGTCTACGACACCCACCGCCAGCTGCTCGCCCGCGAGTTGGGCCTGGAGCCGAGCCCCGCCCTGACCGCCCGCTACCGCGAGCTGCTCGCCCGCGGCCGCTCCGGGCCCGCCGCGTCCCGCCCGGAGCGCGGCGCGGCCCCGCACGGCGTCCTGCTCCCCGCCGACACCGCCGACTTCACCGGCAGGAGCGCCGAACTGCGCGAGCTGGTGGACGAGTCGGGTGCGGGCGGCGGCCGGGTCACCGTGCTCTCCGGCCCGGCCGGCATGGGCAAGACCGCGCTCGCCGTACACGCCGGCCACCTGCTCGCCGACCGCTTCCCGGACGGCCGGCTGCTCGTCCGGCTGCGCACCGTCGACGGCGCCCCGCGCCCACTGCCCGAGGTGCTGGCCGAACTCGCCGCCCTCACCGGCCGACCGGGCGCCACCCAGGCCGGCCCCGCCCCGGCCGACCCCGGCCAGGCCGCCGCCCTGTGGCGGGCCTCCCTCGCCGGGCGCCGGATGCTGCTGGTGCTGGACGACGCCCCGGACGAGTCGGTGGTGCGGGAGCTGCTGCCGGGCCACGGCCCGAGCGCCGTGCTGGTCACCTCGCGCAGTCAGCTGGCCGGCCTGGCCTCGGTGCACCGGATCACCGTCCCGCCGCTTGCCCCCGCCGAGGCCCTGGAACTGCTCGGCCGCATCGTGGGCACCGGCCGGATCGGCACCGACCGCGCGGCCGCCGCCCGGATCGTCGACGCCTGCGGGCTGCTGCCGCTCGCCGTCCGGGTGGCCGGCACCCGGCTCGCCGTGCTGCGCCACCTCCCGCTCGCCGAGTACGCGGCCCGGCTGGAGGACCCGGCGGGCGCCCTGGACGAGCTGGTCGCCGGGGACGTCACCGTCCGGGCCCGCCTCGACTCCGGCTGGCGGGACCTCACCGACCAGGGCCGCCTCGCCCTCGCCCGGCTCGCCGCCCTGCCGCTGTCCCTGCTCTTCACCCTCCCCGAGGCCGCCGCCGCCCTCGGCCGCCCCGAACGCCTGGCCCTGCGCACCCTGGAGGCGCTGACCGACACCGGGGCCGTCACCTCCCCCACCGGCGAGGTCACCGCCCACGCCGCCCTCTACGCGCTCCCCCGGCTGACCCACCTGCACGCCCGCGAGCGCGCGGCGGACCCCCTCACCGCCGCCTCCTGACGCCGCGTCGGGGCCCCGCGGCCGCCGCGGGGGCCCTCACCCCAGGGTCAGCAGGTCCAGCACGTCCCCGCGCTCCTCCTCCAGCCCCCACAGCCCCAGCAGCACGCCCGCCGCCCCCGTGTGCAGGTCCGCCGAGAACCGTCGCAGCCGCATCCCGGGGACGAGCAGCCCCTCGGGCCGCGCCACCAGGTGCCACTGCAGCCGCGCCACCTGCCCGGCCGCGGCCTCCGGCGCCCCGCCCAGCCGGTCCAGTGCCAGCGTCAGCCCGACCCGCCCTCGGAACAGCCCCGGCTCCCGGATGAACCCGGGCGCGCAGACCTTCCGCACGTCCGCCAGGAACGCCTCCCCGCCGGGCAGTTCGGCCGTCTCCTGGTACTCCCGCAGCACCAGGGCGATCCCGCTGCTCCCGCGGTCCAGGTACGCCAGCCGCCGTCCGGCCTCCAGCACCTGCCGCGAGCCGTCCGGCACCCGGACGCACTGCGCCGTCGCCCGCTCCAGCGCCAGCCGCGCCGAGTCCAGCAGCCACGGCTCGCCGGTCCGGCGGTACAGCCGCAGCTGCAGCAGCGCGATGCCCGCCAGGCCGTACAGCAGCCCGGCCGCCGCGGGCGCGTCGAGGCCGTCCACCGGCTCGCCGCGGACCACCGCCGCCAGCTCGCAGGCGTCGGCCAGCGCGTCCGCCTCCGCCCGCCGGCCGCCCAGCGCGTCCGCCAGCCGCAGCCGGGCGAGCGCGGCGCCGGCCCGCCCGCCGAACAGACCGACCTGACGCGCCGGACGGGCCGTGCGGGCCCCGGCCAGCAGTTCCTCCGCCGCCTCCGGCCGCCCCAGCCGGGCCAGCACCACGGCGACGCCGAGCGGGCCGTCGTACAGCCCGCCCGTGCCCGGCCGGGCTCCACGCCGGCGCACCGCCGCGACCAGCCAGTCCGTGTACTCCTGCGGCCGGTCGGCGCCGGTCCGGTGCAGTGCGTACAGCACCCCGGCCGCGCCGTGCGCGACGCCCGTGCCGCCGTCGGCGAACCCGGCCACGTCGCCGGGGAAGAGCCGGTCCGGCCGGTCCGGGGTGGCGCCCGCGTGGATGCCCGCGACCAGCTCGTTCCGCGCCCGGGCCCAGGAGGGGCCGGCGAGCAGTTCCCGGCCCCGCCGCTCGCTCACCGAGTCCGTCCGCGCCGTCAACACGCCTGGGCGCACCGGCCCCTCCTCCGGCCCGAGTCCGAACCACTGCCGTGCCCGCCGCTCCAGCGCCGCGAGCTTGCCCGGGTCGCGGTCGGCCAGCTCCGGCACCGGCATCAGCAGCATCAGCCAGGTCGCCCACAGCATGAACCGGTCCGCCTCGGCGCCGTCCAGGCCCGGCGGGACCCGCAACCCGGCCGCGCCGGCCGTCGGCACCCGCCGGTCGTCCAGGTCCGCCGCGTACTCGAAGTCCACCAGCACCACCGAGCCGTCCGGCCGGAGCACCACGTTGGCCGGGTGCAGGTCCCCGAACCGCACGCCCCGCTCGTGCAGCGCGCCGAGCGCCTTCTCCAGCCCGGTCACCACCCCGGCGACCCACCGCGCGTACTCGGCACGCTGCTCCGCCGTGCAGTCCTGGTGCACCAGCGGGTAGCGCCGGATCGCCTCGGCGAACAGCTGGACGCCCTCGATGTGCTCCTGCACCAGGAAGGTGTGCTCCCACACCGTGCGCACCTCGTGCAGCCGGGGCACGCAGTCAAGCCCGGCCAGCCGCTCCAGCGCCCACTGCTCGCGCCGCAGCCGGGTGGCGGCGTCCGCCCCGGCGGCGTCCAGCCCGGCGTACGGGCGGGCCTCGCGCAGCACCACCCGCTCCCCGGTGTCCGGGCGCTCGGCCAGGTAGATCCCGCCGGCGCCGGAGAACTGCAGCACCTCGGTGATCCGGTACGGCAGGTGGCCCGCGGCGGCCTCCCGCGCGGCCAGGTGCGGGCGCAGCGCCGCGGGCGGCTCGACCCACGCCGGCAGCCGGAACACCGGCTCGCGCGAGTCCGGGACGAGCGTTCCGGACGGGTCGCGCAGCGCGGGCACCGGCCGGCCGGACTCGTCCTCGCACCACAGCTCGACGAACGCGCCGTAGCGCGCGTACACCGGGGCGGTGCCGATCCGCAGGTCGGTCAGCACGTACGGCCCGGGGCGCCCGTCCAGTGCGGCCGCCAACTCCTCGGCCAGCCCGACGAACTGCTCCTCGGAGGCCGGGTACACGGTGACGAACTTGCCGCTGCTCCCGCGGCCGGTGAACTTGCCGTTCACCACCCGCAGCGCCGCCGCGCTGCGCTGGAACTTGAACGCCACCCGGCGCGCCGTGCAGATCCGCGCGACGACGGCCAGCGTCTGCTCGGCGCCGTCCTCCACCGCCGACACGTGCAGCTTCCAGCCCTGCTCCGGCAGCCGGACGCCGTCGGGCCGCAGGACCGTCCACAGGCCCCGCTGCTCGCGCCGCCAGCCGTCGGGCGGCTCGCCGAGGCCCGGCGCGTAGCGGCTCGCCCGGTCGCGCAGCCGCCCGGGGGTGTCGTAGTACAGCGGGTCGGCGAGGCAGTACAGCTGGGTCTCGTGGGCGCCGGCCATGGCGCGCCTCCTCTTCCGGTCACTCTCCTCCGGTCGGTCCGGGGCGAGCGGGGCGGGGTGGGTCAGACGGCGGGGACCGGCACCGGTCCGCGCCGCACCGGCGGTGCCCAGGTGACCACGGCCGCGCAGAGCGCGATGGCGAGCGCCAGCAGCCCGAAGGTCCGGGTGCCGCCGACGGAGCCGAGCAGGGTGCCGCCCACCAGCGGGCCGAACGGCTGGATCAGGGTGGACAGGAAGCCGGCGGCGCTCTGCACCCGGCCGATCCGGTCCGGCGGCGCGGCCAGCAGCATGCCGGAGACGAAGCCGATGCTGGCGATGGTGGACAGGCACATGCAGGCGGCGCAGAGCAGCCCGATCACCACCGGCGCCCTGGTCACCGTCAGCACCCCGGCCGTCAGCGCGGACGCCCAGCAGGCGAGCGCCACCAGGCTGCCGTCGCGCGCCCGGGCGCCCAGTCGCGGCGCGAGCAGCGCACCGGCCAGGGCGCCGGCCGCGGTGCAGGAGACGACCGTGCCGCCGCCGACCCCGGAGTGCCCGCCGTCGGAGGCGACGGCCAGGGTGGCGAACATCAGCGCGCTGAAGGCGAAGTTCATCCCGAGTCCGAAGATCAGCAGCAGGGTCCGCAGGTAGGGCTGGTGCCAGATGAAGGCCAGCCCGGCGGTCAACTCCTGTTTGCTGAAGACCGATCCGCTCTTCTCGGCGGGCGTCGAGCGGGTCCGCATCAGGGCCACGCAGACCGTCGACAGCAGCAGTCCGACGCCCTCGGCGAGGAACGGCAGCACCGGGTGCCAGGCGAACAGCGCGCCGCCGCCGAGCGGGCCGACCAGCCGGGCGGCGGCGCCGCGCGCCTGCATCCGGGAGGAGGCCTCCCGGGCCTGCTCGCGCGGCACCACCGCGCGCAGCAGGGCGCCGGCGGCGGGCCCGTAGACGCTGGAGATCAGCGCCCCGGCGGCGGCGACCAGCAGGACCAGCGGCAGCGGGGCGTGCCCGCGCAGCACGGCGACGACCAGGGCGCTGACCGCCAGCAGGCTGCCGACGTCGCAGATCCGCATCAGCCGGCGGCGCTCGATCCGGTCGGCGAGCACGCCGCCGGGCAGCATGGTGAGCAGCAGCGCGCCGACCGACACGGTGCCGATGGCGCCCGCCCGGGCGGCCGATCCGGTCTCCCGCAGGACCAGCAACGGCAGGGCGATCGAGGCGAGTTGGGAGCCGAGCGAGGCCAGCAGGCCGCCGACCCAGAGCAGCCGGAAGTCCCGGTTGCGGGCGAGCGGGGTGGGCTCCATGGCCGTCCTCCGTGGTGGGGTGGTGGCATCGGGCCGGGGCGGCCCCGTCTCGACGGGACCGCCCCGGAAGCCTTGCGCTGCGGCCGGCGGCCGGGGACGGTGGTGCGCCCTTCCCCGTGTTCGGCCTGATGACCGGTCCGGCGGCCGGCCTGACGACCGGCCTGCCCACCGGCCTGGTGGCAGCCGGTGTCAGGCGGAGGTCTCGGCGCCGGCGACGTAGCTGATCAGGCTGAAGCAGTTGCCGTCCGAGGCCTCGGAGAGCACCTTCATCGACTGCAGGTCCAGGATGTTGGCGGCGTGCGCCTCGACCTCCGGGGTCTCCTCGCCGTTCTCGCCGACGTTCTGGTCCATGTTCTGGTCCATGTTCTCAGCCATGGTCGAACTCCCTTCCACAGGTGGGCTGTTGCGGTGGTGACGGCGGTTTCCCGACTGACTGCCACCCGCCGTGCCGACCATGGTGGGCGGGGCCGGCTGCGCCCGGTTTTGATGGCGGTTGGTTGCCGGTATGGCCGCAGGTCGGGGCGCCGCCGACACCGCCGGCCGTGGCCCGCCGGGCGCCGTACGGCACGCCGGTACCCGGCCCCACCTGCGGCCATACCGGTCGCCAGGCGCTCCCGAACCGGGCCCGAAGCCGCCCCCGCGACCCTGACCCCGAACGCCCGAACGCCCACGCACGCGGCACCGGCATCGGCATCGCCCGAGCACCCGCATCGCCCGCGCCCCGTACGCCCCGCACAGCGGAGGACGACCGAAGGACGGCCCCATGCCCTGCCCACTCTGCGCCCAACTCGTCGCCACGAACGACCAGTTCTGCCCCTCCTGCGGCACGCCGCGGGCCGCCGCCCTCGACCTGGTCGCCGAGGAGCGCAAGCTGGTCACGGTGGTGTTCTGCGACCTGGTCGACTCCACCGCCCTGTCCGGCGCGCTCGACCCGGAGACGCTGCGCGAGGTGATCCTGCGCTACTTCGAGCGGATGCACCGACAGATCGAGGCGCACGGCGGCACCCTGGAGAAGTTCATCGGGGACGCCGTGATGGCCGTCTTCGGCGTCCCGGTGATCCGCGAGGACGACGCCCACCGGGCGCTGGCCGCCGCACTCGCCATGCTGGAGGACCTGGAGGACCTCAACACCGAGCTGGACGCCACCCTCGGGGTCCGCCTGGACGTCCGGATCGGCGTCAACACCGGCCAGGTGGTGGCGGGTTCGGACGCCTCGGCGCGCCAGGCACTGATCTCCGGCGAGACCGTGAACATCGCCGCCCGGCTGCAGACCCGGGCCGCCCCCGGCCAGGTGCTGATCGGCCCGCAGACGCTGCGGGCGGCCGGCCCGGCCGCCCAGGTGGACGAGGTCGGCCCGCTGCAGCTCAAGGGCAAGGCCGAGCCGGTCACCGCCTACCGGCTGGTCGGCCTGGACGAGGACGACCCGGAGCTGCTGCGCCGCTTCGACGTCCCGCTGGTCGGCCGGGAGCGCGAACTGGACGCGCTGGACGCCGCGTTGGCCCGGGTGGCGGGCGGCTCGGGCGCCGAGCTGCTGCTGGTGGCCGGCGAGGCCGGGATCGGCAAGACCCGGCTGGTGCGCGAGTGGCGCGAACGGGTGGGCCGGCGCACCGCGCGCTGCGGCACCGCCCGCTGCCGCAGCTTCGGCGAGCAGGGTGTGCTGGCGCCGCTCGCGGAGGCCGTCCGCACCCTGCTGGACGAGCCCGAGGGCGCCGCCCCGGCCGAGGCGCTGGCCCGGCTGGACGAGGCGACCGCGCCGGGCGTCGGCGCCGGGCGGTCGCTGGAGCTGCTGGCCGCGATCCTGCGCGGGCGCACCGTGGAGCGCCCCGCCGTCCTGGTCCTGGACGACTGCCAGTGGGCCGGCCCGGCCCTGCTGGACGCCGCCGAGCGGCTGACCGAGGAGCTCGGCACGGCCCCCGTGCTGCTGCTCTGCCTGGCCCGCCCCGAGCTCCCGGCCGCCCGCCCGGAGCTGCCGAGGCTGCCGGTCGGCGGCCTGTCCTGGGACGAATCCGCCCTGCTGGCGGCCCAGTTGACGGAGCTGAGCGCCCACCAGGACACGGTGCCGTCCCGGCTGCTGGAGCGCGCCGAGGGCAACCCGCTGCACCTGGAGGAGCTGCTGGCCGCCCTCACCGAGGCCGACGGCCCCGCGCTGGCCGACGAACTCCCGCCCACCGGAAGGGCGTTGCTCAGCGCCCAGATCGACGGGCTGGAGCGCGACGAGCGCGCCACGCTGGACCTCGCCGCCGTGCTCGGCCGCGCCTTCACCGCCGCCGAGCTGGCCGAACTCGCCCACGGCGGCACCGATCAGGACGCCTTCGCGGACCCGGAGGACGACGTCTTCACCGGCCCGATCGACGGCCTGCCGGCCGGCCCGCCCGCCGACGGCGACGACACCCCGCCGCGGCTGCACGCCGCGCTGGCCCGGCTGGCCGAGCGCCGCCTGGTCGAACCGGCCGGCCCCGGCTACCGGTTCAGCAGCGGCCTGGTCCAGGAGTCGGTCTACCAGTCGATGTCCAAGCGGGCCCGCGCCGAGCGCCACGAGCGCGCCTCCGACCTGCCCGCCGTCCGCTCCGCCGGGGACGGCGCCGTCGGCGGCCACCTGGAGCGCGCCCACCGCTACCGGCTGGAACTCGGCCTGCTGGACGCCCGCACCGACACCCTGCGCACCCGCGCGGCCGCCGCCCTCGGCGCCGCCGGGGCCGCCGCCCTGGCCCGCGCCGACCTCCCCGCCGCCGTCGACCTGCTGGAGCGCGCCGTCCGGCTGCACTACCCCAACGAGCGCGCCGCCGGCCCCGTCCTGCGCCGCCTCGGCGAGGCCCGGCTCGCCGTCGGGCGTGCCGACGAGGCCCTGCCCGTCCTCGCCCAGGTGCGCGACGCGGCCGCCGACCCGCTGGACGCCGCGCACGCCCGGCTCGCCCTGGCCGCCCGCGGTCTGCCGCCCGGCCAGGACCAGCCCGCCGCCACCGCCCGCGCCGTCCTGCCGCTGTTCACCGACTCCGGGGACGACCTCGGCCAGGCCCGCGCCCGGCTGCGGCTGGCCGAGGAGCGCCTGCTGGCGGGCCGGCACACCGAGGCCGATCAGCTGCTGGAGCAGGCGCTCGACCAGGTCTCCCGCACCGACGCCGAGTTGGACCGGGCCGCCGTGCTGGCCGCGCTGGCCGCCTCGCTGCTGGCCGGGCCCGAGCCCGTACCGAACGCCACCTTCCGGCTGCGGGCCCTGCTCGCCGAGCACGGCACCGGCCGCCGGACCGTCCGGGTCGCGCTGAACGGCCCGCTGGCCGTCCTGCTGGCCCTGCGGGACCGCCCCGAGGAGGCCGAGCTGCTGCTCGCCGAGGCCAACGGACTGGCCGGGGAACTGTCCCTGGCGGAGGCGATGGTCGCACTGCCGGCCCTGACCGCCCAGGCCGCCGCCGCCACCGGCCAGTCCGGCCAGGCGCTGGACCTGCTGGCCGACGCCGCCGAGATCGCGCGCCACCAGGGCGCCGCCGCCCCGCTGCCGCGGCTCGCCCTGACCACCGCCCGGGTCCTGCTGGACACCGACCGCCCCGCCCAGGCCGCCCGGCACCTGGACGGCGCGGACGCCGTCGCCGCGCTGCCGCCGGTGCTCGCCGTCGAGCTGGACGCGCTGCGCGGCCGGCTCGCCGCCGCCCGGGGCGAGGTCCTGCCGGCACTGGACCTCACCTCTGCCGCCCTGGACGCGGCCGAGGCCACCGAGTCGCTGCTGCTCCAGGCGCTCACCGCGCTCGACCGCGCGCACGCCCTGCTGCTGCTCGACCGCCCCGCCGAGGCCGCCGTGGCCGCCGCCCTCGCCCGGGACCACTTCGCCGCCAAGGGCCACCTGCCCGGCGTCCGGCGGGCCGAGCGGCTCGGGGGCACCCGGTGAGCGGCCCGGCCGGCCTCACCTGGAGCCTGCGCGACCGCGGCCCCGCCGACCTCCCGGTCCTGGCCGACCGCCCCGCCGACGGCGACGACGGCAGCGCCGGCACCGGCAAGGGCGTGCGGGTCTGCGTGGTCGACTCCGGGGTCGAGCCGGACCACCCGCTGGTCGGCCCGCTGCAGGGCTCCTGGGCCGTGGTCAAGGACCCGGTCACCCGGGAGCTGACCGTCCGCCCCGACACCGCCGGCGACACCTGCGGCCACGGCACCGCCTGCGCCGGGATCATCCGCCGCACCGCCCCGGACTGCGAGCTCTACAGCGTCCGGGTGCTCGGCGAGCGCTTCACCGGCACCGGCGACATGCTGATCGAAGGCCTGCGCTGGGCCGTCGGGCAGGGCTTCGACGTCGTCAACCTCAGCCTCTCCACCACCCGGACCCGCTTCCTGGAGGACCTGCACGCGATCGCCGACGACGCCTTCTTCGCCCGCACCGCGATCGTCGCCTCCGCCCACAACACCCCGGTGGAGAGCTTCCCGTGGCGGTTCTCCTCGGTCATCTCGGTGGGCAGCCACCAGGAGGACGACCCGGACCTGCACCTGTACAACCCGGCGCCGCCGGTCGAGTTCTTCGCCCCCGGCCAGAACGTCCGGGTGCCCTGGCTCGGCGGCGCCACCATCCGCACCACCGGAAACAGCTTCGCCACCCCGTACGTGGCCGGGCTCTGCGCCCGCATCCTGTCCCGGCGGCCGAGGCTGACCACCTTCCAGCTGAAGAGCGCGCTCTACCTCACCGCGGCCAACGTCCAGGTCCCGACCACCCCCACCCCGGAGGCGCCCGATGACCCTCAGCACTGACCCCGCCGTCGATCCGCTGGCCCGCGAGCTGCTGCAGTCCGTGGTGGACGTCGCCCGGGCGATCTTCGGCGCCCAGGCCGGCTCGGTCTGCCTGCTCGACGAGACGGCCGGGGAGCTGGTGTTCCAGGCGGTCTCCGGGCGCGGCGAGGAGTCCCTGGTCGGCCGCCGCTTCCCGGCCGGCCAGGGCATCGCCGGCTGGGTCGCCGCCTCGGGCGAGCCGATGGTGGTCGACGACCTGGGCGCGAACCGCACCTTCGACCGGGACTTCGCCGAGTCCACCGCGTACGTCCCGAACGCCCTGATGGCCGCGCCGCTCACCCACGGCAGCCGGGTCCTCGGCGTCCTGGAGGTCCTGGACCCGGCCCCGAAGGCCCGCGCGAGCCTGCCCGAGCTTGACCTGCTGGCCATGTTCGCCCGCCAGGCCGCGGCCGCCCTGCGGGTGATCGCCGACCGCGCCCCGGCCCCGGAGCCGGCCCCGGACCGCGCCGCCGCCCTCGGCCTCCTCGCCGACCTGGAGGAACTGCTGCGCCGTCAGCCCTGAGCCGACGCCAGACGGGCGATCTGCCCGCGTTCCAGCGCCGCGTACACCGTGCCGTCCGGGGCGACGGCGATGCCGTGCGGTTCGGCGCCCTCGCCCGGGACGGGGTGCCCGTCGAGCCGCCCGTCCGGGGTGAGCACCCCGATCCGGCCGGCGCCCCACTCGGTGAACCAGAGCCGGCCGTCCGGCCCCGCCGCGACGGCGTGCGGCTTGGCGGCCGGGTCGGCCAGCGGGTATTCCGTCACCTCGCCGGCCGGGGTGATCCGCCCGACCAGCCCGCCGCCGATGCCGACGTACCAGAGCGCGCCGTCCGGCCCGGCGGTGATCCCGACCGGCGCGGTGCCGCCGGTGGGCAGCCGGTGGACGGTCACCTCGCCGCCCACGGTGATCCGGGCGACGGCGTCCGCCTGGTTGAGCGTGCACCACAGGGCGCCGTCCGGCCCGGCCGTGATCAGCGACGGGAACGCCCCCGCGACCGGCAGCGGATGCTCCGTCACCTCGCCGTCCACGGTGATCCGCCCGATCCGGTTCGCGGTCATCTCGGTGAACCACAGGGCGCCGTCCGGGCCGGCGGCGATCCCGTACGGCCCGGGGTCCCCGCCCGGCAGCGCGAAGGAGCGCGCCGTCCCGTCCGCGTCGATCCGCCCGATCCGGTGGTCCCGCATCCGGCTGAACCACATCGCCCCGTCGGGGCCGGCCGCGATCACGGCGGGCCCGCACTCCGGCGCGCCGAGCCCGTACCGCTGGACCGTGCCGTCCGCCGCCAGCCGTCCGATCTCCCCGGCGTGCACCAGCGTGAACCACACCCCGCCGTCGGCTCCCACGGCGACTCCGTACGGCCCGGCACCCCGGTCGGCCACCTCGATCAGTTCCATCCGCACCCCTCCGGCACTATCGCGACTCCCGTCGCATTAGTGATGTTGCCATGCCCCGCCCGCCCACGACAAGCCGATTACGCACCCTGCTCCGGGAGCCCGCGCAGCACCGAGACCACGCCCGCCACCGCCGCGCAGACCGGGACGGCGAGCAGGGCGCCGATGATGCCCGCGATCCCCGAGCCCGCCACCACGGCGACCATGATGGTGGCCGGGTGCAGCTCGACCGTCCGGCTCTGGATGACCGGCTGCAGCACGTTGCCCTCGATCATCTGGACGGCGAGGACCACGCCGAGCGCCCAGAGCGCCGTGCCGAGGCCGCCGTCGGCGAGGGCCACCAGGACCGCCACCGTGCCGGACAGGAAGGCACCGACGAAGGGGATGTACGCGCCCATGAACACCAGCGCGCCGAGGCCGGCCGCACCGGGCACGCCGAGCGCGAGCAGACCGATGGTGATGAAGGTCGCGTCGATCAGTGCGATCAGGGTGGTGCCGCGCATGAAGCCCGCCATCGCGTCGAAGGCCCGTTCGGCGCAGGCGATGACGGTCTCGGCGCCGCGCCCGGGCAGGTAGGAGCGGATGGCGTCGCCGGTGCGGTGGCCGTCGCGGAGGAAGAAGAAGACCAGGGCGAGCGACAGCACCGCACCGGTGATCAGCTGGGTGAGCAGGCCGAGTCCGGACAGGACGCTGTTCGTCAGGGTCGACACCAGCGAGTTGGTCTCGCCCTTGGCATTGCTCAGGGCGTGCTGGATCTTGTGCCCGAGCGGGCCGAGCCACTGCTCCAGCCGCCGCCCGGCCGCGGGCAGCGCCTCGGCGATCTGCGGGGCGCTGTGCACCAGGGAGTTGACCAGCAGCGCGATCACCCCGCCGCCCGCCACGACCAGGACGATGCAGGTCAGCCCGGCGGCCAGGCCCCGCCCGACGCCCCGCCGCACCAGCCAGGGCACCACCGGGTAGAGCAGCGAGGCGCCGAGCAGCGCCACCACGAAGGGCACGGTCGCGGCCCGCAGCTCGACCAGCGCGAAGACCACCAGCGAGGCGACGGCGATCAGCAGGATCACCGCGGCCGACCAGGCCGCCGCCTGCCGCAGTGCGGGCGGCAGCATCAGGTACGGCCTGCGCCGGTCGGGCCGCCGCTGGTCGCCGGGCGCGCGCTCCACGGTCACGGGCCACCTCCGCCGGGGTCGTCGACGAGTCCGAACCGACCCAGCTCAGCAGAGAATCCGACGCTCCGCCCGTCGTGCGCCCCCCGCCCCGGCTACTCCACCGCCTCGATCCGGACCGTCCCGCGCCCTTCGCCGCCGCCCGCGAAGTCCAGCACCCGCTGCGCCTCCGCCTCCGCCGCCTGCCGGTCGGCCCGCCGCAGGGCCACGAACGGCCGCACGACGACCTCCTGCTCGCCCGTCAGCCGCCAGGACCCGGCCACCAGCCCGTCCACCAGCAGCGTCCCGAGCACGATCCCGTTCTGCGTCATCACCCGCCCCCGGTACTCCTCGGGCAGCACCCGGGTGCGGTCCGCGTGCGACAGCAGCAGGTTGTCGAACGGCGCAACCAGCCGCACCGGCGCCGGGGTGTCCTCGTCCGGCCGGGGGGCGTTCGGCAGGTCGTACAGCAGCCGGCCCTGCTCGTCCCGGAAGGTCAGCAGCCGCGGCGCCAGCCGGGTCAACACCGGGGCGAGCCCGGAGCGGCCGGACCACTTCTTCACGTCGGCCGCGGTGGCCGGGCCGAAGGCGGCGAGGTAGCGCAGGACCAGGTCGTCGAGGGAGGGCGCCGGGTCGAGCGGGCGGCCCAGCCAGGCCTCGGCGGTGGTGTGCGCGGCCGGGCCGCCGTGCCCCCACAGGCCGCGCGGCGGTACCTGCACCAGCGGCAGCAGGCAGCGGGCGGCCTGGGCGAGCGCCGCCGGGTCGCGGTCCGGGCGGGCCTCGGCGAGCAGCGCGCCCAGCTGCTGGAAGGTGCGCGGCTGCTCCTCGACCAGCTCCCGGGCCTCGGCGGCGAGCGCGTCCGGGTCGAGCCCGTCGAGCCGTTTGCCGTAGGTGGTGCGCAGCTGCTGGTCCAGGAGGGGTTGGAGCAGCGGGCGCAGCGTCAGGCAGTCCTCGGCGGTGACCAGGTGGATGGTGCCGCGCTGGAGGGCGATCCGGACCGCCGCCCGCTGCTCGATCAGCGTGCTGAGCCGCTCGGGCGTGAAGCCGTCGAGTCGGGCGAGCAGTCCGAGGTAGGGCGGTTGGGGCGCGGCCTGGGCCTGGAGGCCGCCGAGGTGGTGGACCATCGCGGCGGCTTCCAGGTCGGTGCGGGCGAGCAGGTGCTGACGGGCCAGCAGGGCGCGGCCCAGCGCCCGCCGCCCCAGCACCGGCTGCGACTGCGACTGCGACTGCGACTGCGACTGCGTCACCGGCGGCCGTCCAGCACGGCGCGCAGCACGTCGATCCGGTTGGTGGTGATGGAGGCGACCCCGGTGTCCCGCAGGCGGCGCATGGTGCGGCGCCGGTCGGCGGTCCAGGTGGAGACGGCGAGCCCGGCGTCCGCGGCGGCGGCGGTGAACGCGGGGGTGACCAGGCCGAAGGGCGGGTTGAGGTAGCGCGGGCGCAGGTCGTCCAGCAGGGTGCGGACGGGCATCCGCGGCTGCTTCCAGGTGAGCGCGATCTCGGCGTCCGGGGTCTGTTCGCGCACGGCGAGCATGGCGGTGACGGGGCCGCAGAAGGCGACCAGCCGTTCGGCGCCGAGTCCGGTGACCACGGACCAGGTGGCGGCGGCCGGGCCGGGCTCGTCCAGGTCGATGAGGAGCCGGCGGCCGTCGAAGCCGGTCACCGTCTTGATCGCCTCGGCGAGCGTGGGGACGGCGAGCGGGCCTTGGCGCAGCTCGTCCAGCTGCTCGGTGGTGACCCGGTCGATCGACCGCGGGTCGCCCCAGAGCCGTTCCAGGGTGCGGTCGTGCAGCAGGACGGGCACCCGGTCGCGGGTGAGCTGGACGTCCACCTCGACGGCGTCGGCGCCGGCGGCCAGCGCGGACTCGACGGAGGGCAGGGTGTTCTCGCGGTGCCGGTACGGATCGCCGCGGTGGGCGACGGCCAGCACGCGCGGGTGGCGGTCGGTGCCCGCGCTCCGGGTGGTCGGCAGGTGTGGTGGCATCCGGGCCTCTCGTTGCGGTTGCGGGACTCGTCGGTGCGGCGTCAGCGCCGCTCGATCATCACGTTGGTGGACTTGATGACCGCCGTGGCGGGGGCGCCGGGGACCAGGTTCAGCTCCTCGGCCGACTCCCGGCTGATCAGCGACACCACCCGGAACGGTCCGGCCTGGATCTCCACCTGGG
>NZ_JBEORY010000008.1:0-213741 GCF_040302665.1 Kitasatospora sp. NPDC097691 | reverse complement strand
ACGACGCCGGTGTCGCGCTCGGCGCCGCCTGGAGCGTGCGGCCGCCCGCTGCCGCCCCCGCCCCGCTCGACCCGTACCTCGGCAGCCCGGTGTGCCCCGCCGCCACCGGCCCCGCCTCAGCGGGCGGGCACCGCCGTACCGTAGAAGGCGTCCAGCGCGTACACGCAGCGGTCCTTGGAGCCGACGAAGACCCGCCCGCCGACGGCCACCGGCGAGCCGGTGAGCTCGCCCTTGGTGCCGAGCTCCCAGCGGAGCTGACCGCTCGCCAGGTCCAGGGTGTGCAGCGAGTGGTCCCGGCTGCCCAGGTGCACCAGGCCGTCGGCCACCGCCGGGGAGCCGACGATCTCGCCGCGGGCGGTGTAGCGCCAGCGCTCCCGGCCGGTCGCCGCCTCGAAGGCGTACAGCACCTCGCCGCTGCCGACCAGCACCATGCCGTCCCCGACCACCACGGGCTCGCCGCCCTGGCGGCTGCCGGTGACCCCGCGCCAGCGGTCCAGGCCGGTGGCCGCGTCCAGCGCGTAGACCGTGCCCAGGTAGTCGGCGACGTAGACGGCGTCGGCGTCCAGCGCGGGCGGGGTGAACAGCACCACCGGGGCCTCGAAGCGCCAGCGCTCGGCCCCGCTGGCCGCGTCCAGCGCGTACACCCGGGTACCGGCCGTGACGTACAGCACGCCGCCGCGTTCGACCGGGTGCGAGGGCACGTCCTCGCCGACCGGGAAGGACCAGCGCAGGCCGGCCCCGCGCGGGTCGATGCAGCGCAGCCGCCCGGCGCCGTAGTAGTAGGCGGCGCCGCCCACCAGGACCGGGCCGGACTGCGGGTTCTCGTAGTCCTGCTGGGCGTCGTCGGAGCGCCACAGCTCGGCGCCGTTGGCCGCCGAGCGCAGCTGGACGCCGCCGCCCCTGATGCCGCAGCAGAGCACGCCGTCGGCGGCCGAGAGCGAGTAGACCCAGCCGTCCAGCGAGGTGCGCCAGCGCTCGGTGCCGTCGGCGGCGTCCACGGTGTACAGGTGCGGGCCGTCCGCGGCGTGCACCCGGCCGGCGTCCACCGCGAGCGCCCAGGCGACGTCCCGGGTCTTGTAGCGGCGCTCGCCGGAGCCGATGTCCAGCGCGTGCACCTCGAAGCTGGAGACGAAGAGCGTGCCGTCGGCGACCACCGGGGTGCCCCAGACGTCGTTGGACATCCGGAACCGCCAGGGGCGCCAGCGCGCGGCCGGGGCCGGCGGGGGCGGCGGGGTGGGGCCCGCCCGGCGGACCCAGTCGGTCGCGGCCGGGGCGGTGTTCGGGCCGGGCTGCTCGTGCTCGGCCCGCGGCCCCGGGCCTATCCGCACCGAGGCGCCGGAGAGCTGCACCTCGACGGCGCCGCCGGTCGGCGCGCGGTGCCGGTTCGGGGAGGCGATCTTCGCGGTCGGGATCTCGGCGTCGGAGGCCTGGCCCGGCCGCGGCGCGGCGTGCACCGGCCCGGCCGGCGGCTGGGCGTGCCGGCCCGGGTTGGTGCGCGGGTCGGCCGGCCCGTGGGGCTGCGGCGGGACCTGGGGGTGCGGCGGCGCGTGCGGGGGCGGCTGCGGCGGCTCCGCCGGGCCCTGGGGCGGGCGCGGCGGCGGGGCGGCCGGGCGGCGGCCGCGCTTGCGCTCGATCAGCTCCAGCGCGTTGGCCGGCAGCCAGTCCCCGGCCTCGCCGGAGGCGTCGTCGCGGGAGAAGAGGTGCGGGGCCAGCTCGGCCTGGATCTGCGCCGGGGTGGGCCGGTGCTCGGCCGACTGCTGCATGCAGGCGCGCACCAGGTCCATCAGCTCGGGCGGCATGCCGGTCAGGTCCGGCTCCTCGCGCAGCAGCTGGAACACCGTCTCGACCGGGTTGGAGCCGCGGTAGGGCGGGTGCCCGGTGGCGCAGAAGACCATCAGCGAGCCGAGCGAGAAGACGTCGCTGGCGCCCCGGACGGTGCGGCTGTCCCGGGCCTGCTCGGGGGACATGTAGGCGGGGGTGCCGACCGCGACGTTGGTCATGGTGAGCCGGGTGTTGGACACCCCGGCCGCGATGCCGAAGTCGATCACCTTCGGGCCGTCCTCGACCACCAGGACGTTGGAGGGCTTGAGGTCGCGGTGGATCAGCCCGGCCGCGTGGATGGACTGCAGGGCCTCCGCGATCCCGGCGACCAGCCAGCGGGTGGCCTCCACCGGCAGCGGGCCGCACTCCTCGACCAGGTCCTCCAGCGAGGGCGCCGGGATGTACGCCGTGGCCAGCCAGGGCACCCGGGCGTCCGCGTCGGCGTCCACCACGGCCGCCGTGTAGAAGCCGCCGACCGTCTTGGCCGCCTCGATCTCCCGCGCGAAGCGGACCCGGAACAGCTCGTCCTCGGCCAGCTCCCCCCGGACGGTCTTGATGGCCACCCGTCGCCCGGACGCGGACCGCGCCAGGTAGACCAGCCCCATCCCGCCCGCGCCGAGCCGCCCCAGCACCTCGAAGGGCCCGATCCGCCTCGGATCGTGCGCCGTCAGCTGGTCCACTCCGCTGCCACCTCCCCGTTTCCGCACCCGCCGCGTGGTGCCGGACCCGATTCTCCAATGCCGCCCGGCGCATCTCCAACCTCCCCCGCCCGGAGAGCACCGTCGGGCGCCCCCGGGCCGACCGGAACGGAACGGCCGGATTCTGACGCCCGCTCCGGCCCCGGCTTGCGCCCGGCACCCTGGACCGTCCACTTCGGGACGATTCCGGACCCGCCACAAGTCGTCACGCTCCGTCACCCGACCACCCCTCAGCGGACTCGCCGTCACGCTGTGAGATCAAAAGCACACGGGGGGGCTTCAACAGGGGCTTCGGAGCCCGGTGAATATCCGTCCGAAGCGGTTCATGCCGCTATAGCGACCCCCGTGCGGAGTAATAGTCGCATCACCGAATCGCGCCAAGATCGTGCCACGGTAAGCTGACGGCATGACAGGACAAGTTCGCACCGTCGACGGTCGCGTCGCCGGGCGACGCGGACAGGAGACGCGGCAGAAGCTGCTCGACTGCCTCCGCGAGATGCTCAGCACGTCGCCCTATCGGGACGTCAAGGTCATCGACGTCGCCCGTATGGCGGGTACCTCCCCCGCGACCTTCTACCAGTACTTCCCGGATGTCGAGGGCGCAGTCCTCGAAATCGCCGAGGAAATGGCCAAGGACGCCGACACCCTCAAAGAGCTGGTGGCCGGAAAGTCCTGGGCAGGGAAGTCCGGACCGACCACTTCGGAAGAACTGGTCGACGGATTCCTCGCCTTCTGGCGCAAGAACGACGCCATTCTCCGAGTGGTCACGCTCGGTGCCGCCGAAGGGGACAAGCGGTTCTTCAAGATCCGCATGACGGTCCTCAACGCGGTCGCCAAGCCGCTCGCGGAAGCCGTCAAGGAACTCCAGGCGAAGGGTCAGGCCGACAAGTCGCTCGACCCGAACGCCGTGGCCGGGGCCCTGGTCTCGCTGCTCGCTTCGGCAGCCGAGCACCAGAAGGCCTTCACCTCCTGGGGCGTCAAGGTCAAGGACCTGAAGCCCAACCTCGCTCCCCTGGTGTACCTGGGCGTCACCGGCAAGAAGCCGCCCAAGTAGACCGATCCCCACACCCACCATCCGCTCCGCGCGCAGCCCCGGCCTCCTGTCCGGGGAACGACGGACGGCGGCCGTGTCCTCGGGGGAGGTCCGCCGACGTACCGCACGCGCGCCAGACATGCCGGTGGGCGGGCACCCCCTACGAGGGGTGCCCGCCCACCGGCATTCGTCGTTCTCGGAGCCTTCCGGCCGTCTCTATGGGCAGCGCACGACCTGTCCGGCGTACGCCAGGCCGCCGCCGAAGCCGAAGAGCAGGACCGGGTCGCCGGGCGACAGCTCGCCGCGCTCGACCAGCTTGGAGAAGGCCAGCGGGATGGAGGCCGCCGAGGTGTTCCCGGAGTCGACCACGTCCCGGGCCACCACCGCGTCGGAGAGGCCCAGCTTGCCGGCGATGGCGTCGATGATCCGCAGGTTGGCCTGGTGCGGGACGAAGCCCTTCAGCTCGGCCGGGTCGATCCCGGCACGCTCGCAGGCCTGCCGGGCGAGCGGGGCGAGCTGGGTGGTGGCCCAGCGGAACACCGACTGGCCCTGCTGGCTGATCACCGGGTCCCAGCCGGTGATCACCACGGCGTCGCCCTTCTCCGGCTCGGTGCCCCAGACCACCGGCCCGATACCGGGCTCGGCGCCCTCCTCCTGGGCCTCGACCACCGCGGCGCCCGCGCCGTCGCCGAAGATCACGCAGGTGGAGCGGTCGGTCCAGTCGAGTGTGTCGGTCATCCGCTCGGCGCCGATCACCAGCGCACGGCGGGCCGCACCGGCCCGGATCGCGTGGTCGGCGGTGGCCAGGGCGTACGAGAAGCCGGAGCAGACCGTGTTGATGTCGTACGCGGCGGGCGAGCGCACGCCCAGCCGGGCGGCCACGGCGGCCGCGGTGTGGGGGCTGCGCTCGATCGCGGTGCAGGTGGCGACCACCACGAGGTCGATCTCCGCCGCCGTCCGGCCGCTGTTGGCGAGTGCCTTCTGCGCGGCCTCGGTGGCGAGGTCGACCAGGCTCTCGCCCTCGGCGATGTGCCGGGTGCGGATGCCCACCCGACTGCGGATCCACTCGTCGTCGGTGTCGACCAGCGCCCTCAGGTCGTCGTTGGTGAGGACCTTGGGGGGCTGGTAGTGCCCGAGTGCCACAATGCGCGAACCGCTCATGCTGCCATGGAACCGGGTTACCCGCTGGTCAGCGGGGCATGACCGGCGACAGGATCCGCGCTCGTGATCTGTAGGGGATCGACAAGGGGCGTTGCGGGGACCGGGTCGCGCGTCAGCGGTCAGGTGGCCAGGGTGGTCGTGTCGCCCATCACGATGACCGGGTGGGCGGCCGGGTCCAGGGTACGGATCAGCTGGGCCATCTTGTCCTCGGGGATCGACACACAGCCGTGGGTGGGGCCGTCGTGGTCCACGTGGAGCCAGATGCCGCCGCCCTTCTTGGAGCCCATCGGGCGGCGCGCGTCGAGCGGGGAGTTGCCGGCGACGCGGTTGTAGTTGATCGCGACCACGTAGTCGAAGGAGCCGGCCAGCTGGTCGCCGAAGAAGCCCGTGCCGGAGACCACGAAGCTCGGGTCCTTGTCGTACGGGAGCTTGCTGCCCGGGTTGTCGTTGCGGCCGCCGGCGTCGGTGAGGCCGAAGACGCCGATCGGGCTGCGCAGGTCGCCCTCGTTGTGGTCGGTGGTCCAGCCGTTCTTGCCGTTGTGGCCCTGCCAGGTCTCGCCGGCCAGCCAGCGGCCCTCGGGGGTGCGGGTCCAGAGGACGACGGTGTTCTTGTCGGTGTTCTTGTCCGCGCCGGAGGCGACCACGACCTGGGTGGTCTCGGCGGGTATCTTCGCGGTGAAGGTGGCACCGAGGCCGGGTATCGCGGCCACCGAGGCGTCCGGGCGGGCCTCGCCGCGGGCGGCGGCCTGGGGCGCGGCCTGCCGGTCGGAGGCGGCCTGGACGGCCGCGGGGGCCGGGGCCGGGTGGTCGGGCTTGCTGACGCCCTCGGGGCCGGGGCCGTCGGCCGCGGCGAGGCCGGGCTTGGCGCCCTCCTGGCCGACGGTGTACCAGCCGGCGGCGGCCGCCACCAGCAGGGCGGTGCCGGCCATCACGGCCTTGCCGTGACGTTTCTTCTGCTTCGCCTTGCGCCGTCGGCCCCGGGCGGCCGCCCGACCGCCCTCGACGGGCGTGGCGGCGGGCACGACGGGGGCGAGCGGAGCGAGGGGTTCGGCGGCCGGCGCGTGGACTGCGGTCCCCGGCTCCTGGGCGGCGGACTCCGGCGCGGAACCGTACGGCCCGAACGGCTGCGCGTACGCCTCGGAGTACCCGTCAGCGGTCTGCTCGTAGGACGACTCGTACGGCTGCTCGTAGACGTGCTCGGGGGACTGCGCGTACCCGGGCTCGTACGGCTGCTCGTAGGACGGCTCATAGGACGGCTCGTACGACGGCTCGTACGACTGGTAGACGCCCTGGCCGTAATCCTGCCCCGCGGGCTCCTGGTACGCCTGCCGGACCGGCTGCGAGTACGGCTCGTACGTGCCGTACGGCGCCTCCTGCGACTGCTGCGGCACCCCGTACACCGGCTCCTGCATCGGCTCGTACGGCGGGTACTCGGTGGCGCGATGAGAACCGGACATGTCGTCGATCCTGCCAAACGCCGTACCCGTTGGTAAACCCGGGGTCGCGTGCGGAGGCCGTGAAGACGCCGCCGCCCGGGCCGAATGACGGCCCGGGCGGCGGGGAAGTGCGCAGGTCGGAGGGTGTGTCAGAGACGCATCGCCTGCGGCGACTCACGGCGCGTCGGGTCCGGGCCCTCGTACTCGCGGATGATCTCGTAGCGGGTGTTGCGCTCGACCGGGCGGAAGCCGGCGTCACGGATCAGGCCCAGCAGGTCGTCGCGGCCGAGCTTGTTCGGGGTGCCGAAGTTGTCCGCGTCGTGGGTGATCTTGTACTCGACCACGGAGCCGTCCATGTCGTCCGCGCCGTGGCTGAGCGCCAGCTGCGCGGTGGTGACGCCGTGCATCACCCAGAAGACCTTGACGTGCGGGACGTTGTCGAAGAGCAGCCGGGAGACGGCGAAGGTCTTCAGCGCCTCGGCGCCGGTGGCCATCTCGGTGCGGGCCATCAGCTTGTTGCGCACGACGCCGTCCTTGGAGTCGTGGAAGTCGTGCTGGTAGCGCAGCGGGATGAAGACCTGGAAACCGCCGGTCTCGTCCTGCAGCTCGCGCAGCCGCAGCACGTGGTCCACCCGGTGGCGGGGCTCCTCGATGTGGCCGTACAGCATGGTGGACGGCGTCTTGAGGCCCTTGCCGTGGGCGAGCCGGTGGATCCGGGACCAGTCCTCCCAGTGGGTGTCGTGGTCGACGATGTGCCGGCGGACCTCCCAGTCGAAGATCTCCGCGCCGCCGCCGGTCAGCGACTCCAGTCCGGCGTCGATCAGCTCGTCCAGGATCTCGTCGGCGGGCAGGCCGCTGATCTTCTCGAACCAGTGGATCTCGGTGGCGGTGAAGGCCTTCAGCGAGACGTTCGGCAGGGCCGCCTTCAGCTCCCGCAGCGAGCGCGGGTAGTAGCGCCACGGCAGGGTCGGGTGCAGGCCGTTGACGATGTGCAGCTCGGTGAGGGAGTCGACCTCCATCGCCTTGGCGAGGCGGACGGCCTCCTCGATGCGCATCGTGTAGGCGTCCTTCTCGCCCGGCTTGCGCTGGAACGAGCAGTACGCGCAGGACGCGCTGCACACGTTGGTCATGTTGAGGTGGCGGTTGACGTTGAAGTGGACGACGTCGCCGTTCTTCCGCGTCCGCACGTGGTGGGCCAGACCACCCAGCCAGGCCAGGTCGTCGCTCTCGTAGAGCGCGATCCCGTCCTCGCGGGTCAGCCGCTCACCCGCGTAGACCTTCGCCTCCAGCTCGCGCTTGAGCCCTGCGTCCATGCGGTGCCCCGCCTCCTCCGACTTCGATTCCTTGCCGGAACGAGGTTACGCCTATGCCGAGAGCAGCTCCGCGAGCAGTGCGGGTTCGATGTTCCCGCCGCTGACCACGGCCGCCACCGACTGGCCGCCGGTCTCGGCGGCGCGGTGGAAGTACGCGGCCGGGGCGACCGCCCCGGAGGGCTCGGCGACCAGCCGGCCGCGCCGGGCCAGCAGGGCGACGGTGGCACGGATCTCGTCCTCGGTGACGGTGACGATGTCGTCCACGTAGGCGGTGATGTGCTCGTACGGCAGCACGCCGACGGCCGGGGTGCGCAGGCCGTCCGCGATGGTGCGGTAGGTGTCGGCGACCGGCCAGGAGAGCCGTCGGCCGGCCCGCAGGCTGGCCTGGGCGTCCGCCGCCAGCTCGGGCTCCACCCCGACCACCCGGATGCCCGGGCGGGTGAGCTTGAGCGCGGCCGCCGTGCCGCCGATCAGGCCGCCGCCGCTGACCGGCACCAGGACGGTGTCCAGCCCGGCCGGGGCGTCCTCGGCGATCTCCAGGCCGACCGTGCCCTGGCCCGCGATGATGAACGGGTCGTCGTACGGGGGCACCCAGACGTAGCCGTGCTTCTCGGCGAGCTCGCCGGGCACGGCGTCCCGGTCCTCGGGCGACACCAGGACCACCTCGGCGCCGAACGCCCGGGTGGAGTCCACCTTCACCGCCGGCGAGGTGTCCGGCATCACGATCACGGCCTTGATGCCGAGCAGCCCGGCCGCGTACGCCACCGCCTGCGCGTGGTTGCCGCTGGACTGGGCGACCACGCCGCGGGCCCGCTCGTCCGCGGTGAGCGCGGCCAGCCGGTTGTAGGCGCCGCGGGTCTTGAAGGCCCCGGTCGGCTGGAGGTTCTCGGGCTTCAGCCAGAGCCGCCGCTCCCCCTCGGCCGCCCAGGGGGCGGGAACCAGCGGGGTGCGCACGGCGACCCCCGCGATCCGCTGCCGAGCTGCACGCAGCTCCTCCAGACCGACCAGTGCCATGCGTCACTCTCCTACAGGAGGAAGTTCACTCACCCGGTTCTCCCACTTCGTGGAGAGTACGACCGTGGTGCGGGTCCGGGCCACGCCTTTTGTGCCCGAGATCCGCTTCACCACCGATTCCAGGCCGGCCACGTCGGCCACCCGGACCTTGAGCATGTAGGAGTCGTCACCCGCGATGAACCAGCAGTCCTCGACCTCGTTGAGGTCCTTGAGCCGGAACGCCACGTCCTCGTGGTCCGCGGCGTCCGTGAGCTGCAGGCCGATCAGGGCCGTGACGCCGAAGCCGAGCGAGGCCGGGTTGACCGTCGCCCGGTAGCCGGTGATGACCCCGGCCTGCTCCAGGCGGTTGATGCGGTCCGTGACGCTCGGGCCGGAGAGTCCGACCAACCGGCCCAGCTCGGCGTAGGACGCACGGCCGTTCTCCCGGAGCGCCTGGATGAGCTGTCTGTCCACCGTGTCCATATACCGTCCGCGTCCTTCCGAACCTCTCCAGACCCACAGATCATTATCCGGATTCAAAGGCGCTGTGCGCCGACCGACCCGGATATCGCAGAGAAGATACTCTCCCGCCTTCGGTCTCCTTACTCCCCCTCAGCCGTAGCGCCGTCCTCGCGCCCGGTCCGGCGGGCCGCCGCGCCCAACTCCCCTTCCCAGCGCAGGTACAGGGAATGCGGTACGCCGACGGCGTCGAGGACCCGTCCGGCGACGAAATCCACGAGTTCGCGCACGGTGGAGCCGCCGGCGTAGAAACCGGGCGAAGCGGGCAGGACGACCGCGCCCTGCGCGTCGAGTTCCACCAGGTGCTTCAACGTCACCCCGTTGAGTGGCGTCTCGCGGACGCACACGACGAGCGGCCGGCGCTCCTTGAGGGTGACGCTGGCGACCCGCTGCAGCAGGTCCTTGCTCAGGCCCAGCGCGATCCCGGCCACCGCGCCGGTGGTCGCGGGCACCACCAGCATGCCCTTGGCGGGGTACGAGCCGCTGGACGGGCCGGCCGCGAAGTCCCCGGCGGGCCAGTAGCGGACGTCGTCCAGGCCGTCCTCGGGGCCCTCGATGCCCAGCCAGGCGGCCAGGTCGGCGCGCCAGTGGGCGTCCCGGAAGGAGATGCCGGTCTCGTCCAGGATGGTCAGCCGGGCGGCCCGGCTGACGATCAGGTCCACCGCCTCGCCCGCGGCCAGCAGCCCCCGGATCACCGAGGCCGCGTACGGCGTCCCCGACGCGCCCGAGACCCCTACCACCCACGGCTGACGCTTCGCATTTCCCATGGGGCATTTCTATCCGGCTTCCCCCGGTCCGGCCGCATCCGCGGCTGCCCCTGGAAGGATGGGGGCCATGGCAGCGACCCTCGTCGACCTCACCCATCAGGTGACCACCGCGATGCCGGTCTACCCCGGCGATCCGGCCGTCCTGCTGGCGCCCGCGCTCACCACCGCCACCGCCGGGGTGAACGTGCTGGCCCTGCACCTCGGCTCGCAGTCCGGGACGCACGTGGACGCGCCGTACCACGTGGACGTCACCTGGCCGACCCTGGACGGGCTGCCGCTGGAGCGGTTCACCGGGCCGGCCGTGCTCGCCGACCTGCGCGGGCTGGAGCCCCGGGCGGCCGTCACCCCCGAGCTGCTCGCTCCCGCGCTGGAGCGGGCCGTGGGCTCCGGTGACGGCACCGTCCTGCTGCTGGCCACCGGCTGGGCCCGGCACTGGGGCACCGACGCCTACCTCGCCCACCCGAGCCTGACGCCGGCCGCAGCCGAGGCCATCGTGGCCGCCGGGGTGCGCACGGTCGGGGTGGACGCGCTCAGCGTCGACCCGACGCCCGACCCGGGGCCGGGCGACCCCGCGGTGGCCGCGCTGCTGGCCGACCTCACCGACGAGCACGACCCGGACGCCGCCGACGAACCGTCACTCGCCGCACACCGGGTGCTGCTGGGGGCGCCCGGCGGCGGGGTGATCGCCGAGAACCTGACCGACCTGCGGGCGCTGCTGGAGGCCCAGGAGGCCGGCCTGCCGGTGACGGTCTCGCTGTTCCCGCTGCGGCTGGTCGCGGCGGACGGCGCCCCGGTGCGGGCGGTGGCCCGGCTGGGCTGAACCGCGCCGATCGCCGCCGCCCGTACGCCACTTGGTCTAGACCATCCCCCGGTGGCGCCAGTACGCTGTCCGCCCATGGCTGAGATCATCGGAGTGATCGAGCGACTGTGGCGCTACCCCGTGAAATCCGCCGGCGGCGAGCGGCTCGACTCCGTCGAGGTGGACGGGCGCGGCCTGGCCGGCGACCGCCTCTACGCCGTCCGCGACGCGGCCGGGAAGCTCGGCTCCGGCAAGAACACCCGCCGCTTCCGCCGGATGGACGGCCTGTTGCGCCTCTCCGCCCGCCTCGGCCACCGGATCGACGGCCCCGAGCTGTTCGACCCGCTCGGTCGCCCGGTCGACCGGCCGACCGCCTTCCTGCGCGCCTACCTCCAGCGCGAGGACGTCGAACTCGCCCGCGAGGACGCCGTCTCGCACTTCGACCGGCTGCCGGTCAGCGTGCTCACCACCGCCACCCTGGACTGGGTCCGCGAGGCCGTCCCCTTCGCCGTCGTCGACGAGCGGCGCTTCCGGCCCAACATCGTGCTGCGCACCCCGCCCGGCACCCCGCCGTTCGTCGAGGACGCCTGGTTCGGCCACCAGGCCCGCGCCGAGGCTCCGGGCAGCGCCCGGCTCGCCTTCGTCACCTCCAGCGAGCGCTGCGCGATGACCGGCGCGCCGCAGCCGGGGCTGCCGCACGCACCCGAGATCCTCAAGGCCGTCGTGCACGCCCACGACGGCCGCCTCGACGCCCTCGCCGAGGTCGCCGCCCCGGGCCGGCTCCGGGTCGGCGACCGACTGATCCTTGCCTGACGCTTCGTCAACTTCCGCTGCGCGGGGGGCCGATCAGACAGAACGGGTGACCGGCCGGGTCGACGAAGACGCTCCACCGGCCCGCGTCGTACAGGTGGGCGGCGCCGAGGGCGCGCGCCTCGCGCGCGGCGACGGCGAGGTCCGCCACGTCGAGGTCCAGGTGTGCCTGCTGGGGGTGCTCCGGGTCCCCCCAGCGCGGCGGGCGGTGGTCGGCGACCTGCTGGAAGCAGAGCACGAGGCCGCCGTCGAGGTGCAGGGTGGACCAGCCCGCGCCCAGCGACCAGCGCGGATCCGGGCGGTCCACCTCGCCGCCGAGCAGGCCGGCGTAGAAGCGGGCCGGCGCCGCCGGGTCGGAACAGTCGAGCACGAGGCACTGCAGGGTACCGATCACGGTTCTTCTCGGGTCGGGTCGCCGTCGCTCCCGGACTCCGCCCCGGGCAGGGCGACCGCCCGCAGGTAGGCGTCGGCGAACAGGTCGATGGACTCCTCCAGCGAGGGCAGCCCCGCACCCAGTGCGGGTTCGAGCACCGGCCGCAGCAGGATGTGCGTGATCAGCGGGCCGAGCAGCAGTTGGACCAGCACCGGGAGCGGCAGCGGCCGCAGCCGGCCGGCCTCGATGTGCGGCCGCAGCAGCCCGTTCAGCCCCTCGAACATCCGCGGCAGGTTGGCCGCCATCATCCGGGCGGCGGGGCCGCCGGGGCGGCTGAACAGGTCGGCGAAGACGGCCGGAACGATCCGGGGCTCCCGCCCGAAGGCCGCGGCGAAGGCGTCGTAGAACGCCCGGACGGTGTCCGGCAGGCTCTCCGGCGGGTCGGCCGCCAGCGCCTCCAGGTCCGGCAGCGGGCCGTACTGCCCGAAGACGGCGGCGAGCAGGCCGTCCCGTCCCTCGAAGACGGTGTGCAGGCTGGGCAGCGAGCACCCGGCCCGGTCGGCGACGGCGTCCAGGGTGATCCCGGCCAGGCCGCGCTCGGCCACCAGCAGGGCCGCCGCCTCGATCGCGCGCTCGCGCACCGGCGGCCGGCCGCCCGGGTCGACCCCCGCCTGCCGGACGGCCTCGTCCAGCGCCGCCCGGGAGCCGCCCAGCCGGCGCAACAGCGTGCTGCGGGAGATGCCGGCCGCCGAGGCGATCGCCGTCAGCGGGACGTCGGCGACGTCCCGGTCCCGCTCCTTCGCCGCCGCGAGGGCGGCCGCCACCAGATCCTCCATGTGGAGCATCGTACTACTTGACACCTGAGACGGTTCCATAGAGTCTGTAAATGCAAGTTCCACGCGGGAAGTGATCAGTCGAACACTGAGGGAGACAGTCATGAGCGTCGTGATCTCCGGGGGCGGACCGGCCGGAATGATGCTGGGCCTGCTGCTGGCCCGCGCGGGCGTCGACGTGACGGTGCTGGAGAAGCACGGGGACTTCCTGCGCGACTTCCGCGGCGACACCGTCCACGCCTCCACCGTGCGGCTGATGGACGAGCTCGGCCTCGGCCGGGAGTTCGCCGCACTGCCGCAGAGCCGGCTCGGCAACATGGTGGTGACGGTGCCCGGCGCCGGCCCGGTCGCCCTGAGCGCCTTCGAGCGACTGCCCGCGCCGTACGACTACATCGCGATGATCCCGCAGTGGGACCTGCTCGACTTCCTGGTCGCGGCGGCGAAGCGGGAACCCACCTTCACGGTGCGGATGAACACCGAGGCCACCGGACTGCTCCGGGAGGGCGGCCAGGTGGTCGGCGTGCGGTACCGCACCCGGGACGGCGAGGAGGGCGAGCTCCGTGCCGCGCTCACCGTCGCCGCCGACGGCCGGCACTCCACCCTGCGCCGGGAGTCCGGCCTGGTGCCCGAGGAGTTCCCGGTGCCCTTCGACACCTGGTGGTTCCGCCTCCCCCGGCACGCCGACGAGCAGGCCGCGCCGCCCAGCCTCACCCCCGGCTTCGGGCACGGCGACATGGCGCTCAGCCTCACCCGCGACGACTACTTCCAGATCGCCTACTTCCGCGCCAAGGGCACCGACCCGCAGCTGCGCGCCGAGGGCATCGAGCACTTCCGCGAGCGGATCGCCCGACTGCTGCCCCAGTACGCCGACCGGGTCGACCGGCTGGCGGGCCTGGACGACGTCCACCTGCTCGACGTCAAGCTCAACCGGCTGGACCGCTGGTACACCGACGGGCTGCTGCTGATCGGCGACGCCGCCCACGCGATGTCCCCGGCCGGCGGGGTGGGCATCAACCTCGCCATCCAGGACGCCGTCGCGGCCGCCGCCCTGCTCGCCGAACCCCTGCGGCGCGGCCGGCCCACCGAGGCGGCCCTGGCCCGGGTGCAGCGCCGCCGGTGGCGGCCGACCGTGATCATGCAGCGCCTGCAGCGGGTCCTGCACCGCGTGATGTTCCAGCCCGTCCTCACCGGCCGCCGGGTCGGCCCGCCGATGCAGCTGGTGCTGCTCTCCCGCTACGTCCCCGGCTTCCCCGCGCTGCTGTCCCGCATGATCGCCTTCGGCCCGCTCCCCGAGCACGCCCCGGCCTTCGCCCGACGCGACGCCTGAAGTTCGCTCGTTCGAGTGACCGTCGCGGCGCGGGGCGGCGGGCTGTAGCAGGCTCCTCCTCGACGCTGACGAACCGTCAACGCATCGCGGAACCAAGGGAGCCCGTCATGGCCAACGTCCCGAAGAGCCTCAAGTACACCAGGGACCACGAGTGGGTGGAGACCATGGGCAAGGACAAGGTGCGGGTGGGCATCACCTACTACGCACAGAAGCAGCTCGGCGACATCGTCTTCGTCGACGTCCCCACCGAGGGGAAGACCCTCGACGCCGAGGAGGTGTTCGGCACGGTGGAGTCCGTCAAGTCGGTCAGCGACCTCTTCCTGCCGCTCACCGGCTCGATCACCACCCTGAACGAGGCACTGTCCGACGAGCCCGAGCTGATCAACGCCGACCCCTACGGCGACGGCTGGATCATCGAGCTCACGCTGACCAAGCCCGACGAGCTGAAGTCCCTGCTCACGGCCGACCAGTACGAGAAGCTCATCGCCGAGTAACAGCAGGGCCGGCCGATCGTCCGGCGAACCGGCCGTTCGGACGGGCCGGTCGAGGGGAACGACCGAGGGCATGACGATCCCTCACCGCTCGACCGGCACCGGCGACCACCACGTCCTGGTCCTGCACGACTGGTTCGGCACCAGCGCGGGCTGGGGCCCGTTCCTCGACTACCTCGACGGCGGCGCCTTCGGCTACGCCTTCCTCGACTACCGCGGCTACGGCGAGCGCAAGGACGTGACCGGCGACTACACCCTCGCCGAGATCGCCTCCGACGCCCTCGCCCTGGCCGACCAGCTCGGCTGGGACCGCTTCTCGGTGGTCGGCCACTCGATGGGCGGCAAGGCGGCGCAGCAGGTGCTCGCCGAGGCGCCGCTGCGGGTGCGCAAGCTGGTCGGCCTGGCCCCGGTGCCCGCCGGGGCCTACCCGCTGGACGAGGCCGGCGAGGCGCTGTTCTACGGCGCCGCCGAGGACCGGGAGAAGCGCCTCGCGATCCTCGACCTGGTCACCGGGCAGCGGGCCGGCCGGATCTGGCTGGACCGGATGGTCGACCAGTCCCTGCACCTGTCCACGCCCGAGGCCTTCGGCGGCTACGTCCGCGACTGGACCACCGCCGACCTGGAGCGGCGGATCAGCGGCAACCCGGTGCCGGTCAAGGTGATCGTCGGCTCGCACGACCTCGCCCTGACCGCCGACGTCATGCGCGGGACGTGGCTCACCCACTACCCCAACGCGGAGTTGGAGGAGCTCGGCGGCAGCGGCCACTACCCGATGTACGAGGCGCCGGTCGCCCTGGCCGCGTCGCTGGAGGGCTTCCTGCACGACTGACGCCCCAACTCCCGCGCGTGGGACGTCGGACGGGCCGACCTCCCACGTCCGACCCGGGGGAGCTCCGAACAAGTCTGCTATACTGCCCGCAGGTTCGTGATCTCCGAGCCGGTTTCCCCGAGGCGCTGCACGGTGGCTCCGCCACCCCGCCTCTCCCGCTCGCTCCCCGGCTCGACGGGTGCACCGCGGCGGACCGCAGTACCGACACACAGCACAGCACCCCGACGACGCGTTCCCCGACCACCGGGACCCACGATCGTCGACCGCGAACACCCTCCCGGCCACCGGCCGGGAGGGTGTTCGTCGTTTCCACCCCCGTCACCGGCGCGCGCCACCAGGCACGCCGGCCTTCGCCATGGAGTCCGCTATGACGTCTTCCCCACCGGAGCACCCGGCCGAGCCGGACGAGCTCCACCGTGAGCAGAACCGACTCGGCCTGCTCTACCGTCAGATGGACGTCCTGCGCGAGGAGACCGGCCGGGAACTGCGCGACGTGCTGTACGAGTCCACCGGCACCGCACAGGCGCGGGTGGAGCGCGGCGCCACGGCGGCGCGGCTCGGCCGGCGGCTGGCCGCCCTGGAGGCCGCCGAGCACGGCCTGTGCTTCGGCCGGCTCGACCGGACGGCCGGAGACCGGCTCTACGTCGGCCGGATCGGCGTCCCGGGCGTCGGCCCGGACGACGACCCGCTGCTCATCGACTGGCGCGCCCCCGCCGCCCGGCCGTTCTACACCGCCACCGCCGCCGCCCCCCAAGGGGTCCGGCTGCGCCGCCACCTGCTGACCCGCAACCGCCGGGTCCTGCGGGTGGACGACGAGGCGTTCGACGGCCTCGCCGCCATCCCCGACGACACCCTGCAGCTCTCCGGCGAGGCCGCGCTGCTGGCCGCGCTCCGGGAGGGCAAGACCGGCCGGATGAAGGACGCCGTCGCCACCCTCCAGGCCGAGCAGGACCGCATCATCCGCGCGCCGCACACGGGCGTCCTGGTCGTCCAGGGCAGCCCGGGCACCGGCAAGACCGTCGTCGCCCTGCACCGCGCCGCCTACCTGCTCTACACCCACCAGCGCCTGGAGCGCACCGGAGTCCTGGTCGTCGGTCCGAACCCGGTCTTCCTCGACTACGTCGGCCAGGTCCTGCCCGGCCTCGGCGAGACCAGCGTGCTGCTGTCGTCCGTCGGCGGGCTGTACCCCGGGCTCTCGGCCGTCGGCGAGGAACCGCCGGGCGCCGCCGAGGTCAAGGGCCGGCTGGCCATGGCCGACATCCTGGCGGCGGCCGTTCGGGCCCGCCAGGCGGCCGTCACCGAACCGGTCGAGGTGGTGCTCGGCGGCGAGTTCATCCGGCTGACCCCCGAGTTCCTGGCCGAGGCCGCAGCCGATGCGACCGGGGACGGCGTCCAGCACAACCTCGCCCGGCCCGCGTTCCGCGAGGCCCTGTTCGACGAACTGGCCGACCGGCTGGCCCGGGTGATCGGCGAGATCGAGGCGGGTTTCGAGGACATCCTGGCCGGTCAGCTCGACGTCTCGGAACTCGACCGGGCCATCAAGGAGGACCTGGCCGGCGTGTTCGGCGAGGGCGTCGCCGCGTACGACCTCAAGGCGCAGGAGCCGGTCGAGTTCGCCGAACGGAAGGCCCACTGGCTGGACGCGCTGCCCCGCGACCCGGTGGCCCGCAAGCTGCTGGACTCGCTGTGGCCCCTGCTCACCCCGGAGCAGCTGCTCACCGAGCTGTTCGCCGACCCCGGCCTCCTCGCCGAGGCGGCACCTCGGCTCGGCGACGCCGAACGGGCGCTGCTGCGGCGCGCGCCGACGGCTCCCTGGACGCCCTCCGACGTCCCGCTCCTCGACGAGGCGGCCGAACTGCTCGGCCACGACGACCGGGCCGAGACCGCGCGGGAGGCCGCCCGGCGGGAGGAGCGGAACGACTACGCCCAGGGCGTTCTGGACATCGCGCGCGGCTCCCGCGACCGGGACGGGTCGTCGGAGGAGTCCGAGCAGCTGCACGTCTCCGACCTGCTCAGCGCCGAACAGCTGGCCACCTGGCACGCGGAGGCGGATTCGCGCACCATCGCGGAACGCGCCGCGACCGACCGCTCCTGGGTCTTCGGCCACGTCATCGTCGACGAGGCGCAGGACGTGTCGCCGATGACCTGGCGCCTGCTGGTGCGCCGCTGCCCCACCCGCTCCTTCACCATCGTCGGGGACGTGGCGCAGCGCAGTGAGGCCGCCGACTCGGTCTCCTGGCGGCAGATCCTCGAACCGGTCTTCGGCGCCCGCTGGCGGCTGACCGAACTGACCGTCAACTACCGCACTCCCGTCGAGATCATGGCGGCCTCGCACCGGGTGCTGGCGGAGATCGCCCCGGACCTCAGCCCGGCACACGCGGTCCGCGACGGCGCCGAGCCACCCCGGTACGAGCGCACCACCCCCGAGGAGTTCCCGGCCCGGCTGGCCGAGGTGGCGGCCGGGGCGGCGCGCGGCGGCGCAGGCGCGCGGGTCGCCGTGATCGTGCCCACGGACGAGCTGGAACGGCTCGCCACGGCCGTCGCCGCGGCGGTCCCCGGCGCCTCCTGGGGCCCGGACCCCGACCTGGAACGGGGCGTCGCCGTCCTGAGCGTCCGGCAGGCCAAGGGGCTGGAGTTCGACTCGGTCGTGGTGGCCGATCCCCAGGGGATGCTGGACGGCTCCCCGCGCGGACTCAGCGACCTCTACGTGGCACTGACCAGGGCGAGCCGGAGCCTGCACGTGCTGCACCCCGGCCCGCTGCCGGCCGTCCTGGACCTCCGCGACCGGCAGCCCTCCTGACCGGTCCGTCGGCGCCCTCCGCGCTCCCCCTCCGTCCTCCTGCCCTCCGTTTCTCCTGCCCTCCGTTTCTCTCGCCCGGACAAGGAATCCACCAACGACATGTCGACCACGCTGACCGTCCCGCTCCGCCAAGTCGCGGGGTTCCGGAACTTCTGGCTCTCCCGTGCGGTCTCCGGCCTCGGGTCCGCCATCACCACCGTCGCCCTGCCCGTCCTGGTCTTCCAGGAGAGCGGGTCGCCCCTGCTGGTCTCGCTGGTCGCGGCCTCCGCGACCCTGCCCTACCTCGCCTTCGGCCTGATCGCAGGGGCCGTCTCGGACCGGGTGGACCGGCGCACCCTGATGATCGTGACCGACGTCCTCAACGCCCTCTGCATCGGCTCCGTCCCGCTGGCCTGGGCGATGGGCTGGCTGACGGCCGGTCACGTCGTCGCGGTGGCCTTCCTGTCGTCGAGCCTCGCCCTGTTCTTCGACGCGGGGGTGTACGGCTTCGTGCCCGACATCGTCGGGAAGGAGAGCCTGACCCAGGCCAACAGCGCGATCTACGGCGCGGAGACGGTCGTCCGCATCGCCGGCAACGCGGTGGCGGGCGGGCTCATCGCGCTGTTCCGTCCGGCCGGCACGCTCGCCCTGGACGCCCTGAGCTTCGCCGTCTCGGCGATCTTCATCAGGGCCGTCACCAATGTCGCGGCCCGGATCGCACCGGCGGGCGCGCGGCCGGGCTTCAAGGAGTCGATCAGCGAGGGCCTGCGCTTCCTGGCCGGCCATCCCACGCTGCGGGTCATGACGCTGGTCGGCACCCTCCAGTCGTTCTCCGGCGGTGCCATCGTCGGCCAGCTGGTGGTCTTCGCCGACCGGGTGCTGGGCATCCACGGCTCGGACGGGCGCATCGGCCTGCTCTACATGGCCTGGAGTGCCGGCGGCATCGGCGGGTCCATGCTGTTGCCCCGGCTGCGGCGCCGCTTCGACGCCTTCCCGCTGCTGCTGTGGGTGCTGCCGGTCGGGGCGCTGCTCGGCCTCGTCGTCGTCCTCACCACCGACTGGCGGGTCGCCCTGGTGGCGCTCGCGGTGTGGGGCACGGCCTACCTGGTCGTCCTGGTGAACACCATGACCTACTCCCAGGAGGTCACGCCGCCCGAGCTCCAGGGCCGGGTCAACACCACCCGCCGGATGCTGTCCTCGGGCCTGGGCGTCCCGCTCGGCGCGCTGGTGGCGAGCAGCATCACCCTGTCCGTCGGCATCCGGGCCGGGATGGCCACCGCGGTCGTCTCGATCGCCCTCGCCGCCGTGGTCGTGTGGGTGGTGCGGCTGAGCGGTCGGCTGAGCCCGGCGCAGTAGCCGGGAAAGGCCGCGCCGCCCTGCGGTCTGCAGGGCGGCGCGGCCTCGTGGTCACGGTCGGAGTGGTCCGAGTGGTCGGAACCGGCTCACCGGCCGGGATCCGTCTCGAACCGGCGGCGGATCCAGCCGAAGAAGGCGTCCGCGACCTTGCCGAGCTCCGGCTCGGGCATCATGGTGAAGCCGCCGTGCGCGGTGCTCCACTCGTTGAGCACCGGGCCGGAGTCGGTCATCAGCCAGTCGATGCACATCCACTCGGCCCGCAGGTCCTGCGCCATCCGGCCGCAGAGATCGGCGACCTCGACATGGTCCTCGTTCACCTCGATGCTCCCGCCCTGGCTGACGCTGGCCAGGTAGCCGCCGGGCCGGGGACGGCGGGTCAGGGAGGAGACGACCTTGCCGTCGGCCACGAAGACGCGCATGTCGCCGAGGTGCTCGATCAGGGGCTGCACGATGTACCCGGCACCGGCCTGGGCGGCGATGTCGATCGTCGCCGCGAGCTGCTGGTCGGAGTCGACCCGCAGGACGCCGTAACCGCCGGTCATCTCACGCGGCTTGACGACGTACGGTCCGTCGCCGAGCTCCCGCCGCACCTCCTCGATCGCCCGGCGGGCGTACTTGCCGGGGGGCACGGTGACGGTCGGCGCGGTCGGGATGCCCAGGCCGGCGGCGTGCTGGAGCTGTGCGAGCTTGTCGCGCTCCAGGTAGTCGGGGCCGTCGAACGATCGGTTGAGCAGCACCGAGCCGCTGGCCTCGATGGTGCGGTAGACGGCGCGCAACGCCTGCAGGCCCTGCGGGTCGGTGGCCATGTCCTCCACGATGAAGCACTGCCGCTGCTCCAGCAGGTCCTCACCGCCGTGGCGCAGGACGGGCCGGCCCACGCAGGACGGCACCAGCTCCGTCGCCCTGATCACCCGGAAGTCGAAGCCGCGGGGCCGTGACAGCACCGAGTAGCGCCGGGTGATGCTCTGCTCGAACGCCTCCACCTCCGCCGGATCCGAGTCCTCGGACTGGTAGATCCATGTGATGACCGGGTTCATACGCCGTGAGTCCTTCTCTCGCTGGTGAGTGGCCGACCGCTACCGGGACACCCGGTTGCCGGGCGTCAGACCGAATCCGGCCGGGACCTGCGCCGGGTCACTGTCCTGGCTCACGATCCGGTTGTCGCCGTCCACGAAGACCACCCGGGGCTTGAGGTCCCGGGCCTCGTCCTCGGTGACCGTTCCGTACGCGATGAGGATGACCAGGTCCCCGGGGCTGATCAGGCGGGCGGCGGCACCGTTGATGCCGATGACCCCGGAGTCGCGGGGGCCCTCGATGACGTAGGTGGTGAGCCGGGCCCCGTTGTCGATGTCCACGATGTCGACCTGTTCGCCCGGGAGCAGGTCGGCGGCCTCCATGAGGTCGGAGCTCACGGTGACCGAGCCGACGTAGTGGAGGTCCGCCTGGGTCACGGTCGCGCGGTGGATCTTGGACTTCATCATGGAACGCAACATGATGCGGTCTCCTCGCATGGTGTGTGGGGGTTGAACTGCTAGGCCCGTTCGGGCAGTCGGGACCAGAGGAAGTAGTAGTCCTCGTAGCCGTCGCCGCACTCGAAGGCGCCGACGACCTCCAGGCCCGCCTTCTCGGCCATCCCGGTGAAGTCCTCCGGGGCGGAGAACCGGTGGTTCTCCTGGATGACGACGGACCCGCCGGGCCGCAGCCGATCCGCCGCCGCGTCGTAGAACTCCCGGTGGATGGCCCAGTCGGTGTCCTTCCAGATCAGCGGGGAGTGGCTGTGCTGGTACTCCGAGCCGGCCGCGGCCGCGTTGACGTGCGGCGGGTTGCCGACCATCAGGTCCCAACCCAGCTCGCCGGGCACGTCGTCGAAGCCGTCCGACAGGTGGAACCACACCTTCCCGTGGAGGTCGTTCGCCTCGACGGACCGCGCGACCGCCGCCCCGGCGTCGGGGTTCACGTCGCCCAGGTCGAGCCGGTCGCAGAGACCGGCCGCCAGCAGGGAGAAGCCGATGAATCCGGGGCCGGCGCACCACTCGAAGACCGAGCCGACCCGGCCGAACCGGGACCGGACGAACGGCTCGTAGGCCCGCCCGAAGGCGTTGCCCCCACCGTCGAGTTCGGCCGTGTAGGACACCGACAGCGGTCCGTACCGGGCCTGCGCGTAGGTCGTCATGCCATCCTCCTGGGAAGGGTTCGGGTGCCGGTCACCGGAGGGCGAGCGCCACGTTCGACAGGGCGCCGTGCCCGTGGATGCTGACCACGCCGTCCCGGTCCGGCGGCAGGTAGCGCACCATGCAGCCGGCGTCCCGCCGGTCGAACAGGAAGGGGCTGAACACCGGAACCACGTCGGCCTCGTGGCCGCCGGATCCGTCCGGCCCGGCGAACTCCATGCGGTAGGGCACGGGTTCCACCAGCTCCTGCGCGATGTGGTCCTCCGCCGCGACGGCCGCGGTGACCGCGGCCCGCCAGGTCCGCGGCGGGCACGAGCGGCCCATCAGGACCTTTGCGCCGCTCATCCCGATGGCGGGCTTCAGCACGAAGTCCTGCTGCCGGTCCAGCAGCAGTTCCGGCAGCGGCACCGTACGGCCGTGCCGCTCGACCGGACGGTCCCCGACCACCCGGGTCCACGGCAGGTAACGGGCGACGACCTCCCGGTCCCGGTCCGTCATCCACGGCCGGCCCTCGGAGACCCAGCCGAGCACCTTCTTGTTGGCGATCAGGTAGGCCGTCTGACTCGCGATCAGCCGGACCCCCGCGTCCAGCGCGGTCCGCACGGGCTCCAGGTCGATGCCGTGCGCACGCCATTCGAGGATCGTGAAGTGGCGCAGGCCGAGCCGGAAGCGGGGTTCGCCCGGCAGGCCGAGCCCTTCGAGCAGGTCCTCGGGCTCGAACACCTCGGCCGCCAGGCCGCGCCGGCGTAGCGACTCCGCCTGGACCTCGAAGTAGCGGCCGTTCCCCCCGAAGTCGCGGAGCGTGCCGACGATCGCCACCGCGGGCGGGACGCCGAGGTCCCGGACGGCGCGCGCGAAGAGGTCGTCGCGCACCGCGAGCGGGTCGACGGCGTCGAAGGGCATCCGCTCGGGGCCGCCGAACGCCGCCACCCAGGCGGCGGTGTGCAGGGCGGTGTCCACCACCCCGCCGATGCCGGAACCGATGTTGAACTCCACGAACTTGGGGCCGTCCGTGCCCACCATGACGTCGGGCCGGGCGATGCAGGTGGCGTAGTCCTCCTCCACCGGGCCGGCCATGACCAGGGGGTACATCCGCTCGTCGGCGCCGAGGGCGGCGATCCGCCCGGCCGCCGTGGGGGCGCGTTCCAGCAGGGTCCGCCGCAGCAGGCCCAGCAGCGCCGCGGTGGCGGTGAACAGTTCGTCGTAGGAGGCCCGCGGCAACAGGACCGGCCGCAGCGAGGCCGTGCTGGGCACCACGTGGACGTACTCGCCGTCCGCCAGCCGGGCCAACTCCGCCTGCACGGCGGCCGGTTCGACCCGGTTGTCGAGCGGCAGCGGCCCACTGCCGTACCACCGGGCGGTCACGAGCGGGCCCTTCCGGTGTTCCGGCCGGCCACCGGGGCGAGGAACCGGTCGAGGTCCACCTCGCGCACCCCCGCCACGCCGGGGGACTTGGCGGAGTAGTCGAGCTGCGGGGCGCGCTGCGCGTCGTGGAAGTAGACCGCCTCCAGGGAGCCGTCCGGGGCCTCGGCGAGCAGCGGGTTGGCGACCAGGTAGTCCCGCACCTCGGGGGTGTCGCTGCGGACCTGGAACCACAGCCGCTTGTGGCCGAAGTGGTTCGGCGGCAGGACCACGCTGGTGCCGAAGCGCCGCTTCCACTGGTAGGTGCCCTTGCTGAGGAAGGGCTCGGTGCCCTGGAAGTCGAGCCGGCGCACGCCGTGGCGGGCGCACCAATCGATCAGGAGGTGGTAGATCGCCTTGAACGCGCCGCTGTCGTAGTGCTGCTGCGAGCCGCCGGCCACGCCCAGCAGGCGCAGGGTCATGGTCCGGGAGGCCCGGTCCCAGTGGCAGAGCGCCCCGCCGATCCGCTCGCCGTCCTCGGAGAGGACGAACATCCGGCCGTCCCGGAAGAGGCACTCGTAGGAGACGTCCCTGGTCTCGGTGCGCTCCCGGGCCCCGTGCCGCTGGAACATGGTGGGGCGGTAGTAGTCGTCGTAGAAGCGGTCGAACCAGGCCGGGTCGCGGTCGAGGCCCCAGCTCCAGGCGTGGCCGCGCAGGTCGCGCCGGAACTGCTGGCGCTCCCGCTTGGAGATGCGCTGCTGCGCGCTCTCCGGGTCCCCGTCGAAGTCGATCACGAAGTGGACCCGCATCGGCACGACCAGGGAGGCGGCCCGCGGCAGTTCGCGGGCGCGCGCGGCACTCGTACCGACGATGACGATGTCCGCATCCGGCAGCCGGTCCGGAGCGCGGAGGGCCGCGCCGGTCAGCCGCCCGGTCCGGCGCGCGGCGCCGAGCCGGTCGGCGTCCCGCCGCAGTTCGGTGAACTCCAGGGTGTACGCGAGGCCCTCGGCCAGGCCCGCGTAGCTCACCGACAGGCCGCCGGCCTCGGACCGGACGGCCGGCACCCCGACACCGCCCCGGGTGTCCCACGCGGCCCGCGCGGTGGCGAGGACGTGGTTGCCGCTGTTGCGCCAGTGGTAGCCGGCGTGCATGCGCAGCCGCTGGTGCAGCGGGGAGCGCGGGGGCGGGACGGCGGGAAGCACGTCGGATCTCACCTCGGCAGGTCGTCGGTTCGTGCGGGCGGTACGGGGGCGGCGGTCACGAGGAGGGCGTGGCCTTCAGCACCACGTGCTTGAGGTCCTCGGCGTCCTCCACCGGGTGCAGGTCGCGGACGGTGAGGTGGCCGTAGTCCCCGGCGGAGTAGCTGCCGGACCCGTGGACCAGGATGTCGGTCTCGGTCACCAGCCCGCGGTCGACCGCGTTCAGGACGCCGGTCACCGCCATGGTCAGCGACCACTCGCGCAGCTCGGTGGGGTTCGCCGGCAGCCGTACCCCGGCCTCACCGAGCATCGCGCGGACCTGCCCGTAACGGCTCAGGCACTCGGCCAGCGAGACCACGATGCCGCCACCGCCCTGGCTGCGGATGATCTCGTTCATCCGCGGGGAGGTGGGCGGGTTCCGGGTGTAGAAGGTCGGGTCGAGCGTCTCGCCCGGGTCGAAGGTCGTGGCCGGGTAGCGCGGGTCGACGCCCTGTGCGAACAGTCCGGTCTCGGCGTCGAAGGCGTACGCGGGGAGGTTGGCGGTGTCGGTGGAGCCGTTGTTGTACAGGCTGAGCACCATGTCGGGCGCGCCCAGGTGCTGGACCAGGAGGTAGCGCGGCGGCAGGGTCCGCGCACGGACGTCCTCGGGGAGCCGGCTGCGCCCGTACGCGTGGCCGAGCAGGCCGTACGCACTGGACACCGCGTGGACGTGCAGCCGGGCCTGATCGGGCGCCGAGGGGAACAGCTCGGCCTCGGCCAGCGCTCTGACCACGTCCGCGGCCAGGTAGTTCTCCAGCTGCAGGGTGTACCAGAGGTTGGTCTCGCACTCCTTCTCCACCACGCCCCGGAACTGCTCGGCGAGTCCGAGGGCGATGGTCTTCACCGTGCCGGGCGCTTCACCGCCGTAGACCGCGATCGGGTTGCGCACCCGCAGCGCGGGGTCGGTGAACAGCTCCGAGGAGCGCAGCTTGGCCACCGAGCCCTCGGGGACCACGGTGACCACGTTGAGCTGGGCGGCGTCGACCAGACCGGTCCGGATGGCCCGCAGCACGGCGTCCCGCATGGCGATGGCCTTGTTGGCGGAGGACGGCGTGACGATGGTGACCCGCTGACCGGTGTCCTGGATGAAGCGGATCGCCCTGGCGACGAT
The DNA here is from genome assembly GCF_040302665.1 of Kitasatospora sp. NPDC097691. Taxonomy (NCBI): domain Bacteria; kingdom Bacillati; phylum Actinomycetota; class Actinomycetes; order Kitasatosporales; family Streptomycetaceae; genus Kitasatospora; species Kitasatospora sp. NPDC097691. The sequence goes on along the minus strand of NZ_JBEORY010000008.1, from coordinate 188,542 downwards.
GACCAGCGACGCGAAGGTCTTGGTGGTCATGGTGGCCGGGTTGCGGGTGAGGTCGAGCAGTGCGAGGCGCCGGCCCCGGTACGACGGCATCCCGGCGTGGCCGAGGGCGGAGACGGACAGGTACTCGCGCATGGCGGGAGTGAGTTCGGGCAGTTCCACGCCCGGGGTGAACCCGTCGGCGTCGCTGTCGTCCCGGTCGCCCAGGAGGTCCCGCAGTGTCGCTCGGATCTCGTCGTAGTACTGGACAAGAGCGTTGTCGAGAACCACTTTTCCGTACCTTTCGGATACTGTTCCCGGCCACGGACCGGCATGTTCGGCCGAGGAGTTCGTTGTCCGTGACGGGGTGGACGTCCGCAGTCCGCGCGCGTGGTCGCCGCCTGCCGGCCGGCTCGGCCGTCGTGGTCGACCGCCTCCCGCGCCGGACCGTGCCCGGGGGAGGCCGCGAGCGCCGAGCGCCGGTGGGCGCCGGGCCACGGCAGCGGACGCGCGTTCATGGTGTCGGAGACCGAACGGAACCACCGAACGGCCGACAAACGGCGGGGCGGCCCACGGAATATCTCGTCGCCCCTGTTTCCCAACGCTCCGCGAGACGGTGGCACGGCCTGCTCCCGGAAACCTCGGCAGGTCGTGCCACCCGTTCTGCGCGTCTACTACGGCTTGGTTCCGATGTGGAAGCCGTGCTCGTAGTCGAGTTCGCCGACGGTCTTGACGTCGACGAATCCGACCTTGCTCAGCCAGCCCTCGAAATCGTCCGCGGGGTAGGCCATTCCCGTACCACTGGCGAGAATGTTGAAGTAGAGCCCGAGCCGCGCGCCGTAGATTCCCGTGGTCTCTTCATTCGTGACGTTGTAGTCGTAGATGAAGATCCGGCCGCCGCTGGGCAGCACGTCGTAGGCCTTCTTGAGAAGGGTGACGATCTGCTCCGGCGAGAAGATGCCGAGAACGTGGCTGAAAAGCACCGAGTCGGCACCCTCGGGGAAGGGGGTGTCGAAGAAGTCACCGGTGACCAGGTCGATCCGGTCGATGAAGGCCTGTGCTTCCTTGCCGTGGGCGAGCTCCGAGACGCTCGGCTGGTCGAAGACCGTCGAGCGCATGTTCGGGTAGCGGGCGAGCAGGCGGGCCGTGGTGGTGCTGTCGCCGCCGCCGATGTCCAGCAGGTGGCTGACGGTGCCGAACTCCTCGCGCTCCACCAGGTCGTTGATCGACGCGAGGGTGAAGGCCGCCATCGCCTTGTGGAAGACCGCTTCCAGCTCGGGGTTGCGGGTCAGCCGCTTGTAGAGCGTGGGCTCGTCGCCGGGGTAGCTCTCCAGCGCGGTGTTGGTGCCGGCCTTCAGGGCCTTGGTCATCTGACCGAAGGCGGGGTAGTAGATCTCCTTCCAGCCGATGAGGGTGTGCGCCCAGCTGTCGGGCTCGTCGGACGCCAGGAGGTCCTCGGCGACGGCGGAGTTGCGGTACTTCCCGTCGGTGCGCTCCATCAGACCGGCCGCGCAGATCCCCTGCAGCAGCACGCGGAGCTGGTGGGCCGGGACGCCGGAGAACTCGCGCAGCGCCTCGAAGTCGGAACCCGGGTTCTCCGACAGGTAGATGAACAGACGCAGCTCCGCCCCCGTCGCGGCGGCATTGAACAGCGCCGGCGCGTTCATGAGGAAGTCGAACTGCTGATAGTCAGGGCCACTCTTTTGCTGGCTTGGCATTGCCTCTGAGCCTCCGCACCGGAACTCTCGTGAAGTCCCGGATGGTTGGGTGGATTCGCGCCATCTGATGACGTAGCAGCTACGCAAACCGGAGTATTGATCGCTTGCGTGGACACCGTCAACCACCCGTCGATGTGACGCAGGTTACACCCACGCGCCCCACACGTGACGTTGCGTCACACAGTTCACTGTGCTTAGCATGACAAAAGTTTGTTGTGTAACTTGCCTTCCCTTTCGGTCGGTGCACACATATACGGGGAGCGTCAGTGCGGCTGAATAGCTTTGATGAATGGTCACCCCTGAAGGAAATAGTCGTAGGCTCGGCCGAGAACTATGTTTCGCACGAGCGCGAGCTTTCTTTTGAACTCTTTTTCCACGACAACATCGCCGGGGACAACCGGTCGGAGTGGTACTACCCGCGCCTGACTTCCCGCCTCGGCGACCCGACCGCCGGCGGCACCCGGATCCCGGTCAAGCAGCGGTACGTCGCCGAGCTGAACGAGGACCTGCAGGGTCTGGTCGACACGCTCACCTCCCTCGGAGTGACGGTGCACCGGCCGACCGACGTCACCCCGGAGACCGCGGAGGTGCGGACGCCGGCCTGGTCGGCCTCGGTGGTACCGCCGCTGAACCTGCGCGACAACACCCTGATAGCCGGGGACGAGATCATCGAAACCTCTCCGATGATCCGCTCCAGGTACTTCGAGACCCAGCTGCTGAAGCCGGTGTTCCAGGAGTACTTCCGGCGCGGCGCCCGCTGGTCGACCATGCCCCGGCCGCTGATGACCGACGCCTCCTTCGACCTGTCGTACGCTCGCTCCAGCAAGGCCGGTGGCCCGATGGAGCCGATCGAGGACCCGCAGTCGTCGCCCTACGACGTCGGCTACGAGATGCTCTTCGACGCCGCGCAGTGCCTGCGGCTCGGCCGGGACATCGTCGCCAACATCGCGACGGAGAACCACGCCCTCGGCGTCGACTGGCTGGAGCGGCACCTGGAGGGCCGCTTCCGCATCCACCGCGTCCACCGGCTGAGCGACAGCCACATCGACAGCATGGTGCTGGCCCTGCGCCCGGGCACGCTGCTGTGCCGCTCGCAGGCCGTGGTGGACCTGCTGCCCGAGCCGCTGCGCAAGTGGGACGTCATCGTCCCGCCCGCTCCGGAGACCTACAACTTCCCCGCGTACGCGGATGACGACCTGATCCTCACCAGCCCGTTCATCGATCTCAACGTGCTCTCGGTGAGCCCCGACACCGTCCTGGTCAACGAGGCGTCCCCCGAGCTGATGCGCGAGCTGGAGCGCCACGGCTTCACCGTCGTGCCGGTCCGCCACCGCCACCGCCGGCTCTTCGGCGGCGGCTTCCACTGCTTCACCCTCGACACGGTCCGCGAGGGCGGCCCCGAGGACTACCTCGACTGATCCACCGGCAGCGCCTCTCACACGAAAGGAGGTCGACCGTGCCCACGGACCCCGTGCCATCCCATCCGACCGCGCGCGTCCGTCCGTTCGATCCGCCCGTGGACCTGATGGAGTGGCAGGACAACGAGCCGCTGCGGCGGATGAGCTACCCGGACGGCCACGTCGGCTGGGTGGTGACCAGCCACCAGCTGGCTCGCCAGATGCTCACCGATCCCCGCTTCAGTGCCCGTTCCGAGTTCAAGCGGGCGCCGGTGTACCGGCCCGGCGCGGATCCGTTCTTCGGTGTCCCCGCACTGCCCGGCTGGCTCGTCGACATGGACCCGCCGGAGCACACCAGGCTGCGGCAGCAGCTGGCCGGCCAGTTCACCGCGCGCCGGATGCGGGAGATGCGACCGCAGATCGACCGGATCGTCGACGACCTGCTGTCCGACCTGGAGCGTTCCGGCCCCGGGACGGACCTGGTCGAGGCCTTCGCACTGCCCCTCCCCTCGCAGGTGATCTGCGAGCTCCTCGGTGTCCCGTACGACAAGCGCGCGGAGTTCCAGCACAACAGCAAGCGGCTCTTCGACCTGGAGTCCACCGCGGCCGAGACCTCCGCCGCCATGGACCGGCTCTACGCCGTGGTGCGCGAGATCGCCGAGGGCCGGTCGAAGGACGAGACCCCCGGTCTGCTCAGGGTGCTCGCCGAGGACGGCACCCTGGACACCGAGGAGATCGCCGGGGTCGGAGTGCTGCTGCTGACAGCGGGCCACGACTCCACCATGGGCTCGCTCGGGCTCAGCGTCCACGCCCTGCTGTCCCACCCCGACCAACTGGCCAGGCTGGTCGCCGATCCGTCGATCGTGGACAACGCGGTGGAGGAACTGCTCCGCTACCTGACGATCTTCCACTTCGGCGTGCCGCGGACCCCGCTGGAGGACCTGGAGTTCGCCGGGCAGCACCTCAAGGCCGGCGACTCCGTCACCGTGTCGCTGTCCGCGGCCAACCGGGACCCGAACTGGTTCCAGGACGAGGCCGACCGGCTGGACCTCGGTCGGCGCACCACCGGCCACCTCGCCTTCGGCTACGGCATCCACCAGTGCCTCGGCCAGAACCTCGTCCGCATGGAGATGCGCGCCGCACTTCCTGCGCTCTTCCACCGCTTCCCGTCGCTCGCACTGGCCGTTCCGGCGGACGAAGTCCCGCTCGCCACCGACCGGAGCGTGTACGGCGTGCACCGCCTGCCCGTCACCTGGTGACGCCGACCGCGCCGGAGGACACCATGCGCGTATCCGTGGACACGCACGCCTGCATAGGGGCCGGCCAGTGCGCCATGGCCCTGCCCGAGGTCTTCGACCAGGACGACACGGACGGCCTCGTCGTCCTGCTGGACGAGACACCGCCCGAGGATCTGCACGACGCCCTGGACGAGGCGGTCAGGCGCTGTCCGGTGCAGGCGATCACGACCACCGACTCCTGACCGCCACCCCGCCGAGAAGGGCACCGCTTCCATGCGACTCAACAGCTTCGACGACTTCACCCCGCTCAAGGAGATCATCGTCGGCTCCGCGGACGGGTACGCCGACCGCATCCGCGACCTGTCGTTCGACATGTTCATCAGCGACAACCTGTCGGGCACCCGGGGCTACTTCCCGAGCCTGTCGACCTGGCGGGACAGCGAGGCCCGCCGGCAGCGCAACGAGCCCGACCGCCTGGCCCTCAAGGAGCGCTTCCTCCAGGAGCTCATCGAGGACGTGGAGGGCGTGGTCGAGCAGCTGGAGGCCCTGGGGGTGACGGTGCACCGCCCGCTGGAGCCCGCCGCCGACCTCACCAAGGTCACCACCCCCGCCTGGGACGCCGCGGTGGTGCCCCCGCTCAACCTGCGCGACAACACCCTCGTCATGGGCGACGAGATCATCGAGACCCCGCCGACCCTGCGCGCCCGGTACTTCGAGAACCAGTTCCTCAAGCCGACCTTCATGGGCTACTTCGCCCAGGGGGCGCGCTGGACGGTCATGCCGCGCCCGGTGATGACCGACGCCTCCTTCGACCCGGACAACGACAACCCCGCGCCCAACATCGAGGTGCCGGAGAACCCTCAGCCGTCGCCGTACGACTCCGGCCTGGAGCCGATGATCGACGCCGCGAACTGCCTCCGGCTCGGGCGCGACCTGATCGTCAACGTCGCCAACCGGAACCACGCGCTGGCCTACGACTGGCTGGAGCGCCACCTCGACGGGCGCTTCCGGGTGCACCGCATGGACAAGCTGACGCAGAGCCACATCGACAGCGTCGTGGTGCCGCTGCGGCCGGGCACGCTGCTGCTCCGCTCGGCCGACGTGCTGGACTACCTGCCCGAGCCGCTGCGCACGTGGGACGTGATCGTGCCGCCGGCCCCGCAGATCAGCGACTACCCGCAGTACGAGAACGGCGACCCGATCCCGCCCAGCCCGTACATCGACCTCAACGTGCTCTCCATCGACGAGAACACCGTCATGGTCAACGACGCCTGCAAGACGCTGATCCGGACCCTGGAGGAGCACCGCTTCACCGTCGTCCCGGTCCGCCACCGCCACCGCCGGCTGTTCGGCGGCGGCTTCCACTGCTTCACCCTCGACACGGTCCGCACGGGCGGTGCCGAGGAGTACATCTGAGCCGGTCCCCCACTCGTGTCGTAGGGAAGCAGAACCATGCGCATAACCTCTGGCGGGGCCGCCGCGGACGACGAGCCCGGACCGGACCTCTCCGATCCGCACTACTTCGGCACCGGGGACCCCCATCCGGTCTGGACCCACCTGCGCGCCCACGATCCCGTCCACCGGCAGTGCCCCATGGGTGGCAAGCCGGAGTTCTGGGCGGTCACCCGGTACGCGGACGTGTCCCGGGTGCTCTCCCAGCACGGCGAGTTCACCACCACGCGGGGCAACATCCTGACGACCCTGGGGCAGAGCGACATCGCCGGCGGGAAGATGCTCGCCGTCACCGACCCGCCGCAGCACAAGCGGCTCAAGGACCCGCTGTCCCCGCACCTGACCAGGCAGGCGGTCCAGGCGTACGAGCCCGCACTGCGGGAGTTCTCCCGCCGCCTGCTCTCGGTCGGTGCCCGGCAGGACACCTGGGACTTCGCGGCCCAGGCCGCCTACTACCCGATCGCGATCGCGGGGCTGCTGCTCGGCATCCCGGAGTCCTCCTGGAACCGGCTGAGCCGCTTCACCTACGCGGCCGTCGCCGAGTCCGACCCGGACTACGCCGGAACCGGCGACTCCCGCTCCGCCGTGCTCAACCGGGCGCACTCCGAGATCTTCCTGCACTTCCACACCGAGGTGTCCCGCCCCGGCCGGGCAGAGGCGGACGACCTCATCGGGGCGCTGCTGCGGGCCGCGCCGGAGGGCGAGCAGCTGAGCCGCGAGGAGGTGCTCCTCAACGCCTACAGCCTCCTCATCGGGGCGACCGTCACCACCTCCCACGCTGCCGGCGCCGGCCTGCTCGCCCTGCTGGAGAACCCCTCCGAGCAGGAGCGCTGGCTGGCGAGCGGGGACACCGAGTCCCTGGTGGAGGAGATCCTGCGCTGGTCCTCGCCCGCCAACCACGCGCTCCGGCACACGACCGGGGAGGTGCGGATGGGCGGCACGACCATCGGGGCCGGCCAGCCGGTCACCGCGTGGCTGGGCTCCGCCAACCGCGACGAGAGCGTGTTCGACGAGCCCTTCCGCTTCCGGGCCGACCGGACTCCCAACCGCCACATCGCGTTCGGCGTGGGCGCCCACCGCTGCATCGGGACCCACCTGGCCCGGCTCGCCCTGACCGTCCTGTTCGACGAGATCGCCAGGAACTTCGAGCGGATCGAGTCGGCCGGGGAGCCGCGCCACCTGCACTCCACCTTCATCGCGGGGATCAAGAGCCTCCCCGTGCGAACGGTCCTGCGGCCGGACGGAGCCGGGCTCCGCGACCTCCGACCACTCGGCGACACCTCTGAGGAAGCACTGTGACAGCCCCGGCACACCCGACATCCGACCCACTCGAACCCGGCCCGGCCCCCTGGTCGCACCCCTCCCACCACGTGGTCCGGTGCCTTCGGCTCACCGGGGAGTTCGACCCCGCGGCGGCACACCACGCGCTGCGGGAGCTGACCTCGCGACACTCCGTGCTCCGGACCGTGCTCCCCGCGTCCACCGGACTGGCGGTGCCGCAGTCCGCCGCGCCGGACACCGAAGGCGCGGCGGAGGCCGACTTCGCCGCGATCGACGTACCGCGCGAGCAGGCGACCGGGCACGCCGCCCGGCTGGCCGCCGAGCCCTTCGACCTCGCCCGCGGCCCGCTGCTGCGAGTTCGTGCGCTGCGGGTCGGCGAGCAGGAGTGGCTCCTGCTCGCCGTCGCGCACCGGCTGGCGCTCGATCCGGTCGCCCTGGACGCCCTCCTCGTCGAGCACGCGCTCGCCCACACCGCCGTACGGCAGGGGGCGCCGCTCGCCGCGGCGGAGGTCCCGGAGCTGCGCCGGCCCTCCGCCGCGGAGGCGACCGTCGAGCTCGACCACTGGCTGAACCGGCCGGAGGCGCTCCCCGTGGTCGACCTGCCGACCGACCGGCCCCGCCGGCCCCGAACCTCCCGCCCCGGCGGCGTGGAACACTTCGCCCTCCCGGCCGGCCTCGCGCCGCGCCTGCGCGAACTGTCCGGAACGGCCGACGCGCTGAGCGCCCTGTGCGCCGCCGCACTCGCGCTGCTCGCCCGCCAGACCGGACAGCAGGCCGTCCCGCTCCTGGTCCCGGTCCGCCCCGACCCGGACACCCCGCTCGGCCGGCCGGAGACCGACGTCGTCCTGGACCTCCGGCTGGACGGCAAGCCGACCTTCCTGGACGTCGTCGAGCAGGCCCGGACGGAGCTGGCCCGGGCCCGCGCGCACGCCACCGCCCTGCCGCCGGGAGCCCTGGCCGGGCCGGCCGGAGCCTGCGGTGACCCGGCACGCCAGCCGGTGCCGGTCAGGCTCGCCGCCCGGAACTTCGGCACCGCGCTGCCGGAGTATCCCGGTGCCACCTGCACCCCCGTCGAGCTGCACCCGGGGACGGCTGCCCGGGACCTCTCCCTCGTCTTCGAGCTGCGCGGGGACGAACTGCGCGGGACGGTCGAGTACGACGCCGACCTGTTCGAGCCGGTCACCGCACGACGGCTGGCGCGGCGGATCGAGCTCCTGCTCACCGCCGCCGCGGAGAACCCGCACACACCGGTCGCCGCCCTGCCCGTGCTCCCGCCCGAGGAGCGCGCCCTCGTGGTGACCGAATGGAACCGCACCGGGCGCGACTTCCCGCGCGACCGCACCACCGCCGCCCTGTTCGAGGAGCAGGTCCGCCGCGACCCCGAGGCGACCGCCCTCGAACACGAGGACGTCCGGCTCTGCTACGGCGAACTGAACACCCGGGCGAACCGGCTGGCCCACCGCCTGATCGAGTGGGGTGTGGGCCCCGACGTCCCGGTCGGCATCTGCCTGCCCCGGTCGGTCGACATGATCGTGTGCCTGCTGGCCGTGCTCAAGGCCGGCGGCGCCTACCTCCCGCTCGACCCCGACCACCCCGCGCAGCGGCTCGCCTTCGTGGTCGGGGACGCCGGTGCCCCGGTCGTCCTCACCGACACCGCCCACGCGGAGTCCTTCGCCGGGACGCCCGCCCGGGTGTTCCGGCTCGACGCGCCGGACGACGCGGAGCGGACGGACGGCCTGCCCACGACCGACCCGGTCGTCCCGGCGGCCACCGCCGAGCACCTCGCGTACGTCATCTACACCTCGGGCTCCACCGGCGCCCCCAAGGGCGTCGCCGTCACCCACCGTGCCCTCAGCCGGCTGGTCAAGGGCGCGGACTACGTACGGCTCGGGCCCGGCGAGACACACCTGCAGCTCTCCCCGCTCACCTTCGACGCCTCGCTGATCGAGCTGTGGGGCGCGCTGCTGAACGGCGGCACGCTGGTCCTGCCGCCGTCCGGGCTGCCCTTCCCCGACCTGCTCAAGGCCGCGCTGCAGCGCCACCGGATCACCACGCTGCTGCTCGTCTCGCCCCAACTCCACGTGGCGGCCGAACAGTTCCCCGAGGAACTGGCCCGCGTCCGACAGCTGATGGTGGGCGGTGACGTCCTCTCGCCGGCCAGCGCCGCGCAGCTGCTGCCGTACCTGACCGACACCAGCTTCCTGCACGTGTACGGCCCCACCGAGTGCACCCTGTTCGCCACCTGGAAGCCCATCGAGGCCGCCGACACCACCCGCCCCACCATCCCCATCGGCCGTCCGATCGCCAACACCCGGACCTACGTCCTCGACGAGGACCTGGAACCGCAGCCCGTCGGCGTCCCCGGTGACCTGTGGCTCGGCGGCGACGGCCTGGCCCGGGAGTACCTGGGCCGACCCGACCTCACCCGGGAGCGGTTCCTGCCCGACCCGTTCGGCCCGCCGGGAAGCCGGATCTACCGCACCGGCGACCTGGCCCGGTGGCTGCCGGACGGCAACCTCGAATTCCTCGGACGCGGCGACGACCAAGTCAAGATCCGGGGGTACCGGATCGAGCTGGGCGAACTGGACGCCGCCCTCGCCGCGCACCCCGACATCCGTGCCGTGGCCACCGTGGTCCGCGACGACGCGCCCGGCGGACCGGCCCTGGCGGCCTACCTGGTGGGCGACGCGCGGCCCGACCACGCGCAGCTGCGGGAGTACATGGCGGCCCGGGTGCCGTCGTACATGATCCCGGCGGCCTTCGTCTGGCTCGACGAGATCCCGCTGACCGCGAACGGCAAGCTCGACCGCAAGGGCCTGCCCGCACCGGAGTACGACTCCGGGGCCGGCCCGGACTCCGCCCCGCGCACCCCGGTGGAGGAACGGGTCCTGTCCGTCATGGCGCAGACCCTCGCACGCGAATCGGTCGGCCCCGACGACGACTTCTACGAGCTCGGCGGCAACTCGCTGCTGCTGGTCACGCTCTTCACCCACCTCCAGTCGGCCTTCCCCGACGCCGGGTTGAGCCTGGTGGACCTGCTGGACAACCGGGCCGGCGGGCAGATCGCCGCACTGCTGGAAACCCGGCAGGGCACCGCGTGAACCCCGACACGACGCGCTGGCTGCTGGGCCCCCCGGCCACCCGCGCGGCCGAGGAGCGGCTGTTCTGCTTCCCGCACGCGGGCGGCGGGGCGAGTGCCTTCGCCTCCTGGCGCCCGCACCTGCCCGACTCGGTGGAGCTGTTCCCGGTCCAGCTCCCGGGCCGGGAGAACCGGGTCGGCGACCCGCTGCCGGCCACGCTCGAAGAACTCACCGTCCAGGCGGCCCGGGCGCTGCTCCCGCTGCTCGAACCGCCGTACGTCCTCTTCGGCCACAGCTTCGGCGGTCTGCTCGCCTACTCGCTGACCAGGCACCTGCACGAACACGGCCACCCGCTGCCCCGGACCCTGCTGATCTCCGGTGCCCGGCCGCCGCACCTGGCCGCCGACACCGCGTACCACGCGCTGCCCCACGACGAACTCCTCGACTTCCTGCGCGCCACCAACGGAGTCCCCGAACTCCTCCTGCAGCACGAGGAGTTCGTCCACCGAATGCTGACCGGTCTGCGCGCCGACCTCAGGCTCGCCGCCGAGTACCGGCCCGCCCCCGCCGCGCCCCTGCCGTGCGACCTGCGGGTCTTCGCGGCGACGGAGGACCCGGTGGTCCCGCCCGCCGCTCTGGAGGGCTGGCGGGCCTACGCCGGCGGGGAGTTCAGCATCCACCGGCAGCCGGGCGACCACCACACGGTCTACGAGCCCTCCGGCGGCCTGTTCGACGCGATCGTGCAATCGGGGCTGACCCGCCCATGACGGCGCGCGCCGGTACGGACCGGCCACGTGCCGCGAGAACACCCATGAGGAGATGACCCAGCATGCACACACCCGTGCCGACCCAAGCAGCGGCGGCGCAGCCCGACCCGTCCCGCGGCGCGGCGGCCCGCGTCACCGGGGTCCCGCGCTTCCGCGGGGACCACCCGGCGGACACCCGCCTGCTGACCACCTACCTCGAAGCCTGCGCGGAGCAGACCGCGGCGCTGCCGCCGCGCGCCGAGCGCTCCGCCGCCGAGCGCGACGGCGCGGATCACGTCGAGCGGGCCGCCCGGCAGGCCCGGCACCGGTTCCTCGACCTGCACGCGGGCCGCGTCTACGACGAACTCACCACCGGCCGTCGCCGCCAGGTCCGGGTGGACGACCTCGCGTTCGCGGCAGCGGAGGCCTACCCCGGGCTGGTCCCCAGCCGCGCGCAGGTCGCCGCGGACCGTCTGGTCCCGCAGTCCGCGAAGTCCGGTGGGGAGCTCGACCAGGGCGTCCTCTTCACCCACCTGCTGGGCCTGCGCGACACCGGCGAGCACCTGCTGCGGTCGATGCTGGCCCCCACGCCCCGGGCCCTGGAGCTGCTCCCCGAGTTCCGCCGGACCGGCCACCTGGACCTCGGCCAGGCCACCGTCCGCCGCGACGGCTTCGTGGCCGAGGTGACCATCTGCAACCAGCACGTCCTCAACGCCGAGGACGACGCGGTGGTGGAGGCCCTGGAGACCGCCGTCGACCTGGCCCTGCTCGACGACGCGGTCGCGGTGGGCGTGCTGCGCGGCAGCGAGCTGACCCACCCCCGGTACCGCGGCCGGCGGGCGTTCGGGGCCGGCATCAACCTGACCCACCTTTACGAGGGGAAGATCTCCTTCGTGGACTTCATGCTCCGGCGTGAGCTGGGGTACATCCGCAAGCTGATCCACGGACTGCGAGGCCCGGCGGACGACCTGCTCGACCTGCCCGGCGGCAAGCCGTGGATCGGCGCCGTCGAGACCTTCGCGATCGGCGGTGCCACCCAGGTCGCGCTCGTCCTCGACCGGGTCGTCGCGGGATCCGACGCCTACTTCTCGCTGCCCGCGCTCAACGAGGGCATCATCCCCGGCGCCGCCAACCTGCGGCTGGGCCGGGTGGTCGGGCGGCGGATGGCGCAGCGCCTGGTCTTCCACGGCGAGCAGGTCCCGGCGGACAGCCCCCAGGCCATGGCGCTCTGCGACGAGGTCGTCAAGCCCGACGAGGTCGACACGGCCGTGGCCTCCGCGGCCGACCGGCTGGCCGACCCGGCCGTGCCCGCCAACCGCCGGATGATGCACCTGGCCGAGGAGTCCGACGAGCTGTTCCGGACCTACATGAGCCGGTACGCGCTGGAGCAGTCCGTTCGGATGCACAGCGCCGACGTGGTGGCGAAGCTGGAGCGCACCTGGGTCAACCGGCGGGCGTCCGCGGCGCCGGACGGGGAGTCCGCCACGCACGCCTGACGGACCGCCGCCCCCTCCGCCACCGGCCGCCCGGCGCCGGCCGCCCGGCGCCGGCCGCCCCGCAGAGAACCCGCAGAGAACCCGCAGAACCCGCAGAACCCGCAGAGATCCCGCACAGAGAGCGAGCCCCTCCCCATGTCCGCCACGGCCACAGCGTCCGAGCAGGGCTTCCGACCGGCGGCGAAGGCGCTGCTGCCGTCAGCCACCCCGGTCCGGCTGGTCACCGAGGCCGGCACCGCGGCCACGACCCCCTCGGGGTACCCCGCGCCCCCGGCCGGGCGGCTCCGCGAGGCGTACCGGCGGATGGTGGTGGGGAGGCGCTTCGACCAGCAGGCGACCGCGCTGACCAGGCAGGGCCGACTCGCCGTCTACCCGTCGAGCCGGGGGCAGGAGGCCTGCCAGATCGCCGGCGTCCTCGCCCTGCGGGACGGGGACTGGCTGTTCCCCACCTACCGCGACACGGTGGCCCTGGTCGCGCGGGGCGTGGACCCGGTGGAGGCCCTGACCCTGCTGCGCGGCGACTGGCACTGCGGCTACGACCCTACGGCGGTCCGGGTCGCGCCCCAGTGCACGCCGCTGGCCACGCAGCTGCTGCACGCCGTCGGCATGGCCGACGCCGTGCGCCGCAAGGGCGAGGACGGCGTGGTGATGGCCTTCGTCGGGGACGGCGGGACGAGTGAGGGCGACTTCCACGAGGCGCTGAACTTCGCCGCGGTGTTCCGTTCCCCGGTGGTCTTCCTGATCCAGAACAACCAGTACGCGATCTCCGTACCGCTCGCGCGGCAGACCGCCGCACCGGCCCTCGCGTACAAGGGAGTCGGCTACGGGGTGCGCTCCGAACAGGTCGACGGCAACGACCTGGTGGCGGTCCTGTCGGTGCTGGACACGGCCGTCGAGCACGCCCGTTCCGGCCGGGGCCCGTTCCTGGTGGAGGCCCACACCTACCGCGTGGACGGACACACCAACGCCGACGACCCCGGCCGCTACCGGGACGAGGAGGAGGTCCGGCGCTGGGACGCCGCGGACCCGCTGCACCGCCTGGAGACGTACCTGCGCGGCACCGGACTGCTCAACGGACAGGACGTCGAATCCGCCCGGGCGGAGGGCGACGCCCTGGCGGCGGACCTGCGTGCCCGGATCGACGTCGGGGAGCAGCCGGACCCGCTCGAACTCTTCGAGCACGTCTACGCCGAACCCACCCCCCAACTGCGCGAGCAACGCGACCAGCTGTCCGCCGAGTTGGACGACACGGAGAACTGACATGGGAACGGCCACGATGGCGCAGGCGCTCAACGCGGCGCTGCGGGACGCGCTGCGTGAGGACGAGCGGGTGCTGGTGTTCGGCGAGGACGTCGGCCGGCTCGGCGGCGTCTTCCGGATCACCGACGGGCTGACCGCCGAGTTCGGCGAGCAGCGCTGCTTCGACACGCCACTCGCCGAGTCGGGCCTGGTCGGGCTGGCCGTCGGACTGGCGATGGGCGGGTTCCGGCCGGTCGTGGAGCTCCAGTTCGACGCCTTCGCCTACCCCGCGTTCGAGCAGATCGCCTCGCACGTGGCGAAGATGCGCAACCGCACCCGGGGGCGGATCTCCCTGCCGATGGTCCTGCGCATCCCGTACGGCGGCGGGATCGGCGGCGTCGAGCACCACAGCGACTCCAGCGAGGCGTACTACGCCCACACCCCCGGGCTGAAGGTCGTCACCCCGGCGACCGTCGAGGACGCCCACTGGCTGCTGCGGGACGCCGTGCGGGATCCCGACCCGGTCGTGTTCCTGGAGCCCAAGAAGCAGTACTGGACCAAGCAGGACGTCGACCTGGAACGGCGCGGTGCGGCGCCCTTCGGCCGGGCGGCGGTCCGCCGCGCCGGACGCGACGCCACCCTGCTCGCCTACGGCCCCGCCGTCCCGGTCGCGCTCGCCGCGGCGGCCGAGGCGGCGCGCGACGGCATCGAGCTGGAGGTCGTGGACCTGCGCACGCTCGTGCCCTTCGACGACGACACGGTGACGGCGTCGGTGCGCCGGACCGGCCGCTGCGTGGTCGTCCAGGAGGCGCAGGGCTTCGCGGGCGTCGGCGCCGAGATCGCCGCGCGGGTGCAGGAGCGCTGCTTCCACTCGCTGGCCGCGCCCGTCCTGCGCGTGGCCGGATTCGACATCCCCTACCCGCCACCGAAGTTGGAGCACGCACACCTGCCCGGGGTGGACCGGGTGCTGGACGCCGTCCACCGCCTGCAGTTCGACGACGAGCCCGACACCGGGCACCTCGCGCGGGTGGCCTCATGACCGCCGCGGCCGAGCCCCGGGTCTTCCTGCTGCCCGACCTGGGCGAGGGCCTCACCGAGGCCGAGGTCGTCGGATGGCGGATCGCCGCCGGGGACACCGTCGAGGTGGACCAGGTGGTCGTGGAGGTCGAGACGGTGAAGGCGGCCGTCGAGGTGCCCGTGCCGTACGCCGGGACGGTGCTGGAACTGCACGCCGAGGTGGGGGCGGTGGTCGCGGTCGGGGCGCCGCTGGTCTCCGTCGGAGCGGCTGTTCCGCCCTCCGCCGAGCCGCCCGCCACGTGGGAGGCCCACGGCGAGGAGACGCCGGCACCGAGCGGCAACGTCCTGGTCGGCTACGGGACGCGGCCTGCACCGACCGGCCGCCGCCGCGCCCGGCGCACCACCGGCCGGAGCGGTCCGCCGGAGCGGTCCGCCGCCCCCCTGGTGATCTCCCCGCTGGTCCGCTCGCTGGCGCGCGAGCACGGCGTCGACCTCACCCGGCTCTCGCCCAGCGGGCCGCACGGCGTCATCCTGCGCCGTGACGTCGAACGCGCCCGTGACGCCGAACGGGCCCGTGACGTCGAACAGACCCTGCGGCCCGCGGTGGATTCCGCTCCGCAGGAGCGCATCCCGCTGCGCGGCCTGCGCCGGGCCACAGCCGAGAAGCTGACCCGCAGCAGTGCGATCCCGACCGCCACCACCTGGGTCGACGTGGATGCCACCGGCCTGCTCCAGGCCCGGGACACCCTCCGGGCCGCCGCCCCGGACCGGCCGATCGGGCTGCTCGCGCTGCTGGCCCGGATCTGCGTCGCCGGGCTCCGCCGGTTCCCCGAGCTGAACTCGACCGTGGACCTCCCGCGCGGCGAGATCGTCCGCTTCCCCCACGTGAACCTGGGCTTCGCCGCGCAGACCGACCGCGGTCTCGTCGTGCCCGTGGTGCGGGACGCGCAGCTGCGGACGACCGCCGAACTGGCCGCCGAACTCGTCCGGTTGACCGCCCTGGCGCGCACCGGCAGCCTGCCGCCGGGGGAGCTGACCGGCGGCACCTTCACGCTCAACAACTACGGCGTCTTCGGCGTCGACGGCTCCACGCCGCTCGTCAACCACCCCGAGGCCGCGATCCTCGGCGTCGGACGCGTCGTCGACAAGCCCTGGGTCGCGGACGGCGAGCTCACCGTCCGCAAGGTCACCCAGCTGTCCCTCACCTTCGACCACCGGGTCTGCGACGGCGCGGTCGCCGGCGGTTTCCTGCGCTACGTCGCGGACTGCGTGGAGCGCCCCACCCTGCTCCTCGCCGCCCTCTGACCGCCTCCACCCGCACTGCCCAGACCTCGACCGCCCCCCTTCCCTTCGCAGGAGTTGACGATGAGTCCGGCCTTCCCCCTGGTCCGCACCACGAGTCCGGTGCCGGAGGCGGAACGCGCGGCGATCCTGGCCGCACCGGAGTTCGGCCGGCACTTCACCGACCACATGGCCCTGGCCCTCTGGACACCGGAAGCCGGCTGGCACGACCGCTCCGTGGGCCCGCTGGAGCCGTTCACCCTGCACCCCGGCACGGCTGCGCTGCACTACGCCCAGGAGGTCTTCGAGGGGCTCAAGGCCTACCGGCACGCCGACGGAAGCGTCTGGCTGTTCCGCCCCGAGCGCAACGCGCGCCGCTTCGCCCGCTCCGCGGCGCGGATGGGCCTGCCCCCGCTCCCGGAGGAGGACTTCCTCGCGAGCGTCGAGGCCCTGGTCCGCGCGGACGAGCCCTGGGTGCCGGTGACCACGGGCGAGGAGAGCCTGTACCTCCGGCCGTTCATGTTCGCCGCCGAGACCTTCCTCGGCGTCCGTCCGGCCGAGCGGGTCGCCTACTCCGTGATCGCCTGCCCCACCCAGCCGTACTTCTCCGCGGGCACCGGCGGCGTGACCCTGTGGGTCAGCACGGCCTACACCCGGGCGGGCAGGGGCGGCACGGGCGCCACGAAGTGCGGCGGCAACTACGGGGCGAGCCTCGCCGCGCAGGCCGAGGCCCGGCAGCACGGCTGCGACCAGGTCCTCTACCTCGACAGCACGGACGAGGAGGGCTGCATCGAGGAGTCCGGGGCGATGAACCTCTTCCTGGTCACCGCTGCCGGCGAGCTGGTCACCCCGGCACTCGGCACCATCCTGGAGGGCGTCACCCGGGACACCGCACTCACGCTCGCCCCCGACTTCGGCCTGGACCCGGTCGAACGCCCCGTCACCCTCAAGGAGTTCCGGGCCGGCCTCACCGACGGCACCATCACGGAGGTCTTCGCGGCGGGCACGGCAGCCGTCCTCACCCCGGTCGTCGGCATCAAGGGCGAGGGCTACGCCCTCACCGTCGGCGACGGCACACCCGGCCGGCTCACCACAGCCCTGCGCGAACGGGTGCTCGACCTCCAGTACGGCCGGGTCGAGGACACCCGCGGCTGGCTGCGGCGCGTCCTGTGACCGCCGCCGTCCTCGTCCTGCTCGGCCTCCTCGCCACTGCCCTCGGCTCCCTCTGGGCCGCCGACTTCCGGGCGGTCGTGACCCGCCTCCACCACCGCCAACTCGCCGAGCGCGCCGGCCTCCCCCCGCACCTCCGCCGCGCCACCCCTCCCCCCGCCACCCCCACCGCCCAACGCGCCCTCGGCGTCCTCCTCGCCCTCCTGGGCCTCACCCTCCTCCTCACCGGCGCCTACGCCCTCGCCCCCTGACGGCCGGGACCAGGGCGGTGGCGTGGCGCTCCCCCGGCGGGCGTCCGGCGGGCGTCCGGCGGGCGTCCGGCCGGCGACGCACAGCCGGCGCTCGACGCACCCGGGGGCGTACGGGAGTCGGCGCGCACCGGGGTAGACGCTGGCGAATGGACCCGAGACCCGTGCGCATTGGGCGTCTCATCTTCGTCGCCTACGTTCTAGGCATGACAGAAAAGCGAGTTGACGACGCGTCGGCCGTGCTGGTGGTCGGCGTCTCCGGGACGGTCGGGCGGCACGTCGGGCTGCAGCTCGCGGCCGCCGGAATGCGGGTACGGACGCTGACGCAGCGGGACCTGCTCGACCCGGCGTCCCTGGAGGCGGCGGTGCAGGGCGTCGACGCGGTGCTGCTGGGGTGGCCGCACCCGACGACGGAGGCGGCGCCGGACGCGGTGGGCGTGCTGGCCCGCGAGGTCGGGCGGGTGGTGTTCCTCTCCTCGGCGGCCGTCCGGGACGTCCCCGAACAGCCGGAGGGCGAGATCGAGGCGCTGCTCGCCCGGAGCGGAGTGCGGCACACGGTGCTGCGGGCGTACGGGTTCGCCGCCGCGCTGCAGTGGGTGCAGGAGATCCGCGCCGGGGACGCCGTGCGGGGCTACGGCGGTGCGGCGGGGCTGAACCCGGTGGACGAGCGGGACATCGCGGCGGTCGCCGTCCGGGCCCTGGTCGAGGACGGCCACGCCGGCGCCAGGTACGTGCTGACCGGCCCGGATTCGCCGACGCAGGCCGAGCAGGTGGGCATCATCGGCGAGGCGGCCGGCCGCCCGGTGACGTGGGAGGAGATCCCCCGCGAGACCGCCCGCCACCGCATGACCGCCACCGGCCGGGCCGGGTCGGCGGTCGACAGCACGCTGGACTTCATCCACGCCCGCATCGCCGACCCCGAGCCGGCCACCACCACGGTCCAGGACGTCACCGGCCACCCGGCCCGCAGCTTCCGCACCTGGGCCGCCGACCACGCCGCGCTGTTCCGGTGAAGCGGGGCCGCTCCTGACCCGGGGTCGGGCTCGTCGGGATCAGATCCCGAGGCCGCGGATGACCAGGTCCAGCAGGGCGAAGCAGAACAGCGAGATGCCCACGAACCCGTTGGTCTGGAAGAACGCCCGGTTCAGCTTCGACAGGTCGTTCGGCTTCACGATGATGTGCTCGTAGACGAAGGCGCCCGCGACGACCGCCAGGCCGATCCAGAAGGCCGCCCCGGCGTGCGTCAGGACCGCGAACCAGCCCAGCAGGAGCGTGGTCAGGACGTGGCAGACGCGTGCACCCCGGATGGCCGCGGGGATGCCGAACCGAGCCGGCACCGACCGGACCTTGCCGTGGCGGTCGGACTCGACGTCCTGGCAGGCGTAGATGAGGTCGAAGCCGCCGATCCAGATGCCGACGGCGACACCCAGGACCACGGCCTCCCAGGACCAGCTGCCCGTCACCGCGAGCCAGGCGCCGACCGGGCCCATGGCCTGGGCCAGGCCGAGGATCGCCTGCGGGAAGTCCGTGAAGCGCTTGCCGTACGGGTAGACCACCATCGGCACCACGGCGACCGGCGCGAGCACCAGGCAGAGCGGGTTGAGCAGCGCCGCCGCGCCGAGGAAGACCACCAGCGCGACTGCCGAGCCGACGTACGCGGTCTTCAACGACACCGCGCCCGTGACGAGTTCGCGCCCGGCCGTGCGCGGGTTGCGGGCGTCGATCTCGCGGTCGATGATCCGGTTCGCCGCCATCGCGAAGGTCCGCAGGCCGACCATGCACACCGTGACGACGAACAGCTGGCTCCAGTGCACCCGCTTGTCGGCGAGGAACATCGCCGTCAGCGCGGCGATGTACGCGAAGGGCAGGGCGAAGACCGAGTGCTCGATCATCACCAGGCGCAGGAACGCCTTCGTGCGCCCCGGGGTTTCGACAGCCGCCGTGCTCACAGTCCGTATTCCTTCCAGCGGCGCGACACCAGTGCGGCGGTGGCCGGGTCCGAGGACACCATCTCCGGCCAGCCGCCGTCGCGGGTGTAGCCCTCCTCGGGCAGCTTGCGGGTCGCGTCGATGCCCGCCTTGCCGCCCCAGAACTGCTGGTACGAGGCGTGGTCGAGGTGGTCGACCGGGCCCTCGACCACGGTGAGGTCCCGGCTGTAGTCGACGTTGCCGAAGGCCCGCCAGGCGACTTCCTGGTAGTCGTGCACGTCGCAGTCGGCGTCCACCACGATGATCAGCTTGGTCAGCGACATCATGTGCGCGCCCCAGATCGCGTGCATCGTCTTCTGGGCGTGCTTGGGGTACTTCTTGTCGATCGAGACGATCACGCAGTTGTGGAACCCACCGGCCTCGGGCAGGTCGTAGTCGACGATGTCCGGGATGATGATCTTCAGCAGCGGCAGGAAGAACCGCTCGGTGAACTTGCCCAGCGGGCCGTCCTCCGTCGGCGGGCGGCCGACCACGATCGACTGCAGGATCGGACGGCGGCGCATCGTCACGCAGTCGATCGTCAGCGCCGGGAACGGCTCCTGCGGGGTGTAGAAGCCGGTGTGGTCGCCGAACGGCCCCTCGGGCAGCATCTCGCCGGGCTCCAGCCAGCCCTCCAGGACCACCTCGGCATCGGCCGGGACCTGCAGCGGGACGGTCTTGCAGTCGACCATCCGCACCCGCTCCCCGGCGACGAAGCCGGCGAAGAGGTACTCGTCGATGTCGCCCGGCAGCGGCGCGGTGGCCGCGTAGGTGACGGCGGGCGGGCAGCCGAAGGCGATCGCGACCGGCAGCCGCTCGCCCCGCTTCGCCGCCACCGCGTAGTGGTTGCGGCTGTCCTTGTGGATCTGCCAGTGCATGCCGATGGTGCGGCGGTCGTGCCGCTGGAGCCGGTAGAGGCCCAGGTTGCGGATGCCGGTGTCCGGGTCCTTGGTGTGCGTGAGACCCAGGTTGAAGAAGGAGCCGCCGTCGAGCGGCCAGGTGAAGAGGGCGGGCAGCTCGTCCAGGTCGACGTCGTCGCCGGTGACCACGACCTCCTGGACGGGGGCGTCGCCGGACTTCACGTGCCGCGGCGGCACGTGCGCCATGGAGGCGAGCTTGCCGAAGGCGTCGCGGAAGCCGGTGAAGCCCTGCGGCAGCTCCGGCTTGAGCAGGCCGGCGATCTTCTCGGAGATGTCGTCCGGGCCCTTGAGGCCGAGCGCCTTGGCCAGGCGCCGTTCGGTGCCGAAGACGTTCATCGCGAGCGGCATCGACGAGCCCTTGACGTTCTCGAAGAGCAGCGCGGGACCCTTGGCCTTCTGCACCCGGTCGACGATCTCGCCGATCTCCAGGTGGGGGTCCACCTCCGCCTTGATGCGCTTGAGATCGCCCTCGCGGTCGAGGGCCCGGAGAAACGAGCGGAGATCGTCGTATGCCATGCCTGTCAGTATCCGCCACCCGATAGCCTGGCTTGCGTCAAGGGCCCGGGAAAGGCGCCCGCCGCGCCGCCCCTGGGGGAAGATCGCAGCCATGTTGCGGATCCTGCTGACCATCGTCCTTCCGCTCGCGCTCTGGGTCTGGGCGTTCGTGGACTGCCTGACCACGCCCGAGGACGAGGTGAAGCACCTGCCGAAGGTGGTCTGGGTGCTGATCGTGCTGCTCTTCCCGCCACTCGGGCCGATCGCCTGGCTGATCGCCGGCAAGCAGCGCGGCTTCCTGCGGGCCGCGGCCGCGGACGGCCACCCGGGGTACCCGGCGGCCGACGGTCCGGGGCGCCCCTCCGGGCGTGGCGGGCGTCCGCTCGCGCCGGACGACGACCCGGAGTTCCTCGCCTCGTTGAAGAAGAGCAACAAGGACCACGAGGACATGCTCAAGCAGTGGGAGGCCGATCTTCGTCGCCGGGAGCAGGAGCTGCGCGACCGGGACGAGCCGGAGGACGGCCGCAAGAGCTGATCACGGGGGCTGCACGGGTACCTCCAACAGCCCACCGGGGCGGCCCCGGGTGGGCTGCGGCCTTTTTGGCGCTTCCCTACGACTGGGCACGGTCTCACCCTGGTGGCCGCCTGCTGGGCACCCGGCTTGAGCAGACCTTGAGCAGCACCCAAGACGACCGGCCTACATTACTGAGGGACGGCCCTGACCTGCGCTTTTCTTCACGCTCAGATCATCGGACCATCATCTGTCCGACAACCCCCGGTATTCGAACGATCACCGAGCGCACCGGCTCCGACCCGACCGCTTCTGTGCAGGCCTGACAGCTAAACGAACCCGACCTTGTACGGAATCGACGCCGAAACCAGCGCACGGCCCCTCGTACAGTCATAAGTGAAGAAAGTGATTCGCGGCCGGGGGCACAGCAGACGTTGGCTGTCGGACAGTTCCCTCACCCTTGGAGTGGTTCGAGATGACGGTTGTGCATGAGGCGCCGGTCGACGGCGAGGTCCACGAGGTCCCGGCCGACGCCCGCGGGCGGGTCGCCGAGCTGCACGAGCTGCGCGAGAAGGTCCTCCGCGGCCCCAGCGACAAGGCCACCGAGGCCCAGCACGCCAAGGGCAAGCTGACCGCCCGCGAGCGCATCGAGCTGCTGCTGGACGAGGGCTCCTTCCACGAGGTCGAGCCGCTGCGCCGGCACCGCGCCCAGGGCTTCGGCCTGGAGGCCAAGAAGCCGCACACCGACGGCGTCGTGGTCGGCTGGGGCACCGTGCACGGCCGCACCGTCTTCACCTACGCGCACGACTTCCGGATCTTCGGCGGCGCGCTGGGCGAGGCCCACGCGCAGAAGATCCACAAGATCATGGACATGGCCATCGCGGCCGGCGCGCCGCTGGTGTCGCTGAACGACGGCGCCGGCGCCCGCATCCAGGAGGGTGTCACCGCGCTGGCCGGCTACGGCGGCATCTTCCAGCGCAACACCAAGGCCTCCGGCGTCATCCCGCAGATCTCGGTGATGCTCGGCCCGTGCGCCGGTGGCGCCGCCTACTCCCCCGCGCTGACCGACTTCGTGTTCATGGTCCGCGAGACCTCGCAGATGTTCATCACCGGCCCGGACGTGGTCCAGGCGGTGACCGGCGAGAAGATCACCCAGAACGGCCTCGGCGGTGCGGACGTCCACGCCGGCGTCTCCGGCGTGGCCCACTTCATCTACGACGACGAGCAGTCCTGCATCGAGGAGGTCCGCTACCTCCTGTCGCTGCTGCCGCAGAACAACCGCGAGATGCCGCCCTCCGTGGTGAGCGAGGACCCGGTCGAGCGGCGCAACGACAGCCTGCTGGACCTGGTGCCCGCCGACGGCAACCGCCCGTACGACATGCGCAAGGTGATCGAGGAGATCGTCGACCACGGCGAGTACCTGGAGGTCCACGAGCGCTGGGCCACCAACGTGCTGTGCGTGCTGGCCCGGGTCGACGGCCACGTCATCGGCATCATCGCCAACCAGCCGCAGTCGCTGGCCGGTGTGCTGGACATCAACGCCAGCGAGAAGGCCGCCCGCTTCGTGCAGATGTGCGACGCCTTCAACATCCCGCTGGTCACCCTGCTCGACGTCCCCGGCTTCCTGCCCGGCGTCGACCAGGAGCACGGCGGCATCATCCGCCACGGCGCCAAGCTGCTGTACGCGTACTGCAACGCCACCGTGCCGCGCATCTCGCTGATCCTGCGCAAGGCCTACGGCGGCGCCTACATCGTGATGGACTCCCGCTCCATCGGCGCCGACCTGTCCTACGCCTGGCCGACCAACGAGATCGCCGTCATGGGCGCCGAGGGCGCGGCCAACGTCATCTTCCGGCGCGAGATCAACGCCGCCGAGGACCCGGACGCCATGCGCGCCCAGAAGATCAAGGAATACAAGAACGAGCTGATGCACCCGTACTACGCGGCCGAGCGCGGCCTCGTGGACGACGTCATCGACCCGGCCGAAACCCGCCAGGTGATCGCCTCCGCCCTGGCCATGCTCCGCACCAAGCACGCCGACCTGCCGAGCCGCAAGCACGGCAACCCGCCGATGTAGCAACGCGGTTCAGTGCAGCAGGCCGTATCGAGAACCACCTCACACCACAGCCACCGGGGGAGAAACCAGGACATGACCGCTTCCGCCGAACCCCTCGTCCGCATCGTCCGCGGCAGCCTCACCGACGAGGAACTCGCCGCCCTGACCGCCGTCCTGATGGCGCGCGCCGCTGCCGCGCAGCAGGCCGCCACCAACGCGCCGATCGAGCCGATCGCCAACTGGCAGCGCCTGGAGCGCCGTCCGGCCTACTACTCGCCGGTCAGCTGGCAGCAGGCCGCCTGACGGCCCGCGGCTCGTGCAGACGGCCGGTCACCCCGTCCGGGTGACCGGCCGTCTGCCGTTCCCGGGGAGCGGGCGCCCTGTTCGCGCCCGTCCGTTCCGCGCGGGCCGGACCGACCGGTGGACGGCTCGGTAGGATGCCTACCGGTCGGTGTGCCTCCGCCGCCCCGTCGGCCCCACGGGATCGGTCGCTGCCGAGGTACCAGAACTTTTCCAGGGAGGCTGCGATGGCCAGGCAGGCCCGCGCGCTGGCGACCCGCCAGGCGGTACTCCTCGCGGCTGCCGAGGTGTTCGACGAGCGGGGTTACGCCGCCGCCACGATGTCCGAGATCCTGGACCGCGCCGGCGTCACCAAGGGCGCGCTGTACTTCCACTTCCGCTCCAAGGAGGAGCTGGCCCTCGCCGTCATCGAGGGGCAGGGCGCCTGGATCGCCGGCTGGGAGCCGTCCTCGGACAGCTCGGTGCAGAACCTGATCGACCTCGGGTACGCCTTCGCCCGCGCGCTCCAGGACGATCCGCTGGTGCGCGGCAGCATCCGGTTGACGATCGAGCACGGCAGCTTCACCCAGCCGCAGATCGCGGCCTACCAGGGCTGGATGGACCTCGTCCGGGAGCTGCTGGAGCAGGCCCGGGACGCCGGGGACCTCCACCCGGGCATCGACCTGGCCGCGGCCTCCGGGGTGATCACCGGGGCCGTCACCGGGATCCAGCTGAGCTCCCAGGTGCTGGCCGGCCGGGAGGACCTGATCCAGCGGATGGCCGACCTGTGGACGCTGCTGCTGCCCGGTCTGGTCCAGCCGCACGCGCTCGCCCGGCTGAGCGTGGCCGAGCGCGCCTGACGAGCGGGCGGGCCGGGCCGGGCGCGCCCGACGAGCGGGCGGACACGGCCGCGCACCCGACGGGCGGCGCGGGTCAGACCCGGTAACCGGCCCGGTTCTCGGCCGCCACCAGGGCGGGCAGCGTGGCCGTCCAGACCCGCCGCACGGCCTCCGCCCGGGGCCGGTCGGTCTCCTCGCCCGCCAGCAGCACCTGGCCGGCCGCCACCGCCGTGAGCAGCTCGGCGGCGGCCCGCCGGTCCACTCCGGGGCACAGCTCGCCGGCCTCGGCGGCGCGGTCCAGCAGGCGGTGGACGACCGCGGTGAGACTGCGCCAGGTGGCGTCCGGGCCGGGCGGGCCCGGCAGGCCGACCCGGGTGTCCTCCCGGCGCGGGCCCTGGCGGCCGAGCCGGACGCCGGCCCGCACCACCACGTCCTCGCGCAGCATCCGGGCCAGCTCGTGCGAGAAGTCGATCAGTCCCTGGAGCGCCGGGCCGTCGGCCCGCAGGGCACGCAGCGCGGCCGAGCCGATCTCCCGCCCGGCGGCACCCCGCACCCCGTCGGCGAGGGCCTGCTTGGACACGAAGTGGAAGTAGAGCGCGCCCTTGCTCACCCCGGCCCGGCGGCTGATGTCGACCAGGCTGGCGGCCTCGAAGCCCACCCGCGCGAAGGTCTCCGCCGCGGCGAGCAGCACGGCCTGCCGGGTCCGCCCAGCCCGTTCCTGCTTGACCACTGGCCCCCTCCGGACTCGGCCGGGCGCATTCCCTCCCCCGGCCCGGCTGCTGTCGGCACGCCCCCTGCCGGGAGCGGCGCTCGCATGCGGACGGCTGCGACCGAAACCGCATGGTTGGTATCTAATCTAGCGCGTGCGTCGCCCCCGCCGTCCAGCGGGGACGGCCCCCCGCCCAAGGTCTGCGGTCATCCGTAGGGCATTGCCCCAGCCCACAGGGCGGGTAGCGTGAGCGGGCCGGGCTGTGCGGCCGGGGCACCCCAGTCGCCGAACACAAACCGGGTGGTATGTATGTTTTGCTCGGGCGTCCATCGCGGCCGCCCGACCGACACCCTGGGAGCGGGGGCCAGTCATGCCATCGATCGTAGAGCCGGACCCCCACGGCGCTTTCGCCCACCCCGGGCCCGGCCTCGGCCTCGATTCCGGCCCCGGCCTCGGCCCCGGCCCCGGTTCCGGCTACGACTTCCACGACCGGACCGTCTCCCGGCACCTGGTGCACCGCGCCTCGGTCTCCGAGGTCTTCCTCACCGGCTGGCAGGCCACCGGCCCGTACGACTTCCTGCTCGGCGCCCAGTGGCCCCGGCTGCACGGCTTCTACCGGCTGCCCGGGGACCGCTACCACGACCCGGTGCTGATGGCCGAGACCGTCCGGCAGGCCGGGCTGCTGATCGGCCACGCCGGGTTCGGGGTGCCGCGCGGCCACCACTTCGTGATGGAGGACCTCTCCTACGCCCTCGGCGAGTCCGGCCTGCCCGGTCTGGCCGTCGGCGCGGGCCCGGCCTCCCTCATGCTCGCCGTCGGCTGCGAGGACGTCCGGATGCGGCACGGGCGACTGGCCTCGCTGCGGGTGCACACCGAGATCACCCGGGACGGCCGGCCGATCGGCCGCGGCTCGGGCCAGCTGCGCGTGCTGTCCCCCGCCTCGTACGCCCGGCTGCGCGGCCCGGGACGGCACGCCGTCGCCCCGCCGCGCCCGCCGGCCCCCGCCGCGCCCGAACTCGTCGGCCGCGCGCAGCCCGCCGACGTGGTGCTCAGCCCGACCCTGCGGCCGGAGACCTGGCTGCTGCGCGCCGACGCCGCCCACCCGGTGCTGTTCGACCACGCGCTGGACCACGTGCCCGGGATGCTCGTGCTGGAGGCGGCCCGACAGGCCGCCCAGCGGCTGCGCCACCCCGAGCCGGTGGTGCCGGTCGAGCTGGTGACCTCCTTCGACCACTACATAGAGCTGGACCGGCCCTGCTTCGTCCGGGCCGTCCCCGAACCGGCCGCGGACGGCCGCCGGCAGCCCGTGCGGGTCCAGCTGCTCCAGGACGGGCGGACGGCGGCCGAGTGCCGGCTGCTCACCGAGCCGCTGGACGGGCCGCTGGACGGGCCCGCCGAGCGACCGACGGTGCCGGCCCGGCGGGACGCCCTCGACGACCGCCCCACCGCGCCCGGGCTGGGCAGCACCCGGCTGCCGCTGGCCAGCTGACCGGCCCCGCCGCCGGGGCCGGTCAGGCCGCCGTCGGCGCCGGGCCGTCAGGGGACCGGCAGCGCAGGGGCCGTCAGGCGGCCACCAGCGCCGAGGACGGCCGACCGGCGTGCATCACGCTGAGGTTGGTCGCCAGTCGGGCCGGGTCCTGCGCCAGCCAGAGCCGCAGCGCCGCGCCCAGGGCGGCACTGGCCGACTCGATCCGGACGTCGGTGATCTGCGCGATCCGGGCCGCGCCGGGCACCAGCAGGTCGGCCAGCGGGGTCGGCAGCCAGACCGTCAGGGCGCACGGCGCCGGCATCGCGAGCGCACCCAGCAGCCGGTAGGCGTCCCCCGGCGCGCTGAGCGTGGGGATGATGTCCAGCAGGGCGTCCGCCACCACCTCGGACACGTCGCTCCGGTGTCCCTGGGCGAGCCGGCGGAGCAGCAGCTGCTCGGCGGCGGTGATTCGGACGGTCAGCATGACCTCGTCGCACTCCATTGCGCGATTTCCTCCTCAGTTCCTCCCCGTACCGGCGCGGACGCGGCCGGCACGAACTACCCCTGTCGCACCTCGGCCCGGCCACCTCCTGCGAAAAGCCGGGCCGTCGGGTGACTGCGCCCCGGTCAGATCCCCGCGTACGAGTGCTTGCCGGTGACGAAGATGTTCACGCCGTAGTAGTTGAAGAGCCAGCAGGCGAAGGCCGCCAGCGCCAGGTAGGCGGCCTTGCGGCCCTTCCAGCCGGCCGTCGCACGGGCGTGCAGGTAGCAGGCGTAGGCGACCCAGGTGATGAACGACCAGGTCTCCTTCGGGTCCCACTCCCAGTACTTGCCCCAGGCCGCCTCGGCCCAGATCGCGCCCGCGATGATGGTGAAGGTCCACAGCGGGAAGACCAGGGCGTTGATCCGGTAGGACAGCTTGTCGAAGGTCGACGCGGCGGGCAGCCGGCGCCAGATCGACGCCGAGGTGCCCAGCGGCCCGCTGGTCAGGCCGGCCGCGATCCGCTTGTCGAACGAGTCCTTGCCGAGGTACAGCAGCGTGGCGATGAACGCCGCGTAGAAGGCGCCGCCGCAGAAGATCGCGGTGGACACGTGGATCGCCAGCCACGGCGAGTGCAGCGCCGGGACGAGCTGCTCGGAGTCGGTGTACAGCACCGTGGTGGCGATGCCGAGGGTCAGCAGCCCTGCGAGGACGACCGGCAGGCCGAGCCAGCGGACGTTCTTCTTCGCCGCCAGCAGCACCAGGTACGCGGCCGTCATCGCGAAGGCGAAGGCGCAGGAGAACTCGTACATGTTGCCCCACGGCCAGCGGGACACCGACAGGCCGCGGGCGACGATGCCGCCGCCGTGCAGCAGCAGCCCCAGGACGGTCAGCGAGACGGCGATCCGGCCGGCCAGGTCGGCCTTCTCGTTGGTGCCGGCCGCGCCCGGGCCGTCCTCCTCCTCGGCGCCGCGCCCGCTGGTGACCACCGTCGCGCCCTCGCCCGCGATCGCGGTGCGGGTGAGCGTGGTGGTGCCGCCGCCGGCCCCCGCGACGGTGACGGTGACCGTCTTCGCGGCCTTCTTCCCGCCGGTCGCGGCGACGGTCTCGCCCAGGGTGCCCGACTGTTCCTTGGAACGGACGGCGACGGCGCCCTTGCTGCCGAACGTCCACTCGATCATGTGGGCGAACATGGCGAGCGTGTAGACCACCATCGCCGAATAGATCAGCTTGTTGGAGAGGTCGGCCAGCTGTGGGTCGACCGCCGAGGCGAGTTGCACCGTCTACTCCTTGGAGTTCTGGTCGGCAGGGACTGCGGGGTCCGAGGCCTCGGCCTCGGGGTCGTCGGGCGCGGCGGCTTCCCCGGCCGGGGAGGCGGCTCCGACCTCCGCCGGAGCGGCGGCTCCGTCCTCCGTCTCGGAGGCCGGGGCGTCGTCCTGGAGGTCCACCGCGAGTTCGGCCAGCTCCTCGGCGATCTTCGCCGACTCGCTGCGGCCCAGCCCGGCCAGCTCCACCTGGGTGCCGCCGCCCGGCAGGGCGACCGCCCGCACCCAGATCCGGCGGCGCTGGATGAACAGCGAGCCGATCAGGCCGAGGATCGCCAGCACGGCGCCGGTCAGGGCGATCGCGTTGCCGGGGCGGTGCGAGACGTTGAAGCTGGCCCACTGCTTGTAGCCCTCGAAGGTGACGGAGCCGTAGCCGTCGGGGAGGGTCCAGCCCTGGCCGGGCTTGAGCCGGGCCTTGGCCGGCTGGCCGTCCTGGGTGAGCTGGGTGAGCTTGCGGGTGTTGAGCTGGTAGACGTTCTGCGGCAGGCCGGAGTCGGTGCCGAGGTCGCCCGCGAAGGCGTTCAGCACCAGCTCGGGGGCGGCGTCGCCGGGGAACAGCGAGACCGGGCCGGTGCCCTCGAAGCTCAGCGGGGCGGTCGGCAGGAAGAAGCCGGAGAAGCCCATCTGGGTCTTGCTGCCGTCGGGGCCCGTGCCGTAGTCGGAGACCTTCACGACGCCGGTCGAGGTCAGGTTGGCGTCCTGCGGCAGGAAGGGGACGGCGCCCTGGTAGACGACGTCACCCTGGCCGTTGCGGACAGTGATCACCGGGGCGTAGCCGTGGCCGATCAGGAAGACCTTGCTGCCGCCGATCTCCAGCGGGTGGTTGACCTCGATCGTGGACTTCTTCAGCTTCGACGCGTCGCCGCCCGCGTAGTACTCGACGTTCGCGGTGAACTGCCGGGCCGCGCCGATCTGGTCGCCCTTGGTCTGGAACTGCGACGTGAAGCCGTCCAGCTTCAGGTAGAACGGGTCGAGGTCCTGGTTGCCGTAGAACCGGGTGCCGTTGAAGTCGTCGAGCTGGGTGATGGTGTTCGAGTAGCCCTCGCCCTCCACCATCAGCTTGCCGCCCGTACCCGACGCCAGGCTGGCCCAGGCGAAGCCGCCGAGCAGCGCGAACAGGGACAGGTGGAAGAGCAGGTTGCCGACCTCGCGCAGGTAGCCCTTCTCGGCGGCCACCGCGCCGCCGGACAGGTTGGCGCGGAAGCCGCGCTTGCGCAGCAGCCGGTGCGCGGCGGCGTTCACCGTGGCGGCGTCCGCCTCGGTGCGCCACACCGCGTGCACCGGCATCCGGGTCAGGTTGCGCGGCGCGGCCGGCGGCTGGGAGCGCAGCACGCCGACGAACTGCCAGGTGCGCGGGACGATGCAGCCGGCCAGCGAGACGAACAGCAGGATGTAGATCGCCGAGAACCAGACCGAGCTGTAGACGTCGAACAGCTGGAGCTTCTCGTAGATCGGCGCGACGGTGCCGTGCTGCGCCTTCCACGCCTCGACCTTCAGCTGGCCCTGGCCGTTCTGGTACTGCGGGATCAGCGAGCCCGGGATGGCGGCCAGCGACAGCAGGAAGAGCAGGATCAGGGCGACCCGCATCGAGGTCAGCTGACGCCACATCCAGCGCGCCCAGCCGAACGCCCCTATGCCGGTCGGTCCGTCGGACTCGACCGGCGCGGTGCTGAGCCGCTCGGCGGCGGCGTCGTCCGGCGCCGGGGGCTGCTCGGCCTCGGTCGTGGTGTTGCTCACGGTCAGATTCCGATCGAGGAGTCGGCGGTCCAGGACTGCAGTTCGCTCATCCAGGAATCCCAGATCCCGGTGACGAGCAGCAGACCGACCGCGACGAGCATGCCGCCGCCGATCCGCATGACGAGCGGGTAGTGCCGCTTGACCCACCCGAAGGCGCCCAGCGCCCGGCGGAAGGCCACCGCGGCCACGATGAACGGTACGCCGAGGCCCAGGCAGTAGAAGGTCATCAGCATGGCACCGCGCGCCGCGTCGGCCTGGTTCAGGGCCAGGTTCTGGACGGTCGCGATGGTCGGGCCGAGGCAGGGCGTCCAGCCGACGCCGAAGACCACGCCCAGCAGCGGTGCGCCCAGCAGACCGACCGCCGGTCGGCGGTGGGAGCGCACCTCGCGCATGCTCAGACCGGGGACGAGGCCCATGAAGGCGAGGCCCATCACGACGGTCAGCACGCCGAGCACCATCGAGATGACCCGCTTGTGCTCCTGGAGGGTGTCGCCGAACTGGCCGAACAGCGCACCGCCGGAGACGAACACCGCCGTGAAGCCGAGGATGAAGAGCGTCGCGCCGAGCGCCATCCGACCGCGCCGGGCGCCGCGCGCGTCCGCGAGGTCGGCCGCGGAGAAGCCGGTCACGTACGACAGGTAGCCCGGGACGAGCGGCAGCACGCAGGGGGAGAAGAACGACACCAGGCCGGCCGCCAGCGCGATCGGCGCGGCCACCAGCAGCGCCCCGCTCTGGAGCGTTCCGGTGTTGTCGGCGAGCTGCTGCGGCAGGCTCACTGCTTCTGCTCCGCGACCACCGGCTGCAGGATCGACTCCAGCGCGTCCTGGGTCGTGCCGCCGATGGCGCGGGCGGCCAGCTTGCCGTCCCGGTCGACGATCAGGGTGGTCGGGATGGACTGCGAGTTGAGGCTGCCCTTGGGGAACTTGAGCAGCTGGGTGCCGGCCGGGTCGAAGATGCTCGGGTAGGTGACGCCCTGCTCCTGTTCGAAGCGGACGGCGTTGCCCTTCTCGGTGTCCCGGGTGTTGATGCCGAGGAACTGGACGCCCTGGTCCTTGTACTTGTCCGCGACGGCCTGCAGGCTCTTCGCCTCCGCCCGGCACGGCCCGCACCAGGAGCCCCAGACGTTCAGCACGACGACCTTGCCGCGGTAGTCGGAGAGCTTGGACTGGCCGCCCTCCAGGGTCTCCCCGGAGATGTCCGGCGCGTCCCCGCGCTTTCCGGCGTCCACCTTCGACAGGTTGGTGCCCTTGACCGTGACGAAGCCGACCTGACCGTCGCCGCTACCGGACGAGCCCGAGGACGAACAGCCGGTGAGGGCGAGCGCAGCGGCCGCGGCGGTGGCGACGGCAGCCGCGGCGACACGGGGACGGGGGCGCGTCATGGCAGACATGTGAAAAGTTTCGCATGGAGTTCCGGGCAGGTTCGGGGGGGTCCTGCCTTGCGCGTCGCACCCATTCTGACCTGCGACGACTTCGGGTCACCCGGCGTACGCCGGGTGACCCGAAGTCATACTTACGCACCACTTACCCGCCGTGCGCGCGGGCGTGTGACGTCGCTCGCACGCCCCTGCGTGACGCCGGTCGCACACCGCCGGGTGACGCCGGCCGCAGGCCCGTGCCGGGGGCTAGGCGCCGAAGCTCTTGCCCACCGGCTTGTCGCCCTTGCGGCCCTTGCCCACCAGGTGCGCGGGCAGCAGGTCGCGGGCCGGCTCGCGGTAGCCGACCGAGACGATCTTGTCGCCCTCGAAGGTGAAGCTGGTCAGCGAGGCCAGCGAGCACTGCCGGTTGCGCGGGTCGTGCCAGAGTCGGCGGCGCTCGACGAAGGAACGGACGATCCAGATCGGCAGCTGGTGGCTGACGCAGACCGCCTCGTGCCCGCGCGCGGCGTCCCGGGCGGCGCCGAGCGCGCCCATCATCCGCACGACCTGGTCGAGGTACGGCTCGCCCCAGGACGGCTTGAACGGGTTGGTGAGGTACTTCCAGTAGCCCGGGTTGCGCAGCGAGCCGTCGCCGACCCCGAAGGTCTTGCCCTCGAAGATGTTCTCCGCCTCGATCAGCCGCGCGTCCGCCGCGACCTCCAGGCCGTGCGCCTTGGCGATCGGCTCGGCGGTCTCCTGGGCCCGCTCCAGCGGCGAGGCCACCACGTGGGTGATGTCCCGGCCCGCCAGGTCCTCGGCCACCCGGTCGGCCATCTGCCGGCCCAGCTCGGACAGGTGGTAGTCCGGCAGGCGCCCGTACAGGATGCCCTCCGGGTTGTGCACCTCGCCGTGCCGCATCAGGTGGACGACGGTGATCTCTTTGGCGCTCACTTCTCAACTGCTCCTGGGGCTCGTAAGGGACTAGGCCGTGGCGGCCGCGGCTGCGCGGGCCGCGGCCGGCAGCGCGGCGGCGATCCGCTCGATCGCCCGCTCGTCGTGGGACGCCGAGACGAACCAGGACTCGAAGGCGGACGGCGGCAGGTAGACGCCCTCGGCCAGCATCGCGTGGAAGAAGGCGGTGAAACGGTACGCCTCCTGGGTCTTCGCCTCGTCGTAGTTCGTGACGGCGGCCTCGGTGAAGAACACCGAGAACATGTTCCCGGCGGTCTGCATCCGGTGCGCCACGCCCTCCTTGGCGAGCGCCTCGGAGACCAGGCCGGAGACCTCGGCGGCGACCGCGTCCACCCTCGCGTACACCTCGTCGGTGCAGCCGCGCAGCTGGGCCAGGCCGGCCGCGGTGGCGATCGGGTTCCCGGACAGGGTGCCCGCCTGGTAGACCGGGCCGGCCGGGGCCAGGTGCGCCATCACGTCGGCACGGCCGCCGAAGGCCGCGGCCGGGAATCCGCCGCCCATGACCTTGCCGAAGGTCAGCAGGTCCGGCGCCCAGCCCTCGTTGGCGGCCTCCAGGCCGTACCAGCCGGCCTTGGAGACGCGGAAGCCGGTCATCACCTCGTCGGAGACGAACAGCGCGCCGTTGTCCCGGCAGAGCCGGGCCAGGCCCGCGTTGAAGCCGGGCAGCGGCGGGACGACGCCCATGTTGCCGGGCGAGGCCTCGGTGATCACACAGGCGATCTCGCCCGGGTGGGCGGCGAAGGCCTGCTCCACGGCGGCCAGGTCGTTGTACGGCAGGACGATGGTGTCGCCGGCCTGCGCGCCGGTGACGCCCGGGGTGTCCGGCAGGCCGAAGGTGGCCACGCCGGAACCGGCGGCGGCCAGCAGGGCGTCCACGTGACCGTGGTAGCAGCCGGCGAACTTCACCACCTTCGCGCGGCCGGTGAAGCCTCGGGCCAGCCGGATCGCGGACATGGTGGCCTCGGTGCCGGAGGAGACCAGGCGGACCTGCTCGACCGGGGCGACCCGGGCGACGATCTCCTCGGCCAGCTCGACCTCGCCCTGGCCGGGCGTGCCGAAGGAGGTGCCGTGGGTCACGGCCCGCTGGACGGCGTCGATCACCGCGGGGTGCGCGTGGCCGAGGATCATCGGACCCCACGAGCACACCAGGTCGACGTACTCGCGGCCGTCGGCGTCGGTGAGGTAGGGGCCGGTGCCGGACACCATGAAGCGCGGCGTGCCGCCGACCGCGCGGAAGGCGCGCACCGGGGAGTTGACGCCGCCGGGCGTCACCACGGAGGCGCGATCGAACAGCGACTGGGACTGGGGGGCTTCGTAGGGGTAGCTCACGGGAGACATGGTCTCAAATCGTGTCCTTGCCCTCTGCATGTCGGACCCGATCATCTGGAACGATGATCCGGGCACCGTTGTCTGTACGGTTGTCCGTACAGTCCGTACAGACGGGGCCGCTGACTGCTCCCGACGACGGACCAGTCAGACTGTGTACACAGAGTGCGCGAGCGCTCCGGTTGTGTGCAGGGGCGTGGAGAGGACTGTTGTGCGCCGCGAGTGGGTACGGCCCGCTGGTGGGTACGACGGCGCATGA
The DNA here is from genome assembly GCF_040302665.1 of Kitasatospora sp. NPDC097691. Lineage (NCBI taxonomy): Bacteria > Bacillati > Actinomycetota > Actinomycetes > Kitasatosporales > Streptomycetaceae > Kitasatospora > Kitasatospora sp. NPDC097691. The sequence continues at coordinate 154,502 of NZ_JBEORY010000008.1, read as the reverse complement.
CGGGTAAGGAGCACGTCCGGAGGGACGCCGGGCGTGCGGGGGTCTGTCGATTCCGGCGAATTCCGGTGAGGATGGTCCGAGTGTCCGAGGCGCAGGACGGCTACGACGAGGCCGCGGGGGGCTCCCGCCGGCCTGCCGAGGCCGCACGCGGGGGTACGGGAGCGGGTACGGGACGTGGTCGCCGCGGCGGCGAGAGGCGGGGTGAGGGACGCGTGGGGGTGACGTACAAGTACTTCGGCGCCCCCGACCGTGCGACCGCCGCGAGGGTTCCCACCGCCCTCGGACCGGGCGGGCTCGGCCTGGACGCCGGGGAACTCGGCTCGCTGGGGCGGCTCGGCGACCTGATGGAGACCAGCGGCTCCCCCACCGGCCACCTCTCCACCAAGATCAAACCGGAGACCATGAGCGCCATGGTCCTCACCGGCATCCAGGGCGTCCCGCTGCACCAGGTGCCCCCGCTGGAACTCGTCGTGCTGCACCCGGACTACGCCGTCGTCCAGCTCCCCCACAACGTGGTCGAACCGCTCCGCAAGGCGGACGAGACCGAGCTCGGCGCCGCCGCCTTCATCTGGTCCACCGTTCCGGACCGGCGCGGGCCGCGGGACGCCTTCGTCATCTACAGCATGCTGCACGAGTGGCAGGACTTCGCCAACCGCCTGCACGAGGCCGGCCACCAGCTGTACTGCCTGGTCTGGCCGTAACGGAGCGGCACGGGGAACAGCGGGGGACGACTTCATGACCTACGTGGAACCGGCCGCGGGTGGGCGCACCCGCGACCGGTTCGAGGCCGCCCTGCCACTGCTGCTGACGGTCGTCGGGATCGCCTGCAGCTGGTGGGCGGGCGCCCGGGTCGGCGACGTGCGGCACCTGCTGAGCACCTGCCACAACAGCGACGGGGCTCCGGCGTACGTCGTCCCGCTCGGCTGGGCGGGCGTGGCGCTGGGTGCGGCCGCGCTCGTCCGGGCAGCCTGGCTGGTCGTCGCCGCCTTCCGGAGGCGGTCGGCGGTGCGGGCGGGCCGACTGCACGGCGTGCTCGTCGCCCTGCTGCCGGTCATGGTCCTCGTCGTCGCCGTCCAGGCCTACGCGGCGGGCGACTTCGGCGCCTACACCCACCACCGGCACCACTACTGCTCCGGCAGCGCCCCGCTCGCCGACATCAACCGGCTTGTGAATCAGCCGCGTTGACACCTGGTCGCAACACGGTGGCGGCGAGCAGCAGGGCCACCGACAGCAGGCCCGCGGCCACCGCGAAGGCGAGCCGGAAGCCGCCGGTGAGCGCCTCGGCGGCCGGCTGCCCGGCGGCCGTGAGAGCACGGGCGCGGCCGTCGGCGAGGGTGGTGAGGACGGCCACCCCGAGCGCGCCGCCGACCTGCTGGGTGGTGTTGAACAGGCCGGAGGCGGTGCCCGCGTCCGCCGGGCCGGCGCCCGACATGCCGAGCGCGGTGAGCGCCGAGATCGCCAGGCCGAAGCCGGCCGCCGACAGCATGGTGGGCAGCAGGTCGAGGACGTAGTCCGCGTCCGCGGGCAGCCGGGTCAGCAGCGCGAGGGCGACGACCAGCAGGCCCAACCCGGCCAGCAGCACCGGGCGTTCACCGAAACGGGCGTTCAATCGGGCGGAGAGCACGAGCGAGACGGTGCCGATGGCGAGCGCCGCCGGGAGCATCGCGAGTCCGGTGGCGGCGGCACCGTAGCCGCGCACGTTCTGCAGGTAGAGCGCGATCAGGATCTGGAAGGCGAACAGCCCGGAGACCATCAGCACCTGCACCGCGTTGGCGCCGGAGACGTCGCGCGAGCGGAACATCCGCAACGGGAGCAGGGGTTGGGCGGCCCGGGCCTGGCGGAGCAGGAAGCCGGCCAGCAGGGCGAGCGAGAGCGCGCCGAGGCCGAGGGTGCGGGCGGAGGCCCAGCCGTGCTCGCCGGCGCCGACGAGCGTGTAGATGCCGAGCATCAGGGCGCCGGTGACGAGCGCGGCGCCGAGGGCGTCGGCGCCGGCCCGCAGGCCGGGGCCGCGGTCGCCCTCCAGCACCCGGACGGCCAGCAGGGCGGCGGCGAGGCCGAGCGGCAGGTTGATCAGGAAGATCCAGTGCCAGTCGAGGGCCTCGGTGAGCACCCCGCCGAGGACCTGGCCGATCGAGGCGCCGGCCGCACCGACGAAGCTGAACGCACCGATCGCCCGTCCGCGTTCGCGCGGTTCGGGGAAGAGCGTGACGATCATGCCGAGGCTGACGGAGGAGGTCATCGCGCCGCCGACGCCCTGCAGGAAGCGGGCGGCGATCAGCACCCCCTGCCCGGTGGCGAGGGCGCAGAGCAGCGAGGCGGCGGTGAAGAGGACGAGCCCGGCGACGAACACCTGCTTACGGCCGATCAGGTCGCCGAGCCGGCCGGCCAGCAGGAGCAGGCCGCCGAAGGCGATCAGGTAGGCGTTGACCGTCCAGGTGAGGTCGGCGGGCGAGAAGTGCAGGTCGTCCTGGATCGCGGGCAGCGCCACGGTGACGATCGAGCCGTCCAGGACGATCATCAGCATGCCTGCACAGAGGACCGCGAGGGCGAGCGCGCGGGAGCGGGCGGGTGCCGTACGGGCCGCGATCGGCGCGGCCGGGGCGTGCGTGGTCATGGCGGTTCTCCCGGTTCGTCGAGTACCGGGTAGGACGCTATCAGATTGTTTTGTTCGGGACTATCCATCTCGGGACTAGGCCTCGGTGTCACCCGGACCCGGGACCGCCTACCCCCGGGCCCGGCGGGCGCGGCGTACGGTGCGTTCGCTCTCCACCGGCTCCGCGAGGTGGCCGCCCACGAGGTGCGTCAGTGCCGAGACGAAGACCTCGCGCTCGGGCTGCGGAAGCGACTCCAGCAGCTCGCGGTGCACCCGGTCGGCGATCGCGGTGCCCTCCGCGACGGCGCGCTCGCCCGCGTCGGTGACCGAGATGATCCGGGCCCGGCGGTCGGTCGCGGACGGGCGGCGCTCGGCCAGCCCCGCCTTCTCCAGCTCGTCGACGGTGACCACCATCGTGGTCTTGTCCAGGTCCGCCAGCTCGGCCAGCTGGATCTGGGTGCGCTCGGTCTCCTGCGCATGGAACAGCACGCAGTACGCGCGCGGGGTGATCCCGAGCTCGGTGAAAGCGGCCGCCATCCTGGTCGCCAGCACGTGGCTCGCGTGGTCCAGCAGGCCGGAGATGTCGCGGATCTGGCGCACGGGCGGGGTCGTCGTCATACGTCCGAGATTAGCAACGGCCCGTCTGCTGCCGGATGATCCCGTTGCCAACCAACACCGGGTCTACGGGATGCCCAACTCGAACAGCGCATAGCCGGCGTACCAGCCCGCCGCGATGGCGGGCATCGCGAACAGCCCGACCAGCGAGGAGGTCCGCACCCGGCGCAGCGCGAACGCCAGGCCGATGCAGAGCGGGAAGGCCGGCAGCAGGTAGCGCGAGATGTTGCCGAAGATCTGGTTGCTGCTCAGCGCGGTGGCGATGGTGAGCGCGGTGTAGACCCACAGGACCAGCGGCGGCCGGGCACGCCACAGCAGCACCAGCAGGCCGGGCAGGGCGATCAGCAGGGCGATGGCGATCAGGTCCGGGACGGGGTTGGACTGCCAGAAGTCCCAGTGGCCGGTGATCACGTCCATGATCGTGCGGAGCGTGGAGGCGCCGCCGTCGAAGTAGCGGTTCCACGCGCCCCGCTGGAGCTTGAAGTAGCCGCCCCAGTCGCCCATCTTCCAGCCGACCCAGGCGACGTAGCCGATCAGGCCCCAGGGGGTGATCAGCATCGCGGTCAGCGGGCGGGCCACCCCGTCGGTACGGCGGACCAGCGCGACCAGCGCGGCGATCGAGACGGCGGCGATCAGCGCGGCGGCGGTCGGCCGGTTGAGGCCCGCCACCAGCGCCAGCACGCCGGCCGTCAGCCAGCGGCGGGTCATCACGCAGTAGCAGGCCCAGGCGGACAGCGCGACGAACAGCGAGTCCGAGTAGACCGCCCACTCCACGCCGGAGCCCGGGAACAGGGCCCAGAGCACCGCGGCCGTGACGCCCGCCCGGAAGCCGCCGAGCCGGTCGGCGATCGCGAAGATCCCGGCCGCCGCGACCAGCGAGGCGAGCACCGAGACCATGATCCCGGAGCCGTACGAGCCGAGCCCGGTGACCGTGCCGACCAGCCGCATCAGCCAGGGGTAGAGCGGGAAGAAGGCGGCCGAGTTCTCGTAGTACGAGGCCAGCGGGAAGCCGTGCAGCGGGATCAGCTGCGGGTTGTACCCGTTCTCGGCGATCCGCTGGTACCAGACGCCGTCCCAGGTGCTCAGCACGTCCCAGGGGTTGGCGCCGCCACCGCGGCCCGGCTGCTTGGTCAGGTAGTCGCCGGTGTGCGAGAGCAGCAGCATGAAGACGGTCAGGCCGATGGCCTTGACCGCCGCGTACGCGCCCAGCGCGGGCGCGAAGCGGTCCACCAGCGCCCCGAACCGCCCGGGCGTCCGGCCCGCCTGTTCCTCGGACGGTGCCGCCGTCGACGCGGCGGGCGACCCGGGCTCGGTGCCGGGCGACTCGGTGCTCGATGCCGTGCTCATCTGCTCTGGGTACTCCCCCGCCCCGCCCGTGGTCCGCGCGGCTCCGGCGCAACGATTTCCCGTGAGCCTACGGCACGTCCCCGACCGGGCCCGCCGTCCCCCGCCCGATCGGACGTCACCGCGCTGGCCGAACGGGTGCGGCTGGAGCGGGACCCGGCGCTGCTGCCGGTGGAGACGCCGTACCCGACGGGCGCGGCCGTCGCCGCCCGGTTGGGGGCGGCGACGGCCTGAGCGGTCCGGCGGGGCGGGTCAGCCCTTGACGTAGACGATGCCGAGCTTGGTGAGCTGCCAGAGCTGGTCGGCGGAGCCGGTGTCGCCGGCGAGCTGGACGTAGGGGTTGCCCTTGGCGTCCACGGTGCTGCCGGCGGCCAGGACCTTGCTCGGGTCCTGGGAGTCGGCGATCTTGTAGCGGCCGTCGCCGGCCGGCTCGAACACCCAGTGCTGGTTGCCGCCGCCGTTGCAGCGCCACTGCTGGATCCGGGTGCCGGGGGCGGTGGAGGCCGCGTTGGCGTCCAGGCACATGTCGCGGTTGCCGCTGAAGTCGAGCTCGTAGCTGCCGCCGGCCTTGGCCTCCAGCACGAAGGACTGGTTCAGCCCGCCGCCGGCCGGGTAGCTGATGGCGGCGCGGCCGTTGGCCGAGTCGCCGTAGGTGCCGCCGCCGGTGAGGTCCAGGACGTTGCCGGTGGCCGCGTTGGTCAGCTGGTACCAGGCGCCGTCCTCGGGGGCGTCGCCGAAGGGCTTGCCCGGGGTGAGCGGCTGGATCGACGTGGTGTTCTGCTGGTTGAGCGTGCAGTAGGCCTGGGCCAGCTCGGGGCGGGCGTAGAACTGGCCGAGGCAGACGCCCTCGCCGCGGTAGCCGGCCACCCGCAGGTGGTACGACTGGCGCACCATGTTCATGCAGAGCCCGGGGATGCCGATCTGCGAGTCGCAGCCGTTGCGCGCCCACTCGGAGAGGTTGATGACGTCCCCGTTGCTGTACTCGTACGGGGAGCTGGTCCACTCCGCGCAGACCTCGTGCCCGAAGGCGACCCGCCGCTGGTCCAGGTACCGGACGCCGGGCACCTGCTCGGCGGCGCCGCGCAGCGCGTCGCTGAAGGTCGGCACCACCCAGTTGTGGCCCCAGGCGAGGTCCTCGGGGAAGGCCGGGCACCCGTCGGCGATCTTGCCGAGGTAGTCGTTGCGCCGGATGTCCGGCGTGATCGGGTTGAAGTACGACTGGTAGACCAGCTGGTAGGCGGAGTCGGCGTAGCCCGCCTTGCGCATGGTCTGACGGATGTTCTGCAGCGCCGCGACGACCTTCGGCTGGACGCCCTTGGCGCGCCGGCGGATCTCGTCGCTGCCGATGGTGTCGCGGCAGCCCTGGTCCTTGGGGATCGGGAAGTACTGCGCCAGGCAGTGCATCATGACGCCGCTGAAGTCGAAGTCGTCGTTGGCGCCGATCGTCACCACGACCAGTTTGACGTCGTACGTGGACGCCACGTCGGCGAGCTTGACGTCCTGTTTGGGCTCGCCGAAGTCGCCGCTGCCCGGGCCGGTGACCTTGGCCAGCTCGGGGTCGCTGACCAGGTCGCCGGTCTGGGCGCCGGAGCAGGCGAGGTCGATCGGGGTGACGCCGGGGATGTCGGTGACGAAGATCTCCGACTTGGGGTGGCGGTGGCAGTAGTTGGTGGGGCTGTCGGTCTCCGGGAAGTAGCCGTCGTTGGTGTCGGTGCCGGCGCCCTCCCCGGAGATGGCGCTGTCGCCGAGGGCGACGACCGCGGCCGGTTTGGCGGCGCCGGGTGCCGGGGCCGGGGCGGAATCGGCGAGGGCGGCGGGGGCACCGGCCAGGCCGAGGGTGACGACGAGGGCGCCGGTGGCGAGCGCCGCCGACAGGCGGGACCTGATCACACGCGACTCCTTGCGGGGGGGGTGGGGGCCGCCCGGGCGGGGCCGAGCGGCGCGGAGCAAGAGAGGAGCTGAAAAGGTGAGCAGGACTCGGATTCTAGGAACTGACAAGTAACACAACAAGGCTTGGGACAGAGCCGGGCCCTGACGGACAGACGGATTCCCGGGCACGACGAAGCCGCCGCCCCGCGCCCCAGGAGGGAAGCGCGGAACGGCGGCTCACACCGGCCGAACCGGGTGCGGGCTCAGCCCACGTTGGCGCAGTGGTTGCCGAACGCCGGGTTCAGCAGACCGATGATGTCGATGGTGTTGCCGCACAGGTTGATCGGCACGTGCACCGGAACCTGGACCTGGTTGCCCGAGATGACACCGGGGGAACCGGCGGCGACGCCCTCGGCGCCGGAGCTGGCCATCGCGGTGCCGGCGCCGGCGGCCACGATGCCCACCACGGCCGCGCCGACGGCGGCGGTCTTCTTGATGCTCATGCGAGCCTCCTGACTGTTCAACAGAGATGCACGGGGAGTGCGACATCAAGAACGACACCCGGCCGGACCGGTTGCGACGGTGCGCGCACTGTCACCCGTCCGGAGCAATGGCGCCCCCGGTCGGCATTCGGGTGATCGGCTTCGGCCGGGCCGTTTCCCCGCGCGCGGTGCCTCGTTCTCCCTGACGGAACCCGGTCCATCCGGCCCCCTACACACGAATCGAGCACGTCCATGCGCAACCTCGCCCACGGCCTCGCCGGCACCGCGGCCACCGGCGGCTCGATCGACGTGGCGGGCCCCACGAACGCGGCGTCCGGCAATCCCCGCCGGAACGTCTGACCGGGAATTCCGCCCGGTCGCGCCTTTGTCCGAGCCTTTCCCGGCCGTGCGGGAGGGGTTTCGAGAGGCGCTGCAACACGGCGGCTGCGTCCACGCCCGAGCCATGGGCGGAACACGCCGGTGTGCGCCGTCCGAGTGACAATCACGGCAATCCCTGAAACCAGCGGACGAGTATTCGTGCTCGCCCGGATCCCGACAATTCCCTTCCGTCGGGCCGAAATCGGAGGAAGAACATGCGTAACCTCAAGAAGGCCGCCGTCCTGTCCCTGGCCGCCACCGGCCTGGTGCTCGGTGCCGCCGGCGGCGCGTTCGCCAGCTCCGGCGCCGAGGGCGTGGCCGCCGGCTCCCCCGGCGTGCTCTCCGGCAACCAGATCCAGATCCCGGTGCACATCCCGGTCAACCTGTGCGGCAACAGCATCGACATCGTCGGCCTGCTGAACCCGGCCTTCGGCAACCACTGCACCAACGTCGGCTGAACCCGCGGTCGCCGCACCGGCGACAGCTGATTCACCGAGCCCGTGCCGCGCCCCGCAGCGCCGGGGCGCGGCCCGCTCCCCCCGTGTGTGATCGAGGAGATCAACCCCCATGCAGAACGTGAAGAAGGCCGCCGTCCTCTCCGCCGCCGCCGCCGGCCTGGTGCTGGGCGCGGCGGGCTCCGCCGCCGCGAGCTCGGGCGCCGAGGGCGTGGCCGCCGGTTCCCCCGGTGTCGCCTCCGGCAACCAGATCCAGGTTCCGGTGCACATCCCGGTCAACCTGTGCGGCAACTCCATCGACGTGGTCGGCCTGCTGAACCCGGCCTTCGGCAACAGCTGCGCCAACGTCGAGCTGCCCCCGCCGCCGGCGGACAACTGCTGATCCCCGATCGGCACGTGTTCCGGCCGTCCTGCCCCCCGACCAGTCGGCCGGGGGGCAGTTCGGCATCCCCGGACGGCCGTCCGGGACCTCCGATCCACCGAAGGGTGATGATCCGCATGGTTTCGAAGAAGAGCGGGGCCGGCCTGGCCGCCGCCGTCGGTGCCGCGGTGCTGCTCGGCGCAGGCTCGGCGCAGGCCGCCACCGCCCCGGCGGGCCAGGCGCCCACCGGCCCGGCCACCCTGGCCAGGACCGATGTCGGCCAGGCGCTGAACGGGACGACCTCCGGCCTCGGCTACGGCGTCGCGCCGATCAAGAGCCTGCGCCTGGACCCGTGGGCCAACTCCTCCGCCGACGTGCTCAACAACGGCGCGACCGTCCAGCCGGACCAGGGCCTGGCCCCGGTCGGCACCGGGACCCTGACCGGCCCGCTGAGCGCGGGCGGCGGCGTCAAGGACCTCCCGCTGGTCGGCGGGCTGACCGGCGTCCTGCCGGGCTGACGGGCACCCCGTCAGCCCGGGCGTCGCACGCACCGGAGCCCGGCACCCCGCGCCGTGAGCGGGGTGCCGGGCTCCCGTCGTGCCGGGCTCCCGGGGTGTCGGGCTCCCTATGTGCCCGACACCGGGTCAGAGCCCGGTCAGAGCCGGGTCAGGTCGGTCAGCCCGGTCTGCCGGAGCGCGCCGGTGGCGGTGGCGGTGGTGGCCGCCGGGTCGGCCAGTCCGGTCTGCCCCACCACCTCGGTGGCGGTCGCGGCGGTGGTCGCGGTCAGGTCGTCCACCTCGTCGGTGACGGAGAGCCGGTGGTCCTCGCCGCCGAGGCTGGCGTTGGCCCCGGGGACGGCCTGCACGGCGCCGGTGAGCAGGCGCGGGTCGACCTCGTCCACCTTGAGCCGGCCGCCGGCGAGCTGGCCGGCGCCGTCCTGGGCGAGCGAGAGCGGCTTGCCGAGGCTGAGGCCGGGGGTGTCGGCGTGCAGCGGGGCGGCCGGGGCGTCCAGCAGCACCTGGCCGAGGTCGGCGCCCTGGTCGAGCAGCGGGAGCGGCAGCTCGGCCTTGGCGCTCGGGCCGACCTTGCCGGTGCTCAGCTGGGGGACGATCCGCTCCGGGATCAGCTCGGTGCTGGTGCTGGTGGTCCGGCCGGGCACCGGTGGCATGAGCACCGAGGTCGGGATGCCGCCCGACAGCCGGCTGCCCAGCGGGGTGAGCGGCACCTCCACCGGGACCTGCTGGGTGGCCAGCGCGTCCTCCAGGGCTCCGACCTGGTCGGGGCCGACCGGGGCGGCGGAGGCCGATCCCTGGGAGGCGAGCATGCCCGCACCGACCGCCAGCAGCATCGCGCCGGCCCGCTTGGAGAACTTCATGCTTTTCACCGTTCTGCTGTCCGTACTGGGGTTCACTGAGGAAGGGCTGCGCGGGCGCAGCCGGAAAGCAATCTGCCTCAACGAGTGACCCGGAGTACGGATTGCGCCGGTTAGCCGGTTCGGCCTAATAATCCGACCGGAAACCATCCGTCGTCGCGCCTCCCGGACTCTTTTCAAAAATCCCCGTAACCTTCCGTGCCGTCATTCTTTGATCTGGACGTCAGTGACTGCAGACCGGGTCTGAGCGTTCTACGCGTTGTACGCACGGAATCCAAGAGCATTTCAGAGAGGGATCTCCCCATGATCCAGAAGTCCTTCGCCGCTGCCGGCCTGGCCGTCGCCGCGCTGGCCGCCGCCGCCGCGCCCGCCTCGGCCATCGGTGACGCGGACGGCGCCGCCGCCTCCATCGAGGGCAACGGCGGCACCAACTTCACCGGGACGGTCGGGAACAACAGCCCGAACTTCCACTTCCTGGACAACGCGAACGTCTGCCTCCCCGAGATCCACAACATCGCCGTCGGCGTGCTCGGCGTGGCCGTCCCGGTCGAGGTCCCGATCGCCAACAGCGGCGGCAAGCAGTACTGCACCCAGGGCCAGGGCACCCAGAGCCACGGTGACGCGGGCGTGTCCCACCTGATCGGCTGACGCTCCGTTCAGCTCCCTGCACCACCCCTTCTGATCCATCGTCGAATCGCTCCCCGATTCATCCCCGAGAGGAAAACCGGAAATGATCAAGAAGTCCCTCGCCGCCGCCGGCCTGGCCGCCGCCGCCATCGCGATGTCCGCCGGCTCGGCCTCCGCCATCGTCGACTCGGACGGCGCCGCCACCTCCGTCCAGGGCAACGGCGGCACCAACCAGACCGGCACCCACGGCAACGGCAGCCCGAACTTCCACACCCTGGACAACCCGAACATCTGCCTGCCGGAGATCCACAACATCGCCGTCGCGGTCATCGGTGTCGCGGTTCCGGTCGAGGTTCCGGTCCTGAACAGCACCCCGAAGCAGATCTGCAACGTCGGCCAGAACACCCAGTCCTCGGGCGACGCGGGTGTCTCGCACCTGATCGGCTGATCAAGGGGCATGGCACGGACGGAGGGCCCGGGGAGGAAGGTCTCCCCGGGCCCTCCGGGCTTGCGGGCCGAGAAGTCCGGCCGGGCCCACGGCCCGACCGGGTGACCGTCCGTCCGGCCGGGCGCACGGGGCGCCGGGCGGGACGGACGGGCTGTGATCACGAGTCAGATCACGAGTCAGACGCAGAGCGCCCGCGGGGGCGCTCCCAGAGAGAGGGCAGATCCATGAAGAGCAAGCTGGCCAAGGCCGCCCTGACCGCCACCGCCGCGCTGGCGCTCGCGGGTGCCGCTACCCCGGCGTTCGCCCACGTCGGCCTCGCGGGCGGCGGGGGCATCGTCGCTTCCGGCGACCAGCCGTTCGTGGCCGGCGGGGGCTGGGGCGTCGCCCACACCTCCGACATCGCCGCCGGCGGCTTCGGCGGCGGCGCGGCCACCTCCACCGACCTGATGGGCGGCGGCGAGGGCTTCGCGCACATCGCCGGCTGGAACTAGCCGGACGCGGAAGGCCGGGCCGCTCCCGTCGGGGGAGCTGCCCGGCCTTCCGTCTGCCCTGCTGCCGCGCCCGCTACTTGAGCATCGCGGCGGCCTCGACGGCCCAGTAGGTGAGGATCTGCTCGGCGCCGGCCCGGCGGATCGAGGTGAGCGTCTCCATGATCATCCGCTCCCGGTCGATCCAGCCGTTCGCGGCGGCCGCCTCGACCATCGCGTACTCGCCGGACACCTGGTACGCGGAGACCGGCACCGGGGAGGCGTCGGCGACCTGACGCAGGATGTCCAGGTAGGCCATGGCCGGCTTGACCATCACCATGTCCGCGCCCTCGGCGAGGTCCTGCTCCAGCTCGCGCAGCGCCTCGCGGGCGTTCGCCGGGTCCTGCTGGTAGCTCTTGCGGTCGCCCTTGAGGGAGGAACCGACGGCCTCGCGGAACGGACCGAAGAAGGCCGAGGCGTACTTGGCGGTGTAGGCGAGGATGCCGACGTCCTGGTGGCCCGCCTCGTCCAGCGCCCGCCGGACGACGCCGATCTGGCCGTCCATCATGCCGGAGGGGCCGACCAGGTGGACGCCGGCGTCGGCCTGCACCCGGGCCATCTCGGCGTAGCGCTCCAGGGTGGCGTCGTTGTCCACGCTGCCGTCGGCGGCCAGCACGCCGCAGTGGCCGTGGTCGGTGTACTCGTCCAGGCAGAGGTCCGACATGACCACCAGCGAGTCGCCGACCTCGGAGACCACGTCCCGGATCGCCTGCTGCAGGATGCCGTCCGGGTTGGTGCCCTCGCTGCCGGTCGCGTCCTGCACCTTCGGGACGCCGAACAGCATGACGCCGCCCACTCCCGCCTCGGCCGCCTCCACGACGGCCTTGCGCAGGGTGTCCCGGGTGTGCTGGACCACGCCCGGCATCGAGCTGACCGGGACGGGCTCGCTGACGCCCTCGCGGACGAACAGCGGCAGGATCAGCTCCGCCGGGTGCAGCCTGGTCTCCGCCACCAGGCGGCGCATCGCCGGGCTCTGGCGCAGGCGACGGGGGCGTACGTACGGGAATTCAGCGGACACGGCTTCTCTCTCCGAACGGTTGTGCAGTGCCGGGGGCGACGGCTCGCCGCCCCCGGCCGGGGTTTGGGGCAGGCCCTCAGCGGGCCTTGCGGCGCGAACCCGGACGGCGCTCGCTGGGCCGGTAGACCGGCTCGCCCGCGGCCGTCGCGGTGTCGCGGCGCTTCGCCCCGAAGTCTGCCAGCGCCTGGGCCAGCGCGGCCGCCGACGGTGCCGGGGCCATCACGTCGACCCGCAGGCCGTGCTCCTCGGCGGTCTTGGCGGTGGCCGGGCCGATGCAGGCGATGACCGTGACGTTGTGCGGCTTGCCCGCGATGCCGACCAGGTTCCGGACGGTCGAGGACGAGGTGAACAGCACCGCGTCGAAGCCGCCGCCCTTGATCGCCTCACGGGTCTCGGCCGGCGGCGGCGAGGCGCGCACCGTCCGGTACGCCGTCACGTCGTCGACCTCCCAGCCGAGCTCGACCAGGCCGGCCACCAGGGTCTCGGTGGCGATGTCGGCGCGCGGCAGCAGCACCCGGTCGATCGGGTCGAAGACCGGGTCGTACGGCGGCCAGTCCTCCAGCAGACCGGCGGCGGACTGCTCGCCGGAGGGCACCAGGTCCGGCTTCACGCCGAAGTCCACCAGGGCCTGCGCGGTGGTCTCGCCGACCGCCGCGACCTTGATCCCGGCGAACGCGCGGGCGTCCAGGCCGTACTCCTCGAACTTCTCCCGGACGGCGCGCACCGCGTTCACCGAGGTGAAGGCGATCCACTCGTAGCGGCCGGTGACCAGGCCCTTGATGGCCCGCTCCATCTGCTGCGGGGTGCGCGGCGGCTCGACCGCGATGGTCGGCACCTCCTGCGGCACCGCGCCGTACGAGCGCAGCTGCTCGGACAGGCCGGTGGCCTGCTCCTTGGTGCGCGGCACGAGCACGTTCCAGCCGAACAGCGGCTTGGTCTCGAACCACGAGTGCGAGGCCCGGTGGGCGACCTGCTCGCCCACCACGGCTATCACCGAGGTGGCCGGGTCGACCGGCGCGGAGACCGGTGAGGGCAGCACCCGGGCGGCCTTCAGGTCGGCCGCGATGGCGGACAACGTGGAGGTGAAGGTCCGCTGGCGGGTCGTGGTGCCGGAGAGCGTCGCGCTGAGCGCGGACTCGGGCTTGCGGCCGTTGGAGACCAGCGCGTTGGCGGTGGCCGGCAGCTGGCCCAGGGTGGTGCGGACCACCAGGGTGGTCTCCGGCGCGCCCAGGTCCACCGGGCCGCCGGACAGCAGCTGGGCACCGTCCACGAAGCGCACGTCGGTACCGGCCCCGGCCCGCAGCGGGACGCCCGCGTACGCCGGGACGCCGACCGACTGGGCGACGCCCGGGATCACCTCGAAGGGGATCCCGTCGCCCGCGCAGCTGAGCATCTCCTCGGCGGCGCAGCCGTCCAGGCCCGGGTCGCCGTCGACGGTGCGGACCACGTGCTTGCCCGAGCGGACCGCCTCGGCGACCACCTTGGCCAGGTCGAAGTCGGCGCCCTCGGCGGACGGGTCGTGCACGTGCACGGCGGCCGGGCAGTGGCTGCGCACCGCGGCGGCGGTCAGCGGGTCGGTGACCAGGACGTCGGCCGTGGACAGCACCTCGACCGCGCGCAGGGTCAGCAGGCCCGGGTCCCCGGGGCCCGCGCCCAGGAAGGTGCACCGTCCGGTGGCGGGCTGCCCTGCGGGGAACAGGGCGTCGGTGGCGGCGGTGGGGCTCATCGGGCTCGCTCCCCCATCAGGGCGGCCGCGCCCGCGCCGAGCAGCCGGTCAGCCAGCGCGCGGCCGAGGGCCGCCGCCTGCTGCTCGGCGGACTCGTCGAGGACGATCGGACCGTTTGCGGACATCTTCAGCAGGGCGGAGCCGTCGGGGTTGCCGACCACGCCGTCCAGCCGCAGTTCGTTCTGCCGGCCCCAGGTGGCCAGCGCGGCCACCGGCGCCGAGCAGCCGGCCTCCAGGGTGGCCAGCAGGGCGCGCTCGGCGGCCACGGCGACCCGGGTGGGGGCGTGGTCCAGGGCCGCGAGCGCGGTGGTCAGTTCCGTGTTTCCGGTGGTGCACTCGATCGCGAGCGCGCCCTGGCCGGGGGCCGGGATCATCAGCTCGGGGTCGAGGTGCTGGGAGATCTCGGCGCTGCGGCCGAGCCGGTTCAGGCCGGCCGTCGCCAGCACCACCGCGTCCAGCTCGCCGCCGGTCACGTAGCCGATCCGGGTGTCCACGTTGCCGCGGATCGCGACGGTCTCCAGCTGGGCGCCGCGGGCGGTTGCCCAGGCGTTCAGCTGCGCCATCCGGCGGGGTGAGCCGGTGCCGATCCGGGCCGGGCGGCCGGCTCCGGCCAGCTTCTCCACCAGCTCGTCCAGGGTCAGGCCCTCGGCCGCGACCAGGGCGTCCCGGACGTCCTCGCGCTCGGGGACGGCGGCCAGCACCAGGCCCTGGGGGGCGGCGGTGGGCAGGTCCTTGAGCGAGTGCACGGCGAAGTCGATCCGGCCCTCCAGCAGTGCGTCCCGCAGCGCGGAGACGAACACGCCGGTGCCGCCGATCTGCGCCAGCGCCTCCCGGGAGGTGTCGCCGTAGGTGGTGATCTCGACCAGCTCGACGGGGCGCCCGGTGACCCTGGTCACCTCGCGGGCCACCATGCCCGACTGGGCCATGGCGAGGGCGCTGCGCCGGGTGCCGAGCCGCAGGGGTGCGGCGGCCGAGGGCTGCTCCGTGATCGGTTGACCATTCATGGGGTGATCGTCCCGGTGGTACTCGTGGGATGGCTGACGGTTCATCTGGTGCCCCCGGCGGAGGGCTGGGGCGCGCCGCCGACGGGCGTCCCGGACACGGCGTGCACGGCGGCCGGGTCGAGGTCGAACAGTTCGCGCAGGGCCTCCGCGTAGGAGGCGCCTCCGGGCTCGGCGGCCAGCTGCTTCACCCGGACGGTCGGGGCGTGCAGCAGCTTGTCGACGACGCGGCGGACGGTCTGGCCGATCTCGGCGCGGGAGCGGTCGTCCAGGTCGGGCAGCCGGGCCTCCAGTCGGCCGAGCTCGGCGGCGACCACGTCGGAGGCCATCGAGCGCAGCGCGACCACGGTCGGCGCGATCCGGGCGGCCCGCTGGGCGGCACCGAAGGCCGTCACCTCGTCGGCGACGATCCGGGTGACCTGGTCGACGTCACCGGCGCCGGGGGTGGCGGCGTGCGCGTGGGAGAGGCTCTCCAGGTCGACCAGCAGGGCGCCGTCCAGCTCGTGGACGGCGTGGTCGACGTCGCGCGGCATGGCCAGGTCGAGCAGGGCGAGCGGGCCCCGGTCGGCCGGGCGCAGGGCGACGGCGGCCGCCACGTCCTCGGCCTTGACCACCACACCGGCCGCGCCGGTGCAGGAGATCACCAGGTCCACGTCGGCCAGCGCCTCCGGCACCTTGGCGAGGTCCAGGGTGCGGGCGACGTCCGGGCCGAGGATCTCGACCAGTCGCTCGGCGCGGGCGGCCGTCCGGTTGGCGATCAGCAGGTCGGTCACGCCGGAGCGGACCAGGGTGGCGGCGGCCAGCGAGCTCATCGAGCCGGCGCCGACCACCAGCGCGCGCTTGCCGGCGATCTCGCCCGCGCCCGCCGCGACCTGCTCCAGGCCGAAGGTGACCAGCGACTGGCCGGCCTTGTCGATCCCGGTCTCGCTGTGCGCCCGCTTGCCGACCCGCAGCGCCTGCTGGAACAGCTCGTTCAGGTCGCGCCCGGCGGTGTGCTCCTCCTGGGCCTTGGCCAGGGCGTCGCGCAGCTGGCCGAGGATCTGGCCCTCGCCGACCACCATCGAGTCCAGGCCGCAGGCCACCGAGAAGAGGTGGTGGACGGCGCGGTCCTCGTAGTGGACGTACAGGTGGGAGGTCAGCTCCTCCAGGTCCACCCCGCTGTGGTGGGCGAGCAGCAGCGACAGCTCGGCGACGCCGGCGTGGAACTTGTCCACGTCCGCGTACAGCTCGATCCGGTTGCAGGTGTTCAGCAGCGCGGCCTCGGCGACGGTCGCGGTGGCGGCCGCGTCGTGCAGCAGCCGGGTCGGCACGTCGCCGGTCAGCGCGGCGCGCTCCAGCACCCCGACCGGGGCGGTGCGATGGCTCAGCCCTACGACGAGAAGGCTCATGCCCGCCCCCCACAGCTCTCGGTGTTCATGCGGGCATCACCGCGGAGAGATCCCCGTCGCCGCCCTTGGCGGCCTTTCCCTTGCCCTGCTCGGCCTGGTCCTTGGCCGTCGACTCGGCGGTGCCGCGGCCCTTGCCGGTGCCGCCGGCCGCACGCCGCAGCTTGGCGGCGGCGGCGCGGACCGGGCCGGGAGCGCGGTCGAGCACCGACTCGGCGCGGTCGTCCGGCTCCTCGCCGGCCTTGCGCTGCTCGTGGAAGGCCAGGATCTGCAGCTCGATGGAGAGGTCCACCTTGCGCACGTCCACGCCGTCCGGGACGGTCAGCACGGTCGGGGCGAAGTTCAGGATGCTGGTGACGCCCGCCTCGACCAGCCGGTCGCACACCTGCTGGGCGGCACCGGGCGGGGTGGTGATCACACCGATGGAGACGTGCTGGCTCTCGACGATCGACTCCAGCTCGTCCATGTGGCGCACCGGGAGCCCGGCCGCGCTGGTGCCGACCACGTTGGGGTCGGCGTCGAGCAGGGCGGCCACCCGGAAGCCTCGGGAGGCGAAGCCGCCGTAGTTGGCGAGGGCGTGGCCGAGGTTCCCGATGCCGACGATGACGACCGGCCAGTCCTGGGTCAGACCGAGCTCGCGGGAGATCTGGTAGACGAGGTACTCGACGTCGTAGCCGACGCCGCGGGTGCCGTAGGAGCCGAGGTAGGAGAAGTCCTTGCGGAGCTTGGCCGAGTTCACGCCGGCCGCGGCGGCCAGCTCCTCGGAGGAGACGGTCGGCACCGAGCGCTCGGAGAGCGCGGTGAGCGCCCGCAGGTAGAGGGGCAGGCGGGCGACGGTCGCCTCCGGGATGCCCCGGGCACGCGAGGGTCGGCGCGCGGCGCCCTGGTCGGGCGTCTGCGAACTGCTCTGTGGTGATCGGCCGATTGCCACGGTGCTCCTGTGGGTGAAGCTGGGCTTTGGCAGCCAGGCTATGCGTTTGTGAACGTGTGCACAAAGATGGTGTCCGATTTGTCCCCGCACAGTGATGCGCATCACGCCATCGAGCCCATAGCACCGGCGTGTGTCAGCACGACCTCCGGGGCCTGCGCATCGGGCAGCCAGGGGCCGTACGGCGCCTCCCGGCGCAGCAGCGGGACGGCCGCGCCGGACGGGCCGGAGCGGGCCGGCCCCAGCCGCGGCCAGGGCACCCGGGCCGCCTCGCGCAGCGGACCCGCCCAGTCGTCCGGCGGGCAGGACGGGGCACCCAGGCAGTGCCGCAGCAGCTCGGCCGTCACCCGGGCGTCGCCGAGTGCGGTGTGCGCCGGGTACCAGCCCAGGTCCGCCGCCTCCACGCAGGCCGCCAGGCCGTGGCTGCGGGCCTCCGGCAGGTGGGCGCGGGCCAGCCGCATCGTGCACAGCAGCGGGACGGGCGGCAGCGACACCCCGATCCGGGCGAACTCGCGGTCCAGGAATGCGTGGTCGCAGCTGACGTGATGGCCGACCAGCACCCGGCCGGCCAGCAGCTCCAGCAGCCGCGGGGCGATCTCGCGGAAGCGCGGGGCGCCGTCGACGTCGCACTGGCGTATCCGGTGCACATGGGTCGGGCCGACCGGGCCCAGCGGGTCCAGCAGGGTGGCGAACTCGCCCTCCGGGCGCAGCCGCTCGTCGAGCAGCACGACCGCGACCTCGACCACCCGGTGCCGCCACGGGCTGCGGCCGGTCGCCTCCACGTCCACCACCGCGAAGCCCCCGGCCCCGGGCGGGGCTTCGGGTGTGCCGGGGGGCGGACCGGGAAGCATGGCGGCACTCCTCGCGTGCTCAGCCCCCCACGGGCGCAAACGCGTTCGATCGTAAGCCGACCAAGGCACCCCGACCGGAGCCGAAACGGAGTGCGTTTGGCAACGATTCGGCGAAGCGCCCCCGCCGAGTGGCGGGGGCGGCGGCGCCCGCGCGCCGGGCCCTCAGCCGCCCAGGGCCGCGCGCAGCCGGCGCTCGTCGACCCGCCAGAAGTCGTGCTGACGGCCGTCGATCAGGGTGACCGGGATCTGCTCCCAGTAGCGGCGGTACAGCTCCTCGTCCTCGGTGATGTCCTTCTCCTCGAAGGACGCCCCCAGCTCGCGCGTCACCCTGACGATCACCTCGCGGGCCTCGTCGCACAGGTGGCAGCCGGGCTTGCCGACCAGGGTCACGGTCCGGTCCGCGGGCTCGGGGCTCTTACGTCGCAGCAGTGGGCTCACCGCCCCATTCTGCGCCCACGGGGCACCCGCCCCCGCGCGCGGTGGAGCTGTTCACCTCACGGGCACGGCACCGTCACGGCCGCTCCGCGCCCGGCTGGCTATGCTCGATGCCATGGCCGTGCTCCGAAGGCTCACCCAGGCAAGACGTTCCACCAGCGAGCGGAGCGCCCTGGCGGGCGAGGCCGCGGCCGCGGCCGCCGAGGCCGCGCTGCGGGCCGAGCCCGGAGCTGCGGACGCCCCCGTGACGGACGCGCCCACCACCGGGGACGCGCAGGCCCCGGCCAAGCCCGGGAAGGCGCCCAAGGCCCCGGCCGAGAACCACACCCCGGACCCGGACGACCCCCGCGCCGCCGCCTTCTTCGACTGCGACAACACCATCCTGCGCGGCGCCGCGATCTTCTACCTCGGCGTCGGCCTCTTCCGCCGCGGTTTCCTCACCCGCCGCGACATCGCCCGCTTCGCCTGGCAGCAGGCCTGGTTCCGGCTGCACGGCGCCGAGGACCCGGACCACATCTCGGACGCCCGGAACACCGCCCTCGGCATCGTCGCCGGCAAGCGCACCGCCGACCTGGAGGAGATCTGCGAGGAGATCTTCGAACCGGTCGTCGCGGACAAGATCTGGCCGGGCACCCGCGCGCTGGTCCAGATGCACCTGGACGCCGGCCAGCGGGTCTGGCTGGTGACCGCCGCCCCGCTGGAGGTGGCCCGGATCATCGCCCGGCGGCTCGGCATGACCGGTGCGCTCGGCACCGTCGCCGAGGCCCGGGACGGCCTCTACACCGGCGGGCTGGTCGGCGACATGCTGCACGGCCCGGCCAAGGCCGCCGCCGTCCGGGCGCTGGCCCGCCGCGAGCGCCTCGACCTCGACCGCTGCGCCGCGTACAGCGACTCGGCCAACGACATCCCGATGCTCTCGCTGGTCGGCCACCCGTACGTGGTGAACCCGGACGGCGCGCTGCGCCGCCACGCCCGGGCCCAGGGGTGGCGGGTGCGGGACTTCCGCACCGGGCGGAAGGCGGCCCGGGTGGGGCTGCCGGCGGCGGCCGCGGTCGGGGTGCTGGCGGGCGCGACGGCGGCCGCGGTGGCGCTGCACCGGCGACGCCGGCCGGCCTGAGACCCCCGCGGCACCCTGCGGCCGGAGCCGTCACACCGGCTCCCGCGGGGTCACCCGACGGGCTCGCCCGCGCGGGTGACCGGACGTCAACCAGGGCCCTGACCTGGCCGCTCGTACGGGCGAACTCCCCTTCGCCGCACCGCAGTCAAGGGCCGATGCGCGAACCTGCCAGCCGGTGACCGGTTCTGATCGTTCGCCAGACCGGGAAAGTCAGGGGTTGCGGAGTCCCAAGGCTGGGAAACCGCCCGCCAGACCGCCGAATTGGTCACCCTGAGCGCCTGTTCGATCACGTTGAGCCGGATGAACGCCGACAGCTCCGGTCAATGTCAGCCGAATATGCGCAACAAATGGATCCCAAACGACCACTTCGACCACACGGTGTAGCTGTCATTGCACAAAGCGTTATTCTCTCCTGGATGCACGTCCCCACGCGTCCCGCTCGAACGGACGCTTCGGGGAGTGCTCTCCGCGCAGGCGGAGGTGATCCGTCCACAGTTCTGCCTCTGGGAGTCCCGTGTACCCACCCGTCCGGAACGACGCGCCTGCACCCTCCCGCCCGTCGTCCGCGCCCCTGCGCCCCCGCACCGGCCACCGCGGCCGGCCCACCGCCGAGCGGCAGATCTCCACCGGCCTGGACCTGCTGCGCAGCCTGCTCCGCAGCCAGCTCGCCGCCTCGCTCCAACTCGTGCCCGCAGGCGGGCCGTTCGGCCACCCGCACGGACCCGGCCTGGCGCTGCGCACCACCGCCGCCGGCTCGACCGGCACCGGCTCGCGCGGCCGCACCGGCAGCGCCGGCGTCGGGCGCGGCCGCTCCCGGACCGCGACCGGCCCCGGCTACGAGACCGAGCACAACCCGATCATGGAGCTGGTCGAGCGGGCCCAGGCCGGCGAGAGCGAGGCCTTCGGCCGGCTCTACGACCACTACGCGGACACCGTCTACCGGTACATCTACTACCGGGTCGGCAGCCGGGCCACGGCCGAGGACCTCACCAGCGAGACGTTCCTGCGCGCGCTGCGCCGGATCGGCACCTTCACCTGGCAGGGCCGGGACTTCGGCGCCTGGCTGGTCACCATCGCCCGCAACCTGGTCGCCGACCACTTCAAGTCCAGCCGCTTCCGGCTGGAGGTCACCACCGGCGAGATGCTCGACTCCAACGAGTGCGAGCGCAGCCCGGAGGAGTCGGTGCTGGAGTCGCTCTCCAACGCCGCCCTGCTGGACGCGGTGCGCCGGCTCAACCCGCAGCAGCAGGAGTGCGTCACGCTGCGCTTCCTGCAGGGGCTCTCGGTCGCGGAGACGGCCCGGATCATGGGCAAGAACGAGGGCGCCATCAAGACCCTCCAGTACCGAGCCGTACGGACCCTGGCGCGGCTGCTGCCGCCCGACGCCAGGTGAGCCGACCGTGACTGCGGGGGACACAGCCGGAGGGCCGCCCGGCCGGCCGTCACCGTCCACGCCCGACCGACACGTCAGAGTGAACGGTCGGTCCGATGATCAGCCGTGCGTAACCGACCGCCCGCACCGATCGTTGGCCAGCGTGCAAGCCTCCACCAGGCGTACGGTCAAGCCGAATTGCGACCCGTCACCCGATGGAGTGGCTTTGGCCAGCCGGGGCAACCGTCCGGCGGGCCAGGGTGTCGACAACGACGAAGGGAGGTGTGGCCCGTGACGGCAAACGTGCTGGAGCACCGGCGGGCGAAGGCCTTCGCCGAGGCGCTGGAGGCCCACCGGACGGAGCAACGCGCTGCAACCGACGCGGAACCGGCCAACACCGCAGGCACCGGCCCCGGTTCGGCCGCGATGGCCGAACTGGTCGGCCTGACCGACGTGCTGGGAGCGCTGCCCGGGCCGGTGCTGGACCAGGAGGTCCGAACGGTCCAACGCGCCCAGCTGATGGCCGCGTTCGAGCAGGCCTTCGCCGGCGGGCCGGGCGCCGCGGTGCCCCGCCAGCGGCGCCACCGGGCGATCCGGTCGGCGCCGCGCGGCCGGTGGAGCCGTCGGTTCGCGATCGGCGGACTCGTCGCCGGGCTCGCCGTCGGCAGCCTGGCCGGTGCCGCCGCCGCGAGCACCGGCGCCGTGCCCGGGGACACGCTGTACGGGCTGAAGCGCGGCCTCGAAGGGCTGCGGCTCGACTTCGCCGGCTCCGACGCCGAGCGCGGTGAGCTACTGCTCGACAACGCCGCCGCCCGGCTCGGCGAGGCCAAGGTCCTGGTCGGCCGCACCGGCCCGGCGGGTGCGCTGAGCCCGGCCACCGTCGAGCAGGTCCGCCATGCCCTGGACGACATGCACGCCGACGCCCTCAAGGGCCGCGAGCTGCTGCGCTCGGTCTACCGCAGCAACGGCTCGCTCGACCCGATGCGCGCGCTGGCCGGCTTCGCCCACGACGAGGACGGGCGCTGGACCGAGCTGCAGGGCAAGCTGCCCGCGCAACTCACCCAGCAGGCCTCCCTGGTGAGCCAGCTCTTCGACGACATAAGCGAGGACGTCGCGCCCCTGCGTCTGGTCCAGCCCTCCGGCAAGAACGGTGGGTCGGCCGGCTCCGGAGCGGGCGGCGGATCGGCCGACCCGACGGGTGGTTCCCCCGCCGGTTCCCCGGCCGACGGCTCCGGCGCCACGCAGGGCGGCGGCCAGGCCCCGGGCGGCGGCGCCACCGGCGGCAACCGCCCCGGCGCCACCGACCATGCCCCGGCCGGGCCCGGTGCCGGCGCGACCGGCGGCAGCGGCGGCAAGGGCGCCGGCCTGCCGAGCACCCTGCCGACCAGCGCCCCGGAGGCCGTCAACGGGCTGGTCGGCGACCTCACCAACGGGCTCACCGGCGCCAAGCCCTCGCCGAGCGCCGACGCGGCCCCGCCGCAGGCGCCACAGCCGTCCGGCACCCCCGGTGTCCCGGACGAGGCCCGGCAGCAGGGCGTCGAGGTGCCCCCGCTCGTCCCGGGCCTGCTGCCCGGGCTGCGGATCCTCGGCGGCTGACCGGCGCGCGCAGCGGGCCCGGCGGAGTGCGATATCCGCCGGGCCCGCTCCGTGCTCCCGTACGGGAAGGGTCAGAAGAACACCGAGCGCCGCTGCACCAGCAGCTGGTAGAGCGTGTGCTGGATGGTCTCGCGCACCTCGTCGGCCAGGTCGAAGACCAGCATCGGGTCGTCCGCCGCCTCCGCCGGGTACCCGTCGGTGGCGATCGGCTCGCCGAAGCGGATCGTCCACTTGGTCGGCAGCGGCAGCACCCCGAGCGGGCCCAGCCAGGGGAAGGTCGGCGTGATCGGCACGTACGGCAGGCCCAGCAGCCGGGCCAGCGTCTTCACGTTGCCGATCATCGGGTAGGTCTCCTCCGCCCCGACGATCGAGCACGGCACGATCGGCACCCGCGCCCGCAGGGCCGAGGCCACGAAGCCGCCGCGGCCGAACCGCTGGAGCTTGTAGCGCTCGGAGAAGGGCTTGCCGATGCCCTTGAAGCCCTCCGGCCAGACCCCGACCACCTCGCCGCGCTCCAGCAGCGCCTGGGCGTCCTCGTTGCAGGCCAGGGTGTGGCCGGCCTTGCGGGCCAGCTCGTTGACGCCGGGCAGCACGAAGACCAGGTCGGCGGCGAGCATCCGCAGGTGCCGCCGGTTCGGGTGGTGGTCGTGGATGACCACCTGGGTCATCAGCGCGTCCAGCGGGATCGTCCCCGAGTGGTTGGCGACGATCAGCGCGCCGCCCTCGGCCGGGATGTTCTCCACGCCCTGGACGTCGATCCGGAAGTACTTCTCGGCCAGCGGGCGCAGCAGTGAGAGCAGCACCTCCTCGGTGAGCTCGCGGTCGAAGCCGAACTCGTCCACCTCGTAGTCCCCGGTGACCCGGCGGCGCAGGAAGGCCAGCCCCTCGGCGGCGCGGCCCTCCCACCCCTTGCCGAACAGCCGGGCGGCCGCCGGGCCGAGCGGCCCCGACAGCGCTCCGCCGACCGCCCCGGCGAGCCGGTCGGCCAGGCCGGGGCCCTCGGGGTCGGTCCAGCTGGGGGCGGACTCGATCGGGATGACCTTGGCCTCGCCCGACGCGTTCTTGGCTGCGGCACTCATCGCGGGTTCAGCTCCTCGGTCGGCGGGGGCGGTTCGGTACGGTGCCCGGGGCGGCGGGGTCGGCGGCCTCCGGGCCGAGCAGGGAGGTCAGCCGGTCGGCGACGGCGGCCAGTCGCTCGGGCGGCAGCAGGCCCGGGCCCAGGGCGGCGGCGAAGTCGGCGAAGGCCTCGGGGGTGGTGAAGGCCGGGCGGTAGCCGAAGGTCTCGCGCAGCCGCGTGGTGTCCACCACCCGCCCGTGGGTGAGCAGCCGCAGCTGCTCCGGCGAGACGTCCACCAGCCGGGTCTGCCGGGCCAGCACGGCCATCCAGCTGACCGCGGGCAGCAGCAGCGGCAGGGTGGGCCGGCCGAGCCGGCGGGCGCACTGGGAGAGCAGCAGGACGCCCTCCCCCGCCACGTTGAAGGTGCCGGTGTTGACGGTGCCCGGCTCGGGCTCGCCGGCGGCCCGGCAGAGCACCGCGACGGCGTCGTCCTCGTGGACGAACTGCAGCCTGGGGTCGTAGCCGAGGACGGTCGGCAGCACCGGCAGCGCGAAGTACTCGCTGAGCGGGGTGTCCGGGTTCGGGCCGACGATGTTGGCGAAGCGCAGCACCGTCACCGCGACGTCCGGGCGGCGCCGGGAGAAGCCGCGGACGTAGCCCTCGACCTCCGAGGCGTCCTTGGCGAAGCCTCCGCCGGGCGGGGTCTTCGGCTGGATCCGTTCGCTGAACACCGCCGGGTCGCGGGGGGCGGATCCGTACACGCCGGTGGTGGACTTCACCACCAGCCGGCGCACCCCGGGCGCCTTCTGGCAGGCGCCGAGCAGCTGCATGGTGCCGATGACGTTGGACTCCTTCACCGCGGAGCGGTTGGTGGAGCCCAGGCCGGTGGCGCTGACGCTGAGGTGCACGACGGTGTCCACCTGGTGCTCGGCGAGCACCCGGGACAGCGCAGGTCGGCGCAGGTCGAGCTGGTGGAAGCGGTACGGGGCGACCGGGCCGGGCGGCTCCTCGGCCGGCATCCGGGGCGGCTGCACGTCCACGCCGACGACCAGGTCCACGCCCGGACGGCGGCGGACCTCGGCGACGAAGCGGGCACCCAGATGGCGTGCCACGCCGGTGACGAGCACGACCACGCCCACGGTGCTGCACCCCATTCCCTCGACCCGAGCGGCCTTCGTGCACCGTACCGCGCCGCCCCGCCGGGCCGTGAAACGACACCGCCCGCCCGGGCCACGAGGGCCTGGGCGGGCGGTGGAACGCCTGAACCCCGCGAGGCGGGGCCTACCGGTTCTTCCTGCGCCGCTGGACGCGGGTGCGCGGGTGACCCCCGCAGAGGCGGGGCCGGGACGCAGGCTCAGGTATTACTTCTTGTTGCGACGCTGGACCCTGGTCCGCTTCAGAAGCTTGCGGTGCTTCTTCTTGGCCATACGCTTGCGACGCTTCTTGATGACAGAGCCCACGGAACAACCCTCGCTCACTGAGACTCTCGTCCGTGAGAGACGGAGTCCATACGACTGACGTGAGGGCCTAGCCTACCGTCCGCGCGGCCGGGGCTGTAAATCGCACTCCCGGCAACCGGGAAACTCGCGGGAAATCCGGGGCGAACGGAGCCGGATCCGCGGCTGCGGATCCGGCCCCGCCGACCCGGTGCTACGCGCTCTCAAGCCGCACGTAGGACTCCTTGAGGTACTCGTGCACCGCCTGCTGGGGCACCCGGAAGGACCGTCCGACCCGGATGGCCGGCAGCTCTCCGCTGTGCACCAGCCGGTACACCGTCATCTTGGACACCCGCATGACCGCAGCGACCTCCGCCACGGTCAGGAAGACGACTTCCTGCAGGGGACGCTCCACGGAACTCATGACCATCACCCGACCCTTACCCGTGTGCAAGGCACCGGCTTCCCCTCCGGTGACTCCACCGGCACACGTGTATCCCCAGAGTAGTTATGGGTGGTACCAGTGGGAAGAGGGGAGGTGCAGTCCTCGTACGGTGAGAGATAGGACTGTTGCAGTACGTAGCCGATCGGCGGATCGCACCGCCCGGCGTACGCACGGGCCGGCCGGTGCCGCACGGGCGCCGGGCCGGGGCGGCGGGTTCAGGCCAGGAGGCCGTGGTGGGGGAACACCGCGCGGCGGCCGGCGAGGATGGCCTGATCGAGCCGGTCGGCCGGATCGTAACCCGCGTCGAAGTCGCGCCAGGCCGGGCGGGCGCCGTCGGTCATCCGCAGCGGGGCCGGGCGGCGGGTGCGGCGGTAGACCTCGGCGCGCCAGGACTCGGGGGTCTCGGTGCCCGGGTCGACGGGCCGTCCGGCGGCGGTGGCGACCAGGTGGGTCCAGGTGCGCGGGACGACGTCGACCACCGCGTAGCCGCCCCCACCGGTGGCCACCCAGCGGCCGTCGGCGTACCGGTGGGCGAGGTCGTGGAGTTCCTCGGCGATCAGCCGCTGGGCGTCCACCGTGACGGCGAGGTGGGCGAGCGGGTCCTCCAGGTGGGTGTCCGCGCCGTGCTGGGTGACCAGGACCTGCGGCCGGAAGGCGTCGAGCAGGTCGGGCACCAGGGCGTGGAAGGCGCGCAGCCAGCCGGCGTCGCCGGTGCCGGCCGGCAGCGGCAGGTTGGCGGCGGAGCCGGGGGCGTCCGGGCCGCCGGTCTCCATCGGCCAGCCGGTCTGCGGGAAGAGCGTGGCGGGGTGCTCGTGCAGGGAGACGGTGAGCACCCGGGGGTCGTTCCAGAAGGCCTCCTGGACGCCGTCGCCGTGGTGGACGTCCACGTCGACGTAGGCGACCCGCTCGGCACCGAGTTCGAGCAGCCGGGCGATGGCCAGCGCGGGGTCGTTGTAGATGCAGAAGCCGGAGGCCTTGCCGGGCATGGCGTGGTGCAGGCCGCCGGCGAAGTTGACGGCGTGCGGGGTCTCGCCGCGCCAGACCGCCTCGGCGGCGGCCACCGACTGGCCGGCGATCAGCGCGGAGGCCGTGTGGACTGCGGGGAAGGCCCAGTTGTCGTCGGTGCCGAGGCCGTGCCGGACGTCGGTCAGCTCGGGGTGGGCGGCGGCGTGCTTGACCGCCTCGACGTACTCCCGGGTGTGCACCAGCTGGAGGGTGGACTCGCCGGCGGGCGGTGCGGACCGGACACTCACCCCGGGTCCGGCGTTCAGTCCGAGTGCCTCGACCAGGCGCATGGTGAGTGCCAGCCGGGTCGGGTCCATCGGGTGGCCGGGGCCGAAGTCGTAGGCGGTGACGGCCTCGTCCCAGAAGAGGTGCAGGCCGCAGGGGGTGTCACGCTCGGCTTCGGGCATGGCCTCCACCGTAGCGGGTGGCGGCGGCCGGGCCGCTGCCAGGGCACACCGGGGGCGGCGGCGGGGTACCGGTCGCACGGCGAGGGAGGGCGGTCGTGGTGCAGCTGTGCGGCAGTCGTGGAGGCACTTTGTTGATGCGGTACAGACAAAAGCTCCGCGCCTCCATATCCTCTCCGCCATGAAGCCATTCAGCGTGCAACGCCTTGGGGTAATTCTCGCTGCAACACTGGGACTTGGCCTGCTCTTCGCCGCCCAGCCGGCCTCCGCCACGGTCAGCGGGACCGCCTTCGCCGTCGACAAGTCGACCGCGAAGGCCGGGGACCAGCTGACCCTGACGCTGTCGCTCACCAATACCGAGACCAGCGACATCTACTTCGCCTACGAGGCCATCCAGCCGACCTGGCCGGCCAACTCGCAGGCCGGCGCCTTCACCGTCACCGGTTGCACCGGCGACACCGTGGACTGCGTGATCAACGGGAACAGTGCCAACTTCCACTTCGACGCGCCCATCGCGCCGGGCGCCGCCAAGACCGTCACGCTCACCGTGAAGATCTCCGACACCCCGCCGTGGAGCGCCACCACGCCGTACACGGTGAACTGGGCGCCCTACGTCTACTACGAGTTCGGCCAGGTCGGCGGCACGACCTCGGCCAAGGACCAGGGCTGGGCCTACGGCGTGACCGGGATGGAGACCACGATCCTCGGCTGATCCCCGCCGGCCCCGTCCCGCCCCCTGCCGCCGCTCCCGCTCCCGCCCTCACCCGGCGGGGGCGGGAGCGGGGGCCAGGGCCGGCGCCGGGGCGAAGCGGTCGGCCAGCGGCAGCACGGCGAGCACCAGCAGCATCGGGGCGAGCAGCGCCCAGCGGTACGAGCTCGCGTCGGCGATCGCCCCGACCAGCGGCGAACCGAGCAGGAAACCCACGTAGTTGAAGAGGTTGAGCCGGGCCACCGCGGCGTCCGAGTCGGCCGGGTAGAGCCGGCCGCCGGCCGCGAAGACCTGCGGGATGATCGCGCAGATACCGAATCCGAGCACGGTGAAGGCGGCGATGCCCGCCCAGGCGGCGGGCGCGACCGCCGCCAGCCCGAAGCCGAGCGCGGCCAGCGCGGCACCGGCCCGGACCACCGGGACGGCGCCGAAGCGCTGCACCGCGCGGTCGCCCAACGCGCGGCCGAGCAGCATCGCGACCATGTAGCCGAGGTAGGAGAGCTTGGCGAGGTCCTCCCGGCTGCCCAGGCCGTCGGTGAGGTACTTGACGCTGTAGTTGGAGACCGAGGCGTCGGCGATGTACGCGAAGGCCATCGCCAGGCAGAGCGGCAGCAGCGGCCGCCAGGGGACGGACCGGGCGGCGGCCTCGGCGGCCTCCCGGACGGCGTCGCCGAGTTCGGCCGGGCCGGCGAAGCCGGTGCCGGTGACCACCGCGAGCGGGGCGATCACCGCGGCGGCAGTGCCGAACAGCACCGGCAGCCCGAGGTCGTAGTGCGAGCCGAGGCCCGCCAGGACGGCGCCGACGATGCCGCCCAGGCTGAACGCGGCGTGGAAACCGATCATGATCGAGCGGCCGTAGCGGTGCTGCAGGCCCACCCCGAGCATGTTCATACTGGCGTCCAACGCCCCCACCAGCAGCCCGAACGCCCCCAGCGCGAGGGCCAGTTGCCACAGCGCGTCGCCGAGCCCGACGGCCGCCAGGCTGAGGCAGACGGCGGGCTGGACCACTCGCAGCACGGCCCGCGCGCCGGTGCGCTTCACCAGTTGCTCGGAGGTGATCGAGCCGACCCCGGCCAGGATCGGCACGGCCGCCAGGAAGACCGGCAGCAGCCCGTCGCTCAGCCCGTACCGGTGCTGGATCTCCGGGATGCAGGTGACCAGCAGCGCGAAGGTGGTGCCCTGGAGCAGGAAGCTGACGGCGAGCGCGGCCCGCCCGACCCTCAGGCCGGGCGGGACGTCGGTCGGCGCGGCACTCATACGGACCTCCACACGGGCCTCCTGGCGTCCTCGCTACCGACCGGTAGGACGATGTTGGCGAGAGCGTAGGCGGTGCGCCGCGATTGCGGGAGGGGTCGCGCAGGGTCCGGGCGTACTACTTCCCGCCGGAGGCCAGCTCCCGGGAGCGGTCCCGGGCCGCCTCCAGGGCGGCCAGCAGCGCGGCCCGCACACCGTGGTTCTCCAGCTCGCGGATGGCCGAGATGGTGGTGCCGGCCGGGGAGGTGACCGCCTCGCGCAGCTTCACCGGGTGCTCGCCGGAGTCCCGCAGCATCACCGAGGCACCGATCGCGGACTGCACGATCAGGTCGTGCGCCACCTGGCGGGGCAGGCCGAGCAGGATCCCGGCGTCGGTCATCGCCTCGACCAGGAAGTAGAAGTAGGCCGGGCCGGAGCCGGAGAGCGCGGTGGCCGCGTCCTGCTGGGACTCGGGCAGCCGCAGCGCCTTGCCGACGGAACTGAAGATCTCCTCGGTGCGTGCCAGGTGCTCCTCGGTGGCGTGCGAGCCGCCGGAGATGACGCTCATCCCCTCGTCCACCAGGACCGGCGTGTTGGGCATCACCCGGACCACCGGGGTCCCGGCGGCGAGCCGCTCCTCGAACCAGGCGGTCGGAACGCCGGCCGCGGCCGAGATCACCAGCCGGTCCGCGCCGACGTGCGGAGCCAGCTCCTCCAGCAGGGTGCCCATGTCCTGCGGCTTGACCGCGAGGATCAGGGTGTCGGCGAGCTTGGCGGCCTCGGTGTTGGAGACGGCCACCACCCCGTACCGGGCGGCGAGTTCGGCCGCGCGCTCGGGGCGGCGGGCGGTCACCAGGACGTCCGCCGGGCTCTTGCCGGCCCGCAGCAGACCGGAGAGCAGGGCCTCGCCGATCTTGCCGGTGCCCAGGAAGGCGATCTTCTGTCCGTGTGCTGCGCTGCTGCCCATGGTCCGCTCCTTGCCTCGGTACTGCGGCCATCCTCGCACCGCGCGGCGGGGCCCGGCGGGACCGTCCGGTCCGTGGTCGCCCGGCCCGGCGGGGTACGCGGGCCGGACGCTCCGGGCTACGCGACCGGTCCTCGGCGGGGTATGCGGCCGGTCCCGGGCGGGGTGCGCGGCCGGTCCCGGGCGCCGGTTCGCCCCTAGGGAGAAAACCAGGGGGTTCCCCTATGGCCTCCGGGGCCGGGCGGGCGCACCGTTGAACCATGGCACACGACGAAATGTCCCGACGTGAGAACCGGCAACTCGCCGTCGCCTCGGCGACCGTGGGCCCGTGGCGGACCGCCGCGGGGGTCGGTGCGGTGGTGGGGGCGACATCCCTGGGGATCGAGGCGATCTCCGGGAACTGGTCGCTGAGCATGCTGGCCGGACCGGCCGGCTGGGCCCTGTTCTTCTTCTTCCTGGTCGGCACCGTCGGCGGGCAACTGCGCCGCGACACCGCCGACCGACGGCTGCGCCGCTGGGCGAACGACCACCCGTGGCAGTCGGCACTCCCGGCGGCCGGCGGGCTGCTGGTCCTGAACACTCTGGCGCAGCTGTTCCTCGGCGACGCCGGCCTGTTCGGCGCCTTCTTCATCTCACTGCTGCCGGCCGGCATCCTGCTGGCGATCGCCGGGGTGGTGGGCTCGGTCAAGCAGGCCAGGGGCAAGGACTGACGCTCGGCGCGGTTCCGGGTGAACCAGGGCGAACCGGCGCGAACCACCACCCGGTGGGCACGAGTTCACCACCCGGTGTGCCCCCGATCGACGCATCGTCACCCCCCGTCGTCATACTGGCGCGATGCCGATAGCCGAAGATCCGGAACCGCGCTCCGCAAGGGGCGACGAGCCGGGCGGGTCCGACCCGTCCGGGACGGGTGCGAGGGACCCGTTCGCCGACCTCGTCCTGGACGAGGAGTTCGTCCGCAGTGCCGCCGTCACGGAGCAGAGCGGGCGCACCCGCATGCTGGCCGCCCGGTGAAAACACACCCCGCCGGTCGACCCGGGCGGCCGCCGCTCGGTCAACGACGGCCCGGCGCCCAAGCGCCGTTTCGGCCGCAAGCCGAAGCCCCGGGCGCTCGACCCCTGGGGCAACCCCCGCCCGCGCCGCCGGCTGCCCTGGCGCACGCCGCTCTACGTCGTGCTGACCGTCGCCGTCCTGCTCGCGGCGCTGAACATCGACGGGCTGCGCCGCTGGTACTCCGACCACTACGGCGGCACGTCGTCCTCGGCCGGACCGGTACCGACCCTCGCCCCGGAGACGGCCAAGCCGACCTCGGCGCCGCCGACCGCCCCCGACGACACGCCGACCGTCGACCACCCGTGGAAGGGCTCCCCCGCCGAGGGCTGGCCGACCGGCGCGGAGGCCTTCGTGCTGCCCGACGCCAAGGCCATCGGCGTCTTCTCCGCCGACGAGGTCGCCGCCCAGCTCCAGTCGGTCAAGGCCTACCTGACGGCCGCCGACCTCGACCCGCGGGTGATCGCCGGCGCCCGGCCGGATGCCGCCCTGGCGATGCTCGACCACGAGGAGCGGGCCTCCGCCGTCGCCGCCCTCGACCACCCCGGCAAGGACACCGACCCGACGAACTGGTTCCCCCGCTTCGACCCGCGCGAGGCGGCCCTGGTCGGCGGCACCGTCAAGGTCCAGGGCCGGATGAGCATCGAGGGGGACGGTGACGGGGGCGTGCTGGTGCACACCGACTTCACCTTCGTCTACCCGCTGCAGCCGGGCCCCGACGCGGAGAAGCTGGCCTCGACCCGCCGCACGCAGGGCGCCACGCCGCCCGGCACCGCGCAGGGCGGCACCGCCAAGCCGGTCGGCCTGCTCGCCGGGCCGGCGAGCCCGGTCGTCCCGGCCGCCGACAACACGGGCGACACCATGACGGCCCGCACGATCGTCCGCAAGGTCGACGACTTCCGCTTCTACGACCCGAAGCGCTACAAGGTCGACGCGAAGAAGCTGGTCTTCGCCAAGACGCAGTCGGACGTGGGCAACAGCGCCTGTGACATCTACGACGGCTTCCTGCACCCGCGGTTCCAGCAGTTCGCCGATCACGACCCGGCGCCGACCGGCCCGACCAGCGACCCGTACGACCGGAGCAAGGACATCGCGCCGGACGGGCAGTGCGGAACGGTGAGCCGCAGCTGAACCACGGCCGCCGAGGCGCGGCCGAGCCGCGTCAGCGCTTGCGCTTGGCCCGGCTCGGCGCGCCGGAGGGCCGGCCGCTGCGGCCCGCCTGGCGCTTCTCGTACCGGGCGACGGCCCGCTGGTACGAGGCGCGCTGCACCGCCTCGCCGGGCGCCTCGACCAGGCTGCGGGCGAAGTAGGCGGCCAGGGCGCCGGCGCTGCCGATGAGCCAGACCGCGCCGAGCGACTTGTCCTCGGCCATCCAGCCGGTCAGCTGGTCCTTGCCCTCGGTGAGCAGCTTCCAGGTGCGCCGGACGGACATCATCGAGCAGATCGCGATGGCGACCGTCATCAGTCCGTTGACGAAGGTCCCGTTGTCGGAGAGGGCGATGCCCTCGACGCCGAAGCGCAGCAGCAGCACCACCGCGGCGGTCGCGACCAGCGCGCCGACGGACACGGCGACCCGGCGCAGCCAGTAGCCGCCGTCCCGGTTCAGCCAGCTGGTGCCGAACCAGCGGATCGGCTCCGGCTCGGGGCCGCCGACGGCCCTGGGGGCTCCGGCGGCCGCGGGGGCACCGGCGGCCGCGGGGGCGGGGGTGGGGGGCTGCTCGCTCACGCCGTCGATTATCACCCGACCGCCACGTACGACGGAGGAGCCGTCCCGGCCTACGGGACGGCTCCTCCTCGTGCTTCCGGGTGTCGCCCGGTCTCAGCCGAGCTTGGTCACGTCGCGGACGGCGCCCTTGTCGGCCGAGGTGGCCATCGCGGCGTAGGCGCGCAGGGCCTGGCTGACCTGGCGGTCCCGGTTCTTCGGGCGGTAGCCGCCCGAGGCCTCCAGGACGCGGCGGCGCTCGGCGAGGACGTCCTCCGGGACCTCCAGGGAGATCGTCCGGCCGGGGATGTCGATGGCGATGGTGTCGCCGTCCTCGACCAGGGCGATGGTGCCGCCGGAGGCCGCCTCGGGGGAGGCGTGGCCGATGGACAGGCCCGAGGTGCCGCCGGAGAAGCGGCCGTCGGTGACCAGCGCGCAGGCCTTGCCGAGGCCGCGGCCCTTGAGGAAGGAGGTCGGGTAGAGCATCTCCTGCATGCCCGGACCGCCCTTGGGGCCCTCGTAGCGGATGACGACGACGTCGCCCTCCTTGATCCGCTTGGCCAGGATCGCCTCGACCGCGTCGTCCTGGGACTCGACCACGACGGCCGGGCCGCTGAACGTCCAGATCGACTCGTCCACGCCGGCGGTCTTCACGATGCAGCCGTCCTCGGCGAGGTTGCCGTACAGCACGGCCAGGCCGCCCTCGACGGAGTAGGCGTGCTCGACGCTGCGGATGCAGCCCTTGGCGGCGTCGGTGTCCAGCGACTCCCAGCGCTCGGACTGGGAGAAGGCCTCGGCGGAGCGGACGCAGCCGGGGGCGGCGTGCCACAGCTCGACGGCCTCGGCGGAGGGCGAGCCGCCGCGCACGTCCCAGGTCTTGAGCCACTCGGCGAGCGAGTCGGCGTGCACGGTGTGGACGTCCTCGTTGAGCATCCCGCCCCGGTACAGCTCACCGAGGATCGCGGGGATGCCGCCGGCCCGGTGGACGTCCTCCATGTAGTACGAGCCGTTGGGCGCGACCTTGGACAGACAGGGCACCTTGCGGGAGATCGCGTCGATGGCCCGCATGTCGAAGTCCAGCTCGGCCTCCTGGGCGGCGGCGAGCAGGTGCAGGATCGTGTTGGTCGAGCCGCCCATGGCGATGTCCAGGGCCATGGCGTTCTCGAAGGCGGCGCGGGTGGCGATCGCCCGGGGCAGGACGGAGGCGTCGTCACCGCCGTAGTAGCGGTTCGCGATCTCGACGACGTTCTGCCCGGCCCGCTCGTACAGCGCCCGGCGGGCGGTGTGGGTGGCGAGCACCGAGCCGTTGCCGGGCAGCGAGAGGCCGATGGCCTCGGTGAGGCAGTTCATCGAGTTGGCGGTGAACATGCCGGAGCACGAGCCGCAGGTGGGGCAGGCGTTCTCCTCGATGATCGCGATGTCCTCGTCGGAGACGTTCTCGTTGACGGCCTGCGAGATCGCGTCGACCAGGTCGAGCTTGCGCACGGTGCCGTCGACCAGGGTGGCCTTGCCGGCCTCCATCGGGCCGCCGGAGACGAAGACGGTCGGGATGTTCAGGCGCAGCGCGGCCATCAGCATGCCCGGGGTGATCTTGTCGCAGTTGGAGATGCAGATCAGGGCGTCCGCGCAGTGCGCGTTGACCATGTACTCGACCGAGTCGGCGATCAGGTCGCGCGAGGGCAGCGAGTAGAGCATGCCGGCGTGGCCCATCGCGATGCCGTCGTCCACGGCGATCGTGTTGAACTCGCGCGGGATGCCGCCCGCCTGCTTGATCGCCTCGGAGACGATCCGGCCGACCGGCTGGAGGTGGGTGTGGCCGGGGACGAACTCGGTGAAGGAGTTGGCGACCGCGATGATCGGCTTGCCGAAGTCCTCGCGGGCTACGCCGGCCGCCCGGAGAAGCGCCCGGGCGCCTGCCATGTTGCGACCGTGGGTGACCGTACGGGACCTCAGCTCGGGCACTGTGCTCCACTCCTTCGGGGCTCTCGCCGGCGCCCCGCCGGTGGGAGGGTACGGGGGCCGCTGTGGCTACCGAGCCTACGCCCGCCGTCCGGGCGGCCGACGGGCCGT
This sequence comes from Kitasatospora sp. NPDC097691, assembly GCF_040302665.1. Taxonomy (NCBI): domain Bacteria; kingdom Bacillati; phylum Actinomycetota; class Actinomycetes; order Kitasatosporales; family Streptomycetaceae; genus Kitasatospora; species Kitasatospora sp. NPDC097691. Next base: position 119,927 of record NZ_JBEORY010000008.1, on the reverse strand, counting down.
CCGCGATGCGGTCAGACGGCGAGTCGCGGCCGACCCGGGTGCGGTCGGACGGGCGGGACGGGGCCGGCCCGGACGGCCGACCCGGGTGCGGTCGGGCGCGCGGGGTGCGGGCGTACGGGCGTGCGGGGCGTACGGGCGTGCGGGCGTACGGGCGTGCGGGGCGTACGGGCGTGCGGGCGTGCGGGCGTACGGGCGCGGTTAGCTCGGGGTGACGGCCACGGTGAGGTCGAGGGCGAACGGCTCGACCACGACGCCGTCCGGGAACTCGGTGAGCATGGCCTCCCGCTCGGCGGCCAGCACCGGCGCGCGCTCCTCGGGCGTCAGCGAGGCCAGGTACGAGCGGGACGTGAGGTCGGTCAGCACGTGGTCGACGGTGACCCGACGTTCCCAGTGCAGCACCGCCCGTCCGACCGTGAGACCGGCCGGCTCGAAGTGGCCGGTGAAGCTGCTGATCCCGCCGTAGCCGCTGTAGCGGGCGGGCAGTGCGGCGGCCATCCGCCGGTCCCGGGCGCGGATCCACGGCACCGTATCGTCGTGCACGTTCCACCAGACGGCGATGGCACCGCCCGGCCGCAGGACCCGGACCGCCTCGGGGACCGACCGCTCCGGGTACGTCCAGTGGAAAGCCTGGGCGTAGGTGATCAGGTCGGCCGAGTGGTCGTGGAAGGGCAGGTCGTCACCGCCGCCGCGGACCAGCGGCAGCGTGGGCGCGGAGGCCAGGAACTGCGCCGCCATGCCGGGGCTGGGCTCGACGGCGACGACGTCCGCGCCCCGGGCGGCCAGCAGCCGGGTGGCGATGCCGGTACCCGCGCCGACGTCCAGGACCCGCGCTCCCTTGAGACCCCGGCCCCACAGCCGCTCCAGCGCGTCGACCAGCTCCTCGGGGTAGCCGGGACGGGCCCGGTCGTACTCGGCGGCCACCGCACCGAAGCTCCCGGCGGCCTCGCGGTAGTTCTGATCCTCCGTCACGCCTCCCCCTTCCCAAGGAAGTTCGCACCCGCAGCGGGGCGCGTGCGGCTCAGCGTACGTGCGAGGGGGTGGCCAGGTGCAAGCGGGTAAAAGCCAGCGCCTCGGCCAGATCGGCCTCCCGTTCTGCGGGCGACGCGGAGCGGCGGGTGTTGACCTCCAGCACCACGTGACCGTCGAAACCGGTGCGGGCGAGGTGCTCCAGCAGCTCGGCGCAGGGCTGCTTGCCACGGCCCGGGATCAGGTGCTCGTCCTTGCCGGAGCCGCTGCCGTCGGCCAGGTGCACGTGGGCGAGCCGGTCGCCCATCCGCTCGACCATGGCGAAGGTGTCGATCCGCGAGGTGGCGACGTGCGAGAGGTCGATCGTGAAGTGCCGGTAGTCCTCGTCGGTGACGTCCCAGCCGGGCGCGTACGCCAGCACCTCGCGGTCGCGGTAGCGCCACGGGTACATGTTCTCGACGGCGAAGCGGACGTCGGTCTCGCCCGCCATCCGGTTGATGCCCTCGACGAAGTCCCGGGCGTACTGCCGCTGCCAACGGAACGGCGGATGGACGACGACGGCGCTCGCGCCGAGCTTCTCGGCCGCCGCCCGGGCCCGGACCAGCTTGGTCCACGGGTCGGTGGTCCACACCCGCTGGGTGATCAGCAGGCAGGGCGCGTGCACGGCCAGGATCGGCAGCTGGTGGGCGTCGGAGAGCCGGCGCAGGGCCTCGATGTCCTGGCTGACCGGGTCGTTCCAGACCATCACCTCGACCCCGTCGTAGCCGAGCTTGGCGGCCAGCTCGAAGGCCACGGCGGTGCTCGCCGGGTACACCGAGGCGGTGGACAGGACCACCTTGGTGTCGGGGATGTGCAGGGCCGGGTGCCGGGGCAGCACCAGCCGGTCGGTGGTGCGCAGCAGCGGTGGGCGGGCGGCCTCCCGCCGGGCGGCCTTGACCGAGCGCACCGACTGGACGGCTGCCTTGGCGGCGCCGGCGGCCCGGGCGGTGCGGGTCTCCTTCGGCGCGGCCTTGGCGGCGGCCTTGCGGGGGGCGGGCGTCGCGGATGTCGTCGCGGACGTGCTCGCGGGCTTCTCGGCCGCCTTCTCCGTCGGCTTCCCCGTCGGCTTCGGCGCGGCCTTCTTCGACGTGGCCTTCTTCGGCGCGGCCTTCTTGGTCACGGTCCTGCCCGACGCGCCCTTCCCCGCGGTGTCGTCCTTCGCGGCGGTGTCGTCCTTCGCGGCGGCCTTCTTCGCGGTGCGCTGGGCCGCCTTGACGGCCTTGGCGGCCTGCGCGGCGGTGGCGCCCTTGACCGCCTTGCCGAGCCGGCGGCGCGGGCTGTCCGGCCGCGACTGCCCGTCCCCGGGAGCGCGATCCTCCCGCGTTCCGTCCTCGCCCGCTGGTTGCACCACGGGAGACAGCGTAAGCGGAGCGCGCCCCGAACGGGACGCCGTCCTACGGAGTGAGCGCCGGTCGGCTCCGGTCGGCGGGGCTGTCCATGGTGTCCAGGCGGCGCAGGATGATGCCCTCGCGCAGCGCCCACGGACAGACGTCCAGCTCGTCGAGGCCGAACAGGTCCATCGCGGCGTCGGCGACCAGCGCGCCGGCCAGCAGCTGCTTGGCACGGCCCTCGGAGACACCGGGAATCTGCGCGCGCTCGGCGACGGTCATCGTGGCCAGCCTCGGCAGCCAGGCGGCCAGCCCGCTGCGGGTGAGCCGGCGGTCGGCGTACGGTCCGGCGTCGGCGGGGGCCGCGCCGGTCATCCGGGCCAGCTGCTTGAAGGTCTTGGAGGTGGCGACCGCGTGCTGCGGCGGCCCGAACCGGGAGATCTCGCCGACCACGGTGGCCATCTCGGCCCGGATGTGGCGTCTCAGCTCGCGCAGCCCGTCCGGATCGGCGACGTCCCCGGGCAGCCAGCGGCCGGTCAGCCGCCCGGCGCCCAGCGGCAGCGAGCAGGCGACGTCCGGCTGCTCGTCCAGACCGCAGGCGATCTCCAGCGAGCCGCCGCCGATGTCCAGGTTGAGCAGCCGGCCGGAGGACCAGCCGAACCAGCGGCGGACCGCCAGGAACGTGAGCCGGGCCTCGTCCTGCCCGGAGAGCACCCGCAGCTCGACACCGGTCTCGGCGGCCACCCGGCGCAGCACCTCCTCGCCGTTGGCAGCCTCGCGCACGGCAGAGGTGGCGAACGGCAGGATGTCCACGACACCCTTGTCCTCGGCGACCCGCAGCGAGGACGCGACGTGGCCCACCAGCCGCTCGATGCCGGCCTCGCTTATCGCGCCATCGGCGTCCAGGAGCTCAGCCAGGCGCAGTTCGGCCTTGTGGGAGTACGCGGGCACCGGGGCAGCACCCGGATGGGCGTCCACCACGAGGAAGTGGACCGTGTTGGAACCTACGTCGAGAACACCGAGTCGCATAAGTCTCCACGCTACGCGATCCGTGCCCGGGCGAGGCAGGTAGCGGTGGTGTTCGCGCTGGTCCGGCGGGCGCGGGGGTACGGCTGCGGGGCCGGGAGCTGGGGTTGGGGCGGGAGCTGGGGCTGGGGCGGGAGCTGGGGCTGGGGCGGGAGCTGGGGCTGGGGCTGGGGGCGGGTCCGGGCACGGAGCCGGGGGCAGGGCGGCCGTAACCGGTGGTCCGAGTCGCCCGAGGGCCCTGCGGCGGCGTCAGGTCCCCCCGCGCCCCGTCACAGCAGGCCGTCCCACAGCTGCTCCACGATGACGGCCCACCAGTTCTCGGGATCGGCGAAGACCGTGCCGTCCGCCTCCACCAGGGCCCGCTGCAGGCGGTCCACCGCCTCGCCCGCGGCCACCGGGTCCAGTCCGCGCAGGACGGGCCACCAGCCGGCGAACACCTCCAGGCAGCGGACGAAGGCCCGCAGGTCCGCGTTGCAGTGGCGGACGGTCCCGTAGTCCGGGTCCACTGCCCGGACGGCGCCGTCCGCCGTGTCGAGCGCCACCACCGCCCAGCCGTCCGTCCCCAGCACCAGCTGACCGGCGAGCGCCGGTCGGTCGTGCTCGGCCGCCCGGGTGCCCCGGCCGAGTGCGGTCAGGTGCGCGGCCAGTGGCGGCAGTACGGTGCCGGAGCGGGTACCGTCCGCGATCGCCTCGGTGCCGGGGTGGTGGAGTGCGAAGAACCCCTGCACCGCCGTCGGCACACCTACCGACTGCAGCAACGCGGCTGCCTCGCCGGGAAGTTCGGCCCGCGCCACATCGGCCGCACCGAAGCGCTGCACGCCCGCCGGACCGAACCGCTCCGCGAGCCGCGCGGCGAGCGCCGCGTCGGGCTCGGTCGGCCAGGTCGGCCCGGTCGGATCGGTCGGCCCGGCGGGGCCGGTCCGCACCGGGCGGGGGAAGGGCACCCGGTTGCGGGCCGGCCCGTCCGGGGGCGCGGGCAGCGCCCGTACGGCAGCGGCGCGGTGGTCGAACCGGGGGCCGTACGGCAAGGCGAAGTCGACGCGGGCGTTCGGCAGTTCGGCGGCCAGCACGTGGGCGCAGTAGCCACCGGGCAGGGCGCTCAGCCGCAGGTCGGTCCGGACGGCGAGCACGTCCTCGGCCGCCACCCCCTGCTCGCGCAGCCACCACCAGCCGCGCAGCGCCGGATGCGGCAGGCCCGCCGCCGAACGCAGCGCCAACGACCGCTCCTCGCCCGCACCGTCCCGGTACGTCAGCTCGACGCGGGCGCCCCGACCGGTCACCGGCGGCCGGGTCGGGTCGTACCCGCCCGCGCCGACGAAGTCCCGGTACAGCCCGACCACTTCGTCCACCGGCACCGAGGGCCACACCGTGAACCGCCCGCTCTCCCGGTCCACCACGGCACAGGCTGCCCCCACCTCCTCGGGTGCCCGCCGCTCACCGGTCCGCGGATCCACCGTCACCGGTGCGGGCTCCGCCCACACCACCCACCCGAGCTCGAACTCGTGCGCGCACACCCGCCGAACCGCTCCGGCACCCTGCGGCAGATCCCCGTTGATCCACCGATGCCCCGCCTCCACCGCCTGCGCCCGCGAAACCACCCGGCCACCCCCGTCCCCGACACCCGACCCGACCGCGCCCCGACCCTACGCCCCCACCCAGCCCCTGCCTCCCCACCCGCCGGGGCTGCCGAGGCCGGGGCTGCCGGGGCTGCCGGACGCCCAGGCGCCCGCGCGTCGAATATGACGACCGGTCTACATACCCGCCCGAACCTGGCGGCTCCGGCGGCCCCGGCGCCCATGGCAGCCCGCACAGAAAGTCGACCCGCTCGACTTCCTGCGCAATCCGCCACTCCCGCGCGCACGAATATGCAGACCGGTCTACGGATTCACGCGGGAACCTCCGCCTGCACGCACAGGAAGTCGGCCCAGCCGACTTCCTGTGCACCCCGCCCGCCCTGGCCTCCGCCCCGGCCCCCCGGCCCCCCGGCCCCCCCGGGCCCCAAATTATGACGACCGGTCTACATAGTTACCGCAAGCGCGCATCCCCTACCCGCGCAGGAAGTCGACCCCGCCGACTTCCTGTGCACCCCGCCCGCCCCAAGCTCAAATTATGACGACCGGTCTACATATCCACTGGAGGTCCGATGCCATCGCGCACCAAAAGTCGGCCCGGCCGACTTCTCGCGCAAGCCACTTCCGGATTCCGACGGAAGGAATATGAAGACCGGTCTACATAACCGCCTGCCAGGTTATTTCAAGCGCAGGAAGTCGGCCTGGTCGACTTCCTGCGCGAACCTGCTCCGCGAACCTGCTCCGTGGATCCGGCAACGGGCCTACGGAGGCGGTAGCCGCTGGAACGTGGACGCGTGAAAGCGGCGCGGCGGGAGCGCCGGCGCTGTTCAGCTCCGGCGGGGTGGGCGCCATTCGTAGGTCATGGGAGCCGTCTCCGCGACTTCGCTGGGCCAGGTCTGCCGGACCTGTTCCAGTCGCTCGTGGTGCTCGTCCATCCAGTTCTCCGGCGGACGGATCCACAGCATTGCGCTGAGCCGGTCGGGATCGTCGATCGTCACGGCCAGGGAGCGGTCCTCCTGCATGTGGAGGTTCAGGCTCAGCCCGCGGTCCCCACCGATGTGCGCGCTCGTTCCCGGTGCGAGGCCGGCGAGTTCCCGCTTCCAGGCGTCGAGGTCGCGCGGGAACAGGTAGAGCTCCAGGCGGGCATCGACGAAGTCGGCGTGCGCCAGGACCTCGGCCCGGAGCACGTCGTGGCCGGTCAGCACTCCCGGTTGGAGGCGGCCGGTGACGCGCACGATGCAGTGGTCGCCGCCCGCGTCCTCCAGGTGGATCAGGTCCACCGCGCCCGGTTCGGTCACCATCGGCCTCACTCTCGTCCTGGTCCGGCGGGCATCCTCCCGCATCGCCGTTGTCGCGCTCCCGCCGCCCTCGCGACGCCACCCAGATCACGTCCGGCATCACGTCCGGCATCACGTCCGGCAGCCGGCGGGGGTGAGGTCGAGGGGGCGGCCTTCCGGGCTGAGGGCGATGGCCCAGAGGCCGTGGGTGGCGGGGTGGAGGGGGGTGCGGGCCTGGCGGGCGAGTTGGTGGTCGAGGTAGGTGACGGTGTCCCGGTGGTTGACGGCGTTCCAGGCGTGCGGGCGGCCGTAGGCGTCGAGGGTGAGGAGGACGGCCTGGGAGCCGTGGCCGGCGCGACGGAGGTCGTCGGCGAGGCGGTCGAAGGCCCGGCCGCTGTCGCCCAGGTCGCGGAAGGGTGCGCCGAGTTCGCGTTCGGCGCGGTCCCGGCCGCCGCGTTCGCTGGCGTCTCCCTCGGTGGGGATGCGCGGGGCGGCGCAGGTGGGTCGGCCGGTGTAGCACTCGACCGCGGAGAGGGCGATCTCCAGGCTGTTGTTGGCCCGGCCCGGTTCGCGGTAGCCGCCGTCGTTGACGGCCTCCGCCCAGCCGCCGACCGCCGGATGGGGGTGGCGTACGGGCAGCCCCTCCCCGTCGCGGGGCGCACGGCGTTCGAGCTCGGCCTGGTGTTCCGGGTCGACGGGCCCGAGCCCGCCGGGCCGCCCGTACGGGCGGCTGTCGGCGATGCTGCGCAGCCGGACGGCCGGGTCGTCGGGGCGGGCTCCGTGCCGTGCGCGCAGGGCGAGTTGGAGGGCCATCGCGTGGGCGGTCGCGACCGGGACGGCGCCCCAGGCGAGGGCGGGGTCGGCGGCGGCGGTGGCGCTGTCCCGGCGTCGGGTGTCCGTGTGGTGCGGCTCGGGTCGGGCGGGTACCGGGGTGGTGCCGACGATCGGCGACGTGCCCGGGGCCGGTGGTTCGGCGTGGGCCGGCGGCGGACCGAGAACGGCCGGCGGCGCGGCGCCGACCGGAGGCCGCGGCGCGGGAGCACCCGGCCGGGGCTCGGTGGAGACCGCCCCACCCGACCCCGACCCGCCGGCCCCTGCCCCGCCGGATCCCGACCCGCTGCCGCCCGCTCCGACGCCGCTGCCGAACGGCGCCGCCACGTTCGCGGGTCCGCCGCCGCCCGCGAGCGGTCCGGGCCCGACGGCACCGATACCACCGATGCCACCGATGCCACCGACGGGTCCGGCCGCACCGGCGGTCCCGGCGGTACCTGCCAAGGGGTACCCGGCACCGTACGCCGGTGTCCCGAAGTGCCCCGCGACGCCGACCGGCCGGGGCGCGGACGGGCCGTCCGACGCCGGTCCGGTCGCAGCACCCGGCGCGACACCGGGCGCTGGCGGGGCGCTCACCGAGTCGGTCCGTACGGTCACCGGCCCGCCCCCGCCGTGGGTCGTAGCCGCAGGGGCCTGGAGCGGGTAGTCCCCGTCCGACCAGCCCGCCGCCGACCCGCCGCCCTGACGAACCGGCGCGGCGACCGACCGGCCGGACGCCCCGTCGTCCCGCGCCGGCGGCGTCCAGTCGCCACCGCCGGCCACCGCCCGGTGCTGCCCCTGCCACCCTCCGGTCGCGTACGAGGCCCCCGACGCCACCGCACCGGCGGGCGCGCTCGCGGCGGCGGCGATGTCCGCCCCGCCCGCGACCGGCCCCGCGGTCGGCCCCCCGACCGCCCCCGGGTCCGCCACGACGGCCGAGGCCACGGTCACCGTGCCGGGCACCTTCGGATCGAGCTTCCCGTCCGCCCCCGGGCCGTCGACCGGCTTCCCGTCCGTGCTCCCGTCCGTCCTCCCGTCCGGGCCGGCCGAGGGGTCCGTCGTCGCCGTCGGCCCGGCGAGCGGCAGCCCGTGGATCTCCTTGCCGTGCTCGTCGGTGAGCACCGGCTTCCCGTGCTCGTCCAGCCGGACGGCCAGGTCGGCCACCCCGACGACCGGCTTGCCGTCCGGTCCGGGTGCGACCAGCAGCCCGGAGGCGTCGTCCACGGGCGTGCCGTCGGCGCGGAGGATGACCGGCCGACCGTCCTGGCCGAGGACGGGCTGCCCGTGCTCGTCGAGCTTGACGGTGAGCCCGGGCACACCGACCAGCGGCTTGCCGTCCTTCCCCGCGAGCAGGACCAGCCCGGAACCGTCCGCGCCCAGTACGCCCGGTTCGCGTAGGGCGACGGGCAGTCCGGCGGCGAGCGGGTCGAAGGCGCCGGTGCGGTACGAGGCGGCGGTGATCCCCGTGCCCTGCGCGGTGCCAAGTCGGAGCAGGGCGACGGCGGCCGGCTCCTTGAGGGCCGTGGCGAGGGCGTCCTTCATGGCGCGGCCGAGTTCGCCGAGCAGCCCGCCGATCTTCAGCGCGGCGGCCTCGACGGCGACGGCCGCCACACCCGCCGCGACCTGTTCGGTGGCGGCGTTCTTCACCCCGGCCGCGAGGCCGCCGACGGCCTTCCGCAGCCCGCCGACCACCCCGTCCGCCCCCGCACCCGGCCCCGGATCGGCGTCGGCCGCCGCGGCGACCTTGCCCGCCGCCGCCTTGGCCTCGGCGGCCTGCTCCTCGGCCTGTGCGAGGTCGGCGGCGAGCTGCTGCAGGGTCGCGATGATCTCGGCCTTGCAGGTGTCCACGGCCCGGGCGGCCGTGTCGAAGGCGCCGGCGACCAGCCCGACCGCGGCGTGTGCGTCGTCCAGGTGCCCCTTGCCGCCGCCGCTGAAGGTCTGCCAGTACGCGCCGAAGGACTCGACCGCGTGGCCGGAGTTGTCTGCGGTGACGCGCTGGACGGACTCGCCGCAGCGGCGGGTGAGGCGGTCGGCCTCCTTGCCGAACTCCCGCCAGACTCCGGCCGCCCTGCGCAGGCCCTCCTCGTCGGCCTGCGGCCACTGGTGGCCGGTCCTGGCCAGCACCGGGGCCAGTTCCTCGGGCAGTTTCCGGGACACGCGCTTCCCCCTCCGAGCCGGGTCCGTCAGACGGACATGTCCTTGGGGACGGCGGGGGCCGCCCCCGGGGTTGCCCCCGCCGTCGAGTAGGTCGAGTAGACCGCCGAGACCGCCGACGCCGCGGACCCGCTTCCGGCCCCGGGCCGGCCTGCGGGCCCGCCCCCAGCCGCGCCCTCGGCCCCGGCACCGAACCCGCCGGCCGCCGAGGTGTCCGTGTCCGTCGTCCGCCCGGCCATCGTGTGCAGCCCGGTCCCGACCTTCCCCACCCGCCCGGCCAGCCCGCGCAGCCCACCGACGAGTTCGCCGTGTGCCGGGCCGTACACGGCGGCGAAGCCGCTGCCGGGCGAGTCCGTTCCCCAGGGGGTGCCGAGCGCGGCCAGGTCCCGTTCCAGGGCGGCTACGGCCTTCGTCAGCTCACCCCCGAGCTTCTCGAACTCCTTCCCCTCGCCGTGCAGTTCCCACGGCTTGAGGACGAACCTGCCGCCCGCACGGTCCGACGCCCCGGTGTTTCCGCCTGCCATCCCCGTACCTCCCCGTAGCGGACCGGCCGCCATCCTAGGCACGCTCGCGCCCCCGCCCGCAGCGCCCGACGGACCTCTTCACCCCGCCTTCACCCGCACCGAACCCTGCCCGGCCGTTCACCCGACCCCACACCCCAGCCCACGCCCGACCCCACACCCGAACCCCGACCCCACACCCGAACCCCGCCCCCGAACCCAAACCCCGCCCCCGAACCCGCACCCGAACCCGCGCCCCGACCCCTCCCAAAACCGCCGCCGCGCCCTCACCCCCGTCACCACCCGCGCGAAAGCTCTACCCTTGCCGGGTGGCACCAGCAGAAACGTCCAAGAAGAAGGCCAAGGCCTCCCCCGCCCCCGTCGACCTCGCGATGCCGACCCTGCGCCGCGAGATCCCGCGCGACGAGGTCCCGCTCGACTTCCCGCGCGCCTGGGTCGAGTTCGCCGACCCCGCCGACGAGGAGCAGGTCTTCCGCTGCGATCTCACCTGGCTTACCTCCCGCTGGTCCTGTGTCTTCGGCCAGGGCTGCCACGGCATCCGCGAGGGCCGCGGCGAGTCGGACGGGTGCTGCACGCTGGGCGCGCACTACTCGGACGAGGACGACGAGAAGCGCGTCCTGGGCCACGCGGCGCGGCTGACCCCCGAGCTGTGGGAGAACTTCGCCGAGGGCACCGACGCCAAGGGCGGGCTCGTCTCCGACGGCGGCATCACCATGCTGGACGAGGACGGCGACCGCCAGACCCGCCGGGTCAACGGCGCCTGCATCTTCGTGAACAGCCCGGACTTCGCGGGCGGCGCCGGCTGCGCCCTGCACGCGCTCGCGCTCAAGGAGGGCCGCGAGCCGCTGGAGACCAAGCCGGACGTCTGCTGGCAGCTGCCGATCCGCCGCACCTACGACTGGATCGACCGCCCGGACGACAGCCGCTACCTGCAGGTCTCGATCGGCGAGTACGACCGCCGCGGCTGGGGCCCGGGCGGCCACGACCTGCACTGGTGGTGCACCGGCGCCCCGGCGGCCCACCAGGGCGCGGAGCCGGTGTACGTGAGCTACCGCCCCGAGCTCACCGAGCTGATGGGCAAGGCCGGGTACGACGTGCTGGCCCGCCTCTGTGAGGAGCGGATCGCCACCAAGGGGGACCGCAAGGTCGCCCCGCACCCGGCCGACCCCACCACGAAGGCCTCCACGACGAAGGCCTCCACCACGAAGGCCCCGTCCTCCAAGGCCCCGTCCTCCAAGGCCGGCCCCACCACGAAGGCCAAGAAGAAGGACTGACCTACTTGTCGATGTCGCCGACCACGAAGAACATCGACCCCAGGATCGCCACCATGTCCGCGACCAGCGTCCCCGGCAGCAGCTCGGTCAGCGCCTGGATGTTGTTGAAGGACGCCGAGCGCAGCTTGAGCCGCCACGGCGTCTTGTCGCCGCGCGAGACCAGGTAGTAGCCGTTGATCCCGAGCGGGTTCTCGGTCCACGCGTAGGTGCTGCCCTCGGGTGCCTTGAGCACCTTGGGCAGCCGCTGGTTGACCGGGCCGGGGGCCAGGGTGGCGATCTTGTCGAGGCAGGCGTCGGCGAGGTCGAGCGCGTTGAGGGTCTGCTCCAGCAGGCACTCGAAGCGGGCCAGGCAGTCGCCCTCCTCGCGGGTGACCACGGTGAGCACCTGCCGCAGTTCCTCGGAGCCGTACGCCAGGTAGGGCTCGTCGCGGCGCAGGTCGAGGTCGAGGCCGCTGGCGCGGGCGATCGGGCCGCTGACGCCGTAAGCCTCGGCCTGTGCCCGGGTGAGGACGCCGACGCCGGCGGTGCGGGCGCGGAAGATCTCGTTGCCGAGGACGAGCTCCTCGAAGACGGGCATCTGCGAGCGGACGGTCGCGACGGCGGTGCGGACCCGGCCGAGCCAGCCGGCCGGGAGGTCCTCCTTGAGGCCGCCGACCCGGTTGAACATGTAGTGCATCCGACCGCCGGAGGCTTCCTCCAGCACGTGCTGGAGGTCCTCGCGCCCGGTGAAGGCGTGGAAGATCGGGGTGATCCCGCCCAGCTCCAGCGGGTAGGAGCCGAGGAACATCAGGTGGTTGAGCACCCGGTTGAGCTCGGCGAGCAGGGTGCGGATCCACACCGCCCGCTCGGGGACCTCCATGCCGAGCATCCGCTCGACGCCGAGGACGACGCCGAGTTCGTTGGAGAAGGCGGAGAGCCAGTCGTGCCGGTTGGCCAGCATGATGATCTGCCGGTAGTCACGGGCCTCGAACAGCTTCTCCGCGCCCCGGTGCATGTAGCCGATCACCGGCTCGGCGGTGATGATGCGCTCGCCGTCGAGCAGCAGGCGCAGCCGCAGCACGCCGTGCGTGGCCGGGTGCTGCGGGCCGATGTTGAGCACCATGTCGGTGGTGCCCGCCTCGCCGGTGAAGTTCTCGGCTCCCGCCCCGATGCCGACCGTGGTCTCCCTCATGCCCCCAGAGTCTGCCATCCCGGCAGGGACTCCGAGCTCAGAGCCCCTCGAAGATCTCAAGGGGTGACATCCGGACGGCCTGGACCAGCCACCCGAATCCGCCCAGCCCGTTCGGGTCGGTCAGCTCGGCTCCCTCCCCCGCGCCGCTCAGCGCCCGCAGGTAGCCCGCCGGGTCGGTGGAGGCGAGGGCGAGCGGCGGGCGGCCGCCGCTCACGCCGAGCGCGCGCAGGGCCTCGCGCTGCGTCGTCCACAGGCTGTGGAGACCGGGTGCGGCGACGGCGTCCAGGGCCACGTGCGCGGTGACGTCGCAGGAGCCGTCCGGCACCGGGGCGACCTCCCGGCCGTCCCGGAAGCCGGTGACGGTGCCGAAGGGCGGCCGCCGCCCCGCCGTGTGCCCGTAGTCGACCGCGACGGCCAGCCCGCGCTCCAGCCCGGCGACGGCCCGCGCCCAGGCGGCGTCCCGGGATCCGCCGAACTCCACCACCTCCCCGGGCTCCGTGACTGGCCACCAGCGCTCGGCCCAGGCCGCGTCCGTCTCCGACACCTCCGCGCCCGGCCGCACCGCGCCGGTCGCGGTGTCCACCTCGACGTAGCGCAGCACCCCGTCCTCGTCCACCTCGCCGGCGTCCAGCGGCACGTTGTCCAGCCACTCGTTGGCGAACAGCAGCCCGGTCACGCCCTGCGGCAGCTCGTCCGTCCACAGGACTGTGGACGGAAGCCCGGCCGGGCGCCGGGCGATCTCCACGCCGTACGGGCGCAGCCGCGCCAGCACCCCGGCGGGCAGCTCGGCCAGCACACCGGTCAGCAGTTCCCCCCGCCCGGCCCCCACGTCCACGAAGGCCAGCTCCTCCGGACGACCGAGGGCCGCGTCAACCTCAAGGAGCAGCCGGGCCACCGCACGGGCGAACCTCGGCGAGGCGTGCACGGAGGTCCGGAAGTGCCCGGCGGGGCCCTCCGGCCTGCGGTAGAAGCCGCGGTCGGGGTCGTACAGGGCCTGTTCCATGGCGGGCGCCCACCGCATCCAAGTCATGGGGCGGGACGCTACCCGGCGGTCGGAGGGCCCTCCCACTCGGAGCGGGTGCTTCTCCGACCTACGGAGTAGGACGGATCGCCCTACCGGCGGACCTGGACACACGGAGCGACTGCCTACGCTGGACACGTGCATCGACTCAACGCCTGGCTCCGCCGTCACCCCATGGTGGTCGACTCCGCCTGGGCGGCGATGGTGCTCTTCATCGGCCTGGTGCCGAACGACAACATCCCCGACGGCGGCTGGCGCTTCGGCGCGGACGTCCTGGTCGCGCTGGTGCTGCCCGCGCTGATGGTCTTCCGGCGTCGCTACCCCGACGTCACCGTGGCTGCCGCCACCGGCCTGGGCGTCAGCCAGGTGCTCGCCGACGTCGAGCCGGGCGGCTCCTCGATCGCCTACCTGGTCTTCGCCTACACCGGTGCCGCCTTCGGCCAGAAGTGGACCTCCCGGCTGGCGCTGACCGCCGGGCTGGCCGCCGGGCCACTGGTGTTCTGGCAGATGCACCCGGTGAAGACGGTCCGCGAGGGCCCCGGCCACTACGTCTCCCGCTCGTACAGCCTGGGCGAGGCAGCACTGATCATGCTGCTGATGAGCACCCCGTTCATCCTGTGCTGGGCCTGGGGCCGGCTGACCAGGGTGCGCCGCGCCTACCTGACCGAGCTGGAGGACCGCGCCGCCCGGCTGGAGCGCGAGCGGGACGCCCAGGCCAAGGTGGCGGTCGCCGCCGAGCGGGCCCGGATCGCCCGCGAGCTGCACGACGTGGTCGCGCACAACGTCTCGGTGATGATCGTCCAGGCCGACGGCGCCGCGTACGTCCTCGACAACTCCCCGCAGCAGGCGAAGGAGGCGCTCGGCACGATCGCCTCGACCGGCCGCCAGGCGCTGGTCGAGATGCGCCGGCTGCTGGGCGTGCTGCGCACCTCCGACACCACCGCCGAGGAGTACGTGCCGCAGCCGGGGGTGGAGGAGCTGCCGGAGCTGCTGGAGCAGGTCCGCACCGCCGGGCTGCAGGTGGACTACGCGACCTCCGGGCACCCGCGCGAGCTGCCGCGCGGGGTCGAGCTGACGGTCTACCGGATCGTCCAAGAGGCGCTCACCAACGTCCGCAAGCACGGCGGCCCCGATGTGCACGCCCGGGTCGCGGTCGACTTCGGCGAGCGCGAGCTGGCCGTGCTGGTGGAGGACGACGGGCGCGGCAGCACCGACGAACAGCTGGCCTCCGGCGGCACGGACGGCCTCGGCCACGGCCTGATCGGCATGCGCGAGCGGGTCGGCATGGTCAGCGGCAGCCTCGACGTGGGCCCGCGCCCCGGCGGGGGTTTCCGGATCCGCGCCGTCCTGCCGCTGAAGGCCGCACACTGATCCTCCGCCCCCCTTTCTAGGAGCCACCTTGACCATCCGCGTGATGCTCGTCGACGACCAGGAACTGCTGCGCACCGGGTTCCGGATGATCCTGCAGTCGCAGGGCGACATCGAGATCGCCGCCGAGGCGGGCGACGGCGCGCAGGCCGTGGAGCAGCTGCGGCACACCAAGGTGGACGTGATCCTGATGGACGTCCGGATGCCGCGCCTGGACGGTGTGCAGGCGACCCGCCGGATCTGCCTGGCCGAGGACGGCAGCCCGCTGCCGGGCGCCCCGCACGTGCTGATCCTCACCACCTTCGACCTGGACGAGTACGCCTTCGCCGCGCTCAAGGCCGGCGCCAGCGGCTTCCTGCTCAAGGATGTTCCGCCGACCGAGCTGGTGGCCGCGATCCGCGCGGTGCACGGCGGGGACGCCGTGGTGGCCCCGACCACCACCCGCCGGATGATCGACCGCTTCGCCGAGGTGCTGCCCACCCCGCAGAGCGCGCCCGGCTCGAACGTCCTCGGCCCGCTGACCGAGCGCGAGCGCGAGGTGTTCCTGCTGGTCGCCCAGGGCCTGTCGAACGGTGAGATCGCGGCCCGGCTGGTGCTCTCCGAGGCGACCGTGAAGACCCACGTCGGCCGGATCCTGGCCAAGCTCAACCTGCGCGACCGGGTCCAGGCCGTGGTGCTGGCGTACGAGGCCGGGCTGATCCGGGCCGGGGCCACCGACTGAGTCTCCCTGGCGGCCCGGCGCCGACCGTAGACTGGGGCGGTACGTCCGGTACCCGACGAGTGGACCGGAACGGTCATTCAGGACAAGGGTGGATGCGTGGATCCGTCCGACTTCGCCGGCTCCGGCGAGTTCGCCCCGTTCGCCGACGGTCTCGGCGACCCCGCTTTCGGGGATCCCCGTGATCCCGGCAACCGCCCGGCCCGGCTGGCCGTCGGCGTGGTCGGCACCGGCCGCGTCGGCCCTGCGCTGGGCGCCGCGCTGCAGCTCGCCGGGCACACCGTGGTCGCCGCGTCGGGGGTCTCCGCCACCTCCCGCCGCCGCGCCGAGGCGCTGCTGCCGGGGGTGCGGATCGTCACCCCGCCGCAGGTGCTGGCCGCCGCCGACCTGGTCCTGCTGACCGTCCCGGACGACGCGCTGGCCGACCTGGTGGCCGGGCTGGCCGCCACCGGCGCCGTGCGCCCGGGCCAGCTGGTCGTGCACACCTCCGGCGCGCACGGCGTGGCCGTCCTGGAGCCCGCCACCCGGGCCGGGGCGCTGCCGCTGGCCCTGCACCCGGCGATGACCTTCACCGGCACCTCGGTCGACCTGGCCCGGCTGGCCGGCTGCCCCTTCGGCGTGACCGCCCCCGAGGAGCTGCGGCCGGTCGCCGAGGCGCTGGTGGTGGAGATGGGCGGCGAGCCCGAGTGGGTGCCCGAGGAGGTCCGCCCGCTCTACCACACGGCCCTCGCGCACGGCGCGAACCACCTGGTCACCCTGGTCGCCCAGGCGATGGAGCTGCTGCGCACGGCGGGCGTCGCCGAGCCGGGCCGGATGCTCGGCCCGCTGCTGGGGGCCGCCCTGGACAACAGCCTGCGCTCCGGCGACGCGGCCCTCACCGGCCCGGTCGCCCGGGGCGACTCGGGCACCGTGCGGCGCCACCTGGCGCAGCTCAGTACGGTGTCCCCCGACATCCCGGCGGCCTACCGCGCGATGGCCCGCGCCACCGCACAGCGGGCGCTCGCCAACGGAACGATCGACGAAACGTCGGCGGCGGCGCTGCTGGACGTACTGAACGAGGAGACGCGCTAATGGCACGCGGCAAGCAGCCGAACAAGCCCCAGCGGACGCCGAAGGTCCACCGGGCCGTCGTCACCCGCACCGTGGACGACTTCGAGGCCGCGTTCTGGCCGGACGAGCAGCCGGTGGACAACGCCGTGGTGATGACCATGGGCGCGCTGCACGAGGGCCACGCCGCGCTGATCCGGGCCGCCCGCAAGCAGGTCGGCCGGGACGGCCGGGTCGCGGTGACGGTCTTCGTCAACCCGCTGCAGTTCGGCGCGGACGAGGACCTGGACCGCTACCCGCGCACCCTCGACGCCGATGTGAAGCTGGCCGAGGAGAACGGCGCCGACGTGGTCTTCGCGCCGTCCGTCGAGGAGGTCTACCCGAACGGCGAGCCTCAGGTGCGCCTGGTGGCGGGCCCGATGGGCGAGCGCTTCGAGGGCGCCACCCGCCCCGGGCACTTCGACGGCGTGCTGACCGTGGTCGCCAAGCTGCTGCACATCACCGACCCGGACTTCGCCTTCTTCGGCGAGAAGGACGCCCAGCAGCTGGCGGTCATCCGGCGGATGGTCGCCGACCTGGACTTCGACGTCGAGATCGTCGGCGTGCCGACCGCCCGCGAGGAGGACGGCCTGGCGCTGTCCTCGCGCAACCGCTACCTCTCCGAGGAGGAGCGCACCCGCGCCCTCGCGCTCTCCGAGGCCCTGTTCGCCGGCCGGGACGTCGCCGCGCAGGGCCCGAAGGCCGTCCGCGAGGCCGCCTCGGCCGTCCTGGACGCTGCCGAGGGCGTCACCCCCGACTACCTCGCCCTGATCGACCCGCACGACTTCTCCGAGGCGGCGGACGACTTCCAGGGCGAGGCGGTGCTGGCCGTCGCCGCGACGGTGGGCTCGACCCGTCTGATCGACAACGTCCGCATCATCGTCCGGTAGTTCCGGCAGTTCCGACCCCCTCAGGCATGCACTCACAGGAGGCGTGACCCGCAATGCTCCGCACCATGCTCAAGTCCAAGATCCACCGGGCCACCGTGACCCAGGCCGACCTGCACTACGTCGGCTCCGTCACGGTGGACGAGGACCTGCTCGACGCCGCCGACCTGCTCCCCGGGGAGCTGGTCCACATCGTCGACATCAACAACGGCGCCCGGCTGGAGACGTACACCATCGCCGGCCCGCGCGGCTCCGGCGTCATCGGCATCAACGGCGCCGCCGCCCGTCTGGTCCACCCCGGCGACCTGGTCATACTCATCGCCTACGGGCAGATGGACACGGCCGAGGCCAAGGGCTACGAGCCGAAGATCGTCTTCGTGGACGAGCGGAACCGGATCACCGGCCTGGGCGGGGACCCGGCGGAAGCCCGGGAGGGCACCGGACTGCTCCGCGGCGACGCGGCGTACGGTGGCGGCAACGGCGCGGCCGACGCCGCCTCGCGCTGAAGGAGCCACCGACCCATGTCCATGCACCGCCTCACCGCCCCGGCCCCCGGCTGGACCGCCACCACCGACGTGGTGGTGGTCGGTTCCGGGGTCGCCGGCCTCACCGTCGCACTCAACGTCCGCAAGGCAGGCCTGCGGGCCATGGTGGTCACCAAGGCGATGCTGGACGACGGCTCCACCCGCTGGGCCCAGGGCGGCATCGCGGCCGCCCTGGGCGAGGGGGACACCCCCGAGCAGCACCTGGACGACACGCTGGTGGCCGGCGCCGGGCTCTGTGACGAGGAGGCCGTGCGCACCCTGGTCACCGAGGGCCCGGACGCCGTCCGCCGGCTGATCGCGGTCGGCGCCGCCTTCGACCGCGGCGAGGACGGCGAGATCCTGCTGACCCGCGAGGGCGGCCACCACCGCCGCCGGATCGCGCACGCCGGCGGGGACGCCACCGGTGCCGAGATATCGCGGGCCCTGGTCGCCGCCGTCCGCACCGACCCGGACATCGAGCTGATCGAGCACGCGCTCGTCCTCGACCTGCTCACCGACGCCGACGGCCACGCCGCCGGGCTCACCCTGCACGTGATGGGCGAGGGCCAGCGTGACGGCGTCGGCGCCGTCCGGGCCCGCGCGGTGGTGCTCGCCACCGGCGGCATGGGCCAGGTCTTCTCCGCCACCACCAACCCTGCGGTCTCCACCGGCGACGGCGTGGCGCTCGCACTGCGGGCCGGCGCCGCCGTCACCGACCTGGAGTTCGTCCAGTTCCACCCGACCGTGCTCTGGCTCGGCCCGGAGGCCGAGGGCCAGCAGCCGCTGGTCTCCGAGGCCGTCCGCGGCGAGGGCGCGCACCTGGTGGACGCCGCCGGCACCCGCTTCATGCTCGGGCAGCACGAGCTGGCCGAACTGGCCCCGCGCGACATCGTCGCCAAGGCGATCACCCGGCGCATGCAGGAGCAGGGCGCCGAGCACATGTACCTGGACGGGCGGCACTTCGGCGCCGAGATGTGGGAGCAGCGCTTCCCGACCATCCTGGCCTCCTGCCGCGCGCACGGGATCGACCCGGTCACCGAGCCGATCCCGGTCGCCCCGGCCGCGCACTACGCGTCCGGCGGCATCCGCACCGACCGGCACGGCCGCACCAGCGTCCCCGGCCTGTACGCCTGCGGCGAGGTCGCCTGCACCGGGGTGCACGGCGCCAACCGGCTGGCCTCCAACTCGCTGCTGGAGGGCCTGGTGTTCGCCGAGCGGATCGCGGCCGACCTGACGGGGCGGCACCGGGCCGGCGAGCTGCCCGAGCGCACCGTGGACGTCGACGCCGCGCGGGCCGCGCACCCCGTCCCGCTGCCACCGTCCGAGTCGCGGGCCGACGTCCAGCGGCTGATGTCGCGCGGCGCGGGCGTGCTGCGCTCGGCCGCCTCGATGGCCGACACCGCGGCCGGGCTCGCCCTGATCTCCGAGTCGGCGTACGCGCACGTCGCCGAGGAGAAGCCGGCCGACCCCCGGGTGGAGACCTGGGAGGCCGCCAACCTGCTGCTGGTCGCCACCGCACTGGTCGCGGCCGCCGCGCAGCGCGAGGAGACCCGCGGCTGCCACTGGCGCCAGGACTTCCCCGAGCGCGACGACGCCCACTGGCGGCGCCACCTGATCACCACCCTCGCCGCCACCGGCGGTCCCGTCAGCACCCCTGAGGAGCAGTAGAACCATGACCCACTCCCACGAGGAACTCCCCCTGGCTGACCAGGGCGGCGGCTGCGGCGACGGTTGCGCCTGCGGGGACGGCGAGGGCTACGAGACCGGCCTGGACCCGCAGCTGGCCGAGCTGCTGGAGCAGGCCGGGCTGGACCCGGTCGAGGTCGAGGACATCGCCACCCTCGCGCTGGCCGAGGACCTGGCCGGCGGCGAGGACGTCACCTCGGTGGCCACGGTGCCCGCCGACGCCGTCGCCACCGCCGACTTCACCGCCCGTCAGGCCGGCGTGGTGGCCGGCCTGCGGATCGCCGAGGCGGTCGTCTCGCTGATCTGCGAGGAGGAGTTCGAGGTCGAGCGGCACGTCGAGGACGGCGACCGGGTCGAGGCCGGCCAGGTGCTGCTCTCGGTCCGCTCCCGCACCCGCGACCTGCTGACCGCCGAGCGCAGCGCGCTCAACCTGCTCTGCCACCTGTCCGGCATCGCCACCGCGACCCGCGCCTGGGCGGACGCCCTGGAGGGCACCGGCGCCGTCGTCCGGGACACCCGCAAGACCACCCCGGGCCTGCGCGCGCTGGAGAAGTTCGCGGTGCGCTGCGGCGGCGGCGCCAACCACCGGATGGCGCTGTCCGACGCCGCCCTGGTGAAGGACAACCACGTGGTCGCGGCCGGCGGCGTGGCCGAGGCCTTCCGGGCCGTCCGGGCCGCGTACCCGGAGCTGCCGGTCGAGGTCGAGGTGGACGAGATCGAGCAGATCGCGCCCGTCCTGGAGGCCGGTGCCGACCTGATCCTGCTGGACAACTTCACCGTGGGGCAGCTGAAGGAGGCCGTCGCCCTGGTGGCCGGCCGGGCGAAGCTGGAGGCCTCCGGCGGACTGACCCTGGCCGGCGCGCGCGAGGTCGCCCAGACTGGTGTCGACTACCTGGCCGTGGGCGCGCTCACGCACTCCTCGCCGATCCTGGACATCGGCCTGGACCTGCGCGCCTGACCGTCAGGAGCAGAGCAGAGCAGACCGTCCCGACTCGCAGAAAGCGCCCCATGCTCCTCACCATCGACGTCGGCAACACCCAGACCACGCTCGGCCTGTTCGACGGCGAGGACGTGGTGGAACACTGGCGGATCTCCACCGATCCGCGCCGCACGGCCGATGAACTGGCCGTGCTGCTGCAGGGGTTGATGGGCAACCACACCGCGGTCCGGGAGGCCTCGGTGGAGGGCCTGGCGATCTGCTCGTCCGTTCCCGCCGTGCTCCACGAGCTCCGCGAGGTGACCCGCCGCTACTACGGCGACGTCCCCGCGGTGATCGTGGAGCCCGGCGTGAAGACCGGGGTGCACGTCCTGATGGACAACCCCAAGGAGGTCGGCGCCGACCGGATCGTCAACGCGCTGGCCGCCAACCACCTGTACGGCGGCCCGTGCATCGTGGTCGACTTCGGCACCGCGACCACCTTCGACGCCGTCAACGCCCGCGGCGACTACGTGGGCGGCGCGATCGCCCCCGGCATCGAGATCTCCGTCGAGGCGCTCGGCGTCCGCGGCGCCCAGCTGCGCAAGATCGAGCTGGCCCGCCCGCGCAACGTGATCGGCAAGAACACCGTCGAGGGCATGCAGTCGGGCATCCTCTACGGGTTCGCCGGCCAGGTCGACGGCCTGGTCGACCGGATGGCCCGCGAGCTCGCCAAGGACCCGGACGACGTCCAGGTGATCGCCACCGGCGGCCTCGCCACCCTCGTCCTCGGCGAGGCCACCACCATCGACGTCCACGAGCCCTGGCTGACCCTCATCGGCCTGCGTCTGGTCTACGAGCGCAACCGGCCGAGCTGACCGTCCGGTTCCGTCCTGTCCGCCGCCGCCTCGCGCCGCCCCGTCACATGGATGACCAGGTGCGCGCGGGGCAGCGCCACGGGCGTGGCGAAAGGTTTCTCCAGCGGGCCGATCGTGCGGACTTCGGCGCGACGCTACCGACAAATCGGATATTCCTCACGTAGTGTCAGCCCATGCCTACGCCACACGGATCGCGCGGCGGCATGGCCTTCAGCGCCGACGAAGTCCGCGTGCTGCGCCGAGCCCTCGCCCAAGCCCTGCACCCCGCCGTTCCCGTCCACTTCCAGGGTCCCGACCGGCCGGCGCTCGCCGGGCCGGGCGCCGAGCTCTGGGCGGAGGACGTCCAGGACGCCCTGCGCCTGACCGAGGCGATCGACGAGGCCGTCCAGGAGGGCGGCCGACTGCGCGCCTTCCTGCTCGCCGACCTCGGCCGCTACCGCACCGCCCTGCCCGGCAGCGCGCCCGGCTACCTGGAGCGGCTGGAGGAGGCGGTGTCCGACGGCTACCTGCCCGGGCCGGAGGACCTCACCGCGCTGCGCGGGCTGACGCGTCAGCCCTGCGGCCAGGGCGAGCGCTCGCGCCGCTCGCGGCTGGCCGGGCGCTGCCACGCGCTGGCCGAGGCCGCCGTCCGCGAACGCCTCGCCCTCGCCACCGGCCAGCCGCGCCACCTGGTGGCCGTACCGAGCCCCGCCGCACCCCCCAGCAGTCACCCCACCCCTGTAGGAGGACGGACCACCATGAGCAGCACCGACTCCCGCCCGGAGCAGCCCGCCGAGCCCGCCCCGAAGACCCCGCCCCGTCCGCACCGGATGCCCACTCCGGCCGAGCTCTTCGGCCGCCGCCCCAAGCCCCCGGCCAGGCCCGCCCCGCCCGCCGAGGAGGCCCCCGAGGAGATCGAGCTCGCCACCGGCACCGGCTGAACCGCCCGGGCCCGTGAGGGGAGACCGCCGCCGCGGTCTCCCCTCACGCGCAATCCGGTCGCGGAGCACGGTGTACGGCTGGCTACCCTTGTGGGGTGAGCGATCAGAGCCTTGTTCCCGCGACCGACGACCTTCCCGAGCAGATGCGCGTCCGGCGCGAGAAGCTGGACCGGCTCCGGGCGGCCGGTGTCGACCCGTACCCGGTCGGATTCCCCCGCACCAGCACCATCGTGGACCTGCGTGCCAAGCACCCCGACCTGGAGCCGGACACCGCCACCGGCGAGCGGGTCGGCATCACCGGCCGGGTGATCCTCTCCCGCACCGGTGGCAAGCTGTGCTTCGCCACCCTGCGCGACGGCACCGGCGACCTGCAGGTGATGTTCTCCCTGGACAAGCTGGGCGCGGAGCGGCTGGCGGCCTGGAAGTCCGACATCGACCTCGGTGACCAGGTCGGCGTCGAGGGCGAGGTGATCACCTCCAAGCGCGGCGAGCTGTCCGTGATGGTGGACCGCTGGGAGCTCACCGCCAAGTGCCTGCGCCCGCTGCCGGACAAGCACAAGGGCCTGACCGACCCGGAGGCCCGGGTCCGCCAGCGCTACGTGGACCTGATCGTCAACCCCGAGGCCCGCGAGATCCTGCACCTGCGCAGCCGCGTGGTCCGCTCGATCCGCCGCACCTACGAGGACCGCGGCTACATCGAGGTCGAGACCCCGATGCTGCAGCCGGTGCACGGCGGCGCCAACGCCCGTCCGTTCAAGACGCACATCAACGCGTACGACATCGACCTCTACATGCGCATCGCCCCCGAGCTGTACCTCAAGCGGCTGGTGGTCGGCGGCGCCGAGAAGGTCTTCGAGATCAACCGCAACTTCCGCAACGAGGGCGCGGACTCCACCCACAACCCGGAGTTCACCTCGCTGGAGTCGTACGAGGCCTACGGCGACTACGACACCCAGGCCGAGCTGATCCGGGCGACGATCGTCAACGCGGCCCGGGACGCGCTGGGCACCACGGTGATCAAGGGCGTGGACGCGCACGGCGTCGAGCACGAGATCGACCTGGCCGAGCCGTGGGCGGAGGTCAGCGTCTACCCGGGCATCTCCGCGCACCTGGGCGTCGAGGTCACCCCGGAGACCACCGTCGAGGAGCTGCGCAAGCTGGCCGCCGAGCACGGCATCCCGTTCGAGAAGGAGTGGGGCCACGGTCAGATCGTGCTGGAGATGGTCGAGCGCCTGCTGGAGGAGAACGCCGTCCGGCCGACCTTCATCAAGGACTACCCGACCGAGGTCTCCCCGCTGACCCGCGAGCACCGCTCGATCCCGGGCGTGGCCGAGAAGTGGGACCTGGTGATCTTCGGCACCGAGATCGGCACCGCCTACTCGGAGCTGGTCGACCCGGTCGAGCAGCGCGCCCGCCTCACCGCCCAGTCCCTGCTGGCGGCCGGCGGCGACGTCGAGGCGATGCAGGTGGACGAGGACTTCCTGCGCGCGCTGGAGTACGCGATGCCCCCGACCGGTGGCCTCGGCCTCGGCGTGGACCGCCTGATCATGCTGCTGACCGGCAAGAACATCCGGGAGACCGTGCTCTTCCCGCTGGTGAAGCCGGAGCCGAAGGCTGCCGCCGCGACGGCGGAGAAGACCGAGGAGGAGTGACCTGATGGACTACGTCAGCGCGATCGTGCCGCCGCTGGTCATGGCGATCGGCTTCGGGTTCCTGGTGCGGGCCATCATCCGCAGCCAGGGCGGGAGCCGGAAGGCCAAGGAAGACTTCGACTGATCCCCCGGGGCCCCGGACCGTCCCCGGGCCCCGGACGACCCGCGGGGAGCCCGCGACTGACGCCGTCAGCCGCCCCGAACGACACGCGCGCCGCCATTCCCGAATCCCGGGGGTGGCGGCGCGCCGGTTTGGCGCACTTCACAAGATTTGCCCCATTCACTCCCTATCCTGGCCGCACTATGGTCCGGCAACTCGGCGAACTTGAGAACGCCATCATGACCCGGGTGTGGCAGTGGAACCGACCGGTGACGGTTCGCGAGGTTCTCCTGGATCTGCAGTCGGAACGCGAAATCGCGTACACCACGGTGATGACCGTCCTGGACAAGCTCCACAGAAAGGGCTGGCTGCGCCGCGAGCGGGTCGGCCGGGCCTATCGATATGAACCCGTCTCCTCGCGTGAGGCGTACACGGCGGCCCTGATGAACGACGCCTGGGCCACCAGTGACAATCCGGCGGCCGCCCTGGTGCACTTCTTCGGCCTGATGTCGCCCGAGCAACGCGAGGCGCTGCGGGACGCGTTGCGGGTCGCCGCTCTGTTCCCGCCCGATCCGCCGGGGGCGGATTCCGCGCCGGCGGACGGCCCGGATACCGCCGAAGCGGATACCCGCGGACCGGATACCGGTGGGACCGCACCCGGGGCGACGCGATAACGTCCCGCCATGGAGGTCACCATCCGCCGCGCACGGACCACGGACGTGCGGGCAGTACGCAGGCTCATCGACGCCTACTCGCGCGACGGCATTCTGCTGGACAAGCCCACTGTCACACTGTTCGAATCCGTCCAGGAGTTCTGGGTCGCGGAACGCGACGACAACGGCGCGGTGGTGGCCTGCGGCGCCCTGCACGTGATGTGGGAGGACCTCGCCGAGGTCAGGACACTCGCGGTCGATCCGGTCTGCCAGGGGTTCGGCATCGGGCATCTGCTGCTGGAGAAGCTGGTGCAGACGGCTCGCTGGCTCGGCGTCCGTCGGATTTTCTGCTTGACGTTCGAGGTCCCGTTCTTCGCGAAACACGGTTTCGTCGAGATCGGGGAGGTCCAGGAAACCGATGATGGTACGACAGACCCGGCGGCGATCGCTACGGATGTCTATGAAGAACTCCTCCGCTCGTACGATGAAGGCGTCGCCGAGTTCCTCGACCTGGAGCGGGTGAAGCCCAACACACTGGGCAACTCGCGCATGCTGCTGCACCTCTGACCGGCTCCGCCCGGGTCAAGGGTTTGTGTTTTCCGGAGAAAAGCGCTTTCCTTTCCTTAGGCAATGGGTCGTTTAGCGGAAAGGGAAGCCCGTGGCACAGAGGGTGCAGGTCATTCTTGAAGACGATCTCGACGGTGGTTCGGCGGACGAGACGGTGACGTTCGCGCTCGACGGCGTTGCCTACGAGATCGACCTGAAGAGCGCCAACGCGGACAAGCTCCGCGGTCTGCTGGCGCCGTACGTGGAGAAGGGCCGCAAGCAGAGCGGCCGGCTCGCCGGCGCCCGCCGCCCGGGCCGCACCTCGGCCCAGCGCCCCTCCGGCAGCGCTCCGGACACCGCGAAGGTCCGCGCGTGGGCCAAGGAGCAGGGCATGGACGTCAACGACCGCGGCCGCGTGCCGAGCACGGTCCGCGAGGCCTACGACAAGGCCAACGCGTCCTGACCCCGGCGCCGCCGGCACACCGGAGCGGGTGCGGGGCCCCGGCTGCCGCGCGCGGCACCGACGACACACGCGCGGGGCGCGGAGGAGTCTCCTCCGCGCCCCGCGGCGCGTACCCGGACGACCGCGGCGCGTGTCCGGACGGCCACGGCGCCACCGCTGCCGCGAGGCGTCCGGGGTACGGGCTCGGGCGGCGGAACAATCACGAGCTGTGCAACGCTGTAGGGGCGAAGCGGTAACGCGGACACCACCGGGATGGCGTACCGACCATCCGGGCCGCCGTTGAACCACCGTCACCGCGGCCCGACTTCTCGCCAGGCGAACACCGCCACCGCGGAAACTGCGCGAGAAGCGCCCCGATACCGGGTATGAATGCAGGTGGACGGGTTCTCGGACCCGTCCAGGGGCAGTATGCGCGACCGGCCGGAGAGGTCCGGCCGCGCCCCGGCGGCGCTTGTTCGCCGATGGCGTAGCGGATTCCGGTGCATCCGGCCCACCAGTGGGAACACCGTTTCCCAGCATCAGGTTGGGATTGGTGTCGGCTGGTCGCGCAGCATCTCTCTCCTCTACCGGGGAGTGAATCCGTGGGCCGCGCCGCTGAGCGGGACTAGCATGCGGAAGGACAGGGCGGGGACGGACCCCGAACTGCCCGACCGCTCTGAGGAGCGATAAACGATGTTCGAGAGGTTCACCGACCGCGCGCGGCGGGTTGTCGTCCTGGCTCAGGAAGAAGCCCGGATGCTCAACCACAACTACATCGGCACCGAGCACATCCTCCTGGGTCTGATCCACGAGGGCGAGGGCGTCGCCGCCAAGGCCCTGGAGAGCCTCGGGATTTCTCTTGAGGCCGTTCGCCAGCAGGTCGAGGAGATCATCGGCCAGGGCCAGCAGGCCCCGTCCGGTCACATTCCCTTCACGCCCCGGGCGAAGAAGGTCCTGGAGCTGTCGCTCCGAGAGGCCCTTCAGCTCGGCCACAACTACATCGGCACCGAGCACATCCTGCTCGGCCTGATCCGCGAGGGCGAGGGCGTCGCCGCCCAGGTCCTGGTCAAGCTGGGTGCCGACCTCAACCGGGTGCGCCAGCAGGTCATCCAGCTGCTCTCCGGCTACCAGACCAGCGGCGGCAAGGAGTCGGCCACGGCCGGCGGGCCCGCCGAGGGCACCCCGTCGACCTCGCTGGTCCTGGACCAGTTCGGCCGCAACCTCACCCAGGCCGCCCGCGAGGCCAAGCTCGACCCGGTCATCGGGCGCGAGAAGGAGATCGAGCGGGTCATGCAGGTGCTGTCCCGCCGCACCAAGAACAACCCGGTGCTGATCGGTGAGCCCGGCGTCGGCAAGACCGCCGTGGTCGAGGGCCTGGCGCAGGCGATCGTCAAGGGCGAGGTCCCGGAGACGCTCAAGGACAAGCAGCTCTACACGCTGGACCTGGGCGCCCTGGTGGCCGGCTCGCGCTACCGCGGTGACTTCGAGGAGCGCCTGAAGAAGGTGCTCAAGGAGATCCGCACCCGCGGCGACATCATCCTGTTCATCGACGAGCTGCACACCCTGGTCGGCGCGGGCGCCGCCGAGGGCGCCATCGACGCCGCCAGCATCCTCAAGCCGATGCTGGCCCGCGGCGAGCTGCAGACCATCGGTGCCACCACCCTGGACGAGTACCGCAAGCACCTGGAGAAGGACGCCGCGCTGGAGCGCCGCTTCCAGCCGATCCAGGTCGCGGAGCCGTCGCTGCCGCACACCATCGAGATCCTCAAGGGTCTGCGCGACCGCTACGAGGCCCACCACCGGGTCTCCATCACGGACGCCGCCCTGGTCGCCGCCGCCACCCTGGCCGACCGGTACATCTCGGACCGCTTCCTGCCGGACAAGGCGATCGACCTGATCGACGAGGCCGGTTCCCGGATGCGCATCCGCCGGATGACCGCGCCGCCGGACCTGCGCGAGTTCGACGAGAAGATCGCCGACGTGCGCCGCGAGAAGGAGAGCGCGATCGACGCGCAGGACTTCGAGAAGGCCGCGTCCCTGCGCGACGACGAGAAGCAGCTCCTGCAGGCCAAGGCCAAGCGCGAGAAGGAGTGGAAGGCCGGCGACATGGACGTCGTCGCGGAGGTCAACGAGGAGCTCATCGCCGAGGTCCTGGCCACCGCCACCGGCATCCCGGTCTTCAAGCTGACCGAGGAGGAGACCTCCCGCCTGCTGCGCATGGAGGACGAGCTGCACAAGCGCGTCATCGGCCAGAAGGACGCCATCAAGGCGCTCTCCCAGGCCATCCGGCGCACCCGTGCGGGCCTCAAGGACCCGAAGCGCCCCGGCGGTTCGTTCATCTTCGCCGGCCCGTCCGGTGTCGGTAAGACCGAGCTGTCCAAGACGCTCGCCGAGTTCCTCTTCGGCGACGAGGACGCGCTGATCGCGCTCGACATGTCCGAGTTCTCCGAGAAGCACACCGTCTCCCGGCTGTTCGGCTCCCCGCCCGGGTACGTGGGCTACGAGGAGGGCGGCCAGCTGACCGAGAAGGTCCGCCGCAAGCCGTTCTCGGTCGTCCTCTTCGACGAGGTCGAGAAGGCCCACCCGGACATCTTCAACTCGCTGCTGCAGATCCTGGAGGACGGTCGTCTGACCGACTCCCAGGGCCGCGTGGTCGACTTCAAGAACACCGTCATCATCATGACGACCAACCTCGGCACCCGGGACATCTCCAAGGGCTTCAACCTCGGCTTCGCGGCCACGGGTGACACCCAGACCGGGTACGAGCGGATGAAGGCGAAGGTCGGCGAGGAGCTCAAGCAGCACTTCCGCCCCGAGTTCCTGAACCGTGTCGACGACATCGTGGTGTTCCACCAGCTGTCCGAGGACGACATCATCCAGATCGTCGACCTCATGATCGACAAGGTGGACGAGCGGCTCAAGGACAAGGACATGGGCCTGGAGCTCAGCGTCGAGGCCAAGAAGCTGCTGGCCAAGCGCGGCTACGACCCGATCCTGGGTGCCCGTCCGCTGCGCCGCACCATCCAGCGCGAGATCGAGGACCACCTCTCCGAGAAGATCCTCTTCGGTGAGCTGCGGGCCGGCCACATCGTCGTCGTCGACGTCGACGGTGAGGGCAAGGAGGCCAAGTTCACCTTCCGCGGCGAGGAGAAGTCGGCCGTCGCGGACACCCCGGCCGCGGTCGCCTCGTCCGGTCCGGACCTGACGAAGTAGCCAACTTTTAACAGACAACTTCACAGCAACCGAGCCCCCGGCCTGAACGCCGGGGGCTCGGTGCGTTCCGCCCCGCCGGAGCGGGTCTCGCCGCGCGCCCGGACGGGCGGCTTCCGTGCTGGTTCGTACGGATGCGGTCGATTTCTCAGCCAGGTTTAACGAACATACGGTTGACAGATGGTCAGCTGATGGGGAGTCGCGGAGCATAGCGCCGTGACCATGTCATGGTCAAGGTCTATCTTTTTTATGCACGCTTGTATCAAATGACGTCCACCTGTCTTTCATTTTGGTTTGCCGGGCTTTGGCCATGAGCTGGCCCCGGTCGGGGAGGACGTCACAACGTTGAAGAACACCAGGAGAACCGCTGCGGCTGCGACTGCCGCGGCGGTCATAGTCACGCTCGGCGCGGGCCTGTTCCCGAGCACCGCGGTCGCGGCCGGCTCGGCCCCCGCGCCGAAGGACCCGGCCGAGGCCGTCCAGAACACCGAGCACAACATCCCGGGTCCGCTGACCGCCAAGGAGGAGGCCCAGCACAAGGCCGCCACCGAGCAGCTGCTCAACGGCACGGCCCAGGTCGAGCAGCACAACGGCAGCACCAGCGTGAAGCTCGGCAAGGACAAGTACGTCGAGCTCGCCCGTGAGCGCACGGACAAGATCTTCACGATCCTCGTCGACTTCGGCGACCAGGTCGACAACACCACCAAGACCGCCGACGGCAAGGTCAAGTACGGTGGCGAGGCCGGCCCGAAGCACAACGAGATCGCTGCGCCGGACCCTGCCACCAACAACTCGACCGCCTGGCAGGCCGACTACAACCAGCAGCACTACCAGGACCTGTACTTCTCCAAGGACAAGCCCTCGCTGAAGACCTTCTACGAGAAGCAGTCCTCGGGCCGCTACTCGGTCGACGGCGTGGTCTCGGACTGGGTCCGGGTGCCGTGGAACGAGGCCCGGTACGGCTCCGACTACTGCGGCTCCAACGTCTGCGCCAGCGCCCAGGACCTGATCCGCGACGCCGTGGACATCTGGTACAAGGACCAGCTGGCGAAGGGTCAGACCGACGCCCAGATCAAGGCGACGCTGGCCCAGTACGACCAGTGGGACCGCTACGGCTCGCACCACGACGGCAACTTCAACCAGCCCGACGGGTACATCGATCACTTCCAGATCGTGCACGCCGGTGAGGACAAGTCGGCCGGTGGCGGCAAGCAGGGCACCAAGGCCCTGTGGGCGCACCGCTCGTACGTCTACGGCAACCTGACGGGCCAGGCCGGCCCCGAGGGCAACAAGCTCGGCGGCGTGCAGGTCGGCAACTCCGGCCTCTGGATCGGCGACTACACGATGCAGCCGGAGAACGGCGGCCTCGGCGTCTTCGCCCACGAGTACGGCCACGACCTCGGTCTGCCGGACCTCTACGACACCGCCGGCAAGGGCATCGACAACTCGGTCGGCTTCTGGTCGCTGATGTCCTCCGGTTCCTGGCTCGGCGAGGGCAAGAACAGCATCGGCGACATGCCGAACGACCTCGACGCCTGGAGCAAGTACCAGCTCGGTTGGCTGAAGGTCGACCGCGCCAAGGCGGGCACCGAGTCGACGCACCACATCGGCCCGGTCGAGTACAACACCAACCTGCCGCAGGCGCTCCTCGTCGACCTGCCGAAGAAGAGCATCACCACCGACATCAACAAGCCGTTCGCGGGCGGCAACGAGTGGTGGAGCGGCAGCGCCGACAACCTGAACGTCACGCTCACCCGTGACGTCGACCTGACCGGCAAGACCAAGGCCAGCATCAACGCCAAGGCCTGGTACGAGCTGGAGCCGGACTTCGACTACGCCTTCGGCGAGGTCTCCACCGACGGTGGCAAGACCTGGACCGTCGTGGACGGCACCTGGAACGGCACCGCGCTCCCGAAGGAGAACGGCCGCCCGGCCGTCAACGGCCTCGCCGCCACCTGGGGCGACCTGTCCTTCAACCTGGACGCCTACGCCGGCCAGAAGATCCAGTTCCGCTACCACAACACCACCGACGGCGGCCTGCACTACAAGGGCTTCGCGGTGGACAACGTCTCGGTGACCGCCGACGGCGCCACCGTGTTCAGCGACGACGTGGAGAACGGTGTCAACGGCTG
The DNA here is from genome assembly GCF_040302665.1 of Kitasatospora sp. NPDC097691. Lineage (NCBI taxonomy): Bacteria > Bacillati > Actinomycetota > Actinomycetes > Kitasatosporales > Streptomycetaceae > Kitasatospora > Kitasatospora sp. NPDC097691. The sequence goes on along the minus strand of NZ_JBEORY010000008.1, from coordinate 89,051 downwards.
GGCCGCCACCGGCTTCACCCGCTTCGGCGGCTCGTACACCAAGGACTACGCGCAGTACTACATCGCGGAGAACAAGCAGTACGTGTCGTTCGACGCGACGCTGAAGACCGGCCCGTACAACTTCGGCTTCGCCGACAAGCCGGGCTGGGTCGAGCACTACGCGTACCAGCCCGGCCTGCTGATCTGGTACTGGGACGAGTCGCAGACCGACAACAACGTCAGCGCCCACCCGGGCCACGGCCTGGTCCTGCCGGTCGACTCGCACCCGGCGGCGATGAAGTGGTCGGACGGCACCCTGATGCGTCCGCGCATGCAGGGCTTCGACTCCACCTTCGGTTCGCGCCGCGTCCCGGCGCTGACCCTGCACAAGGCCGGCGTCGAGACCGTCGTCCCGAAGTCCAAGGGTGTCGACGAGTTCTCCGACCTGAAGTCCTGGTGGTCGAAGGACAACCCGTACAGCGGTGTCGACGTCCCGAAGACCGGCACCAGCATCGAGGTCGAGAACGAGTCCTCGAACTACCTGGAGACCTGGATCCGGGTCCGCCCGGTCGACAACTGATCGAGCCCGTAGCGATCGGCCTGTGACCAGGCAGCTCTGACGGAACCACGTCCGGCCCGTCCCCGCACCGCGCGGGGGCGGGCCGGACGCCTTTGTCGGGCCCGGTGCTTTCGTCGGGCCCGGTGCCTTTGTCGGGCCCGGTGTTCATCGCCGGGCCCGACGCTTCGTCAGGACCGGGCGGCGCGGGTCCGCAGCCGGTCCAGGAAGGCCGCGGCCGCCACCTCGACGTCGGAGCCGTTCCAGTCGAGGGCGGGCGAGGCGACCGTGACCTCGGTCATCGCCAGGCCCGGCAGCTCGCGTTCGCGCCAGGCGCCGAACAGCCCGATCCCGGTCTCCTCGGCCTGCTCCAGCGAGACCTCCTCCAACTCCTCGGCCGGGTACGGCAGCCAGAGCCGGAACTGGTGGGTGTGCGGCGGGGCCGGGTGCACCCGGGCGCCGGGGACGGCGGCGAAGGCCCGGGCCAGCGCCTCGGCGACCGTCCGGGCGTGCGCCACGTACCCCTCCAGCAGCGGCAGTTCGCGCTCCAGCCCGGCCAGCGCGGCCAGCGCGAACGGCCACTGCTGGAAGAGCTGCCCGCCGTAGCGGTGGCGCCAGGCCTTGGCGGTGCGCACGAAGCCCGCCGAACCGGCCAGCGCGGCACCGCTGATCCCGCCGAGCGTCTTGTAGAAGGAGACGTAGACCGAGTCGGCCAGGGCGGCGACCTCCGGCAGCGGGCGGCCGAGCGCGACCGCGGACTCCCAGATCCGCGCCCCGTCCAGGTGCAGCGCCGCGCCGTGCTCGTCCCGCACCACCGCGGCCAGCGCCCGCAGCCGCTCCCAGTCGGGCAGCACGAACCCGGCGTCGCGCAGCGGCAGTTCCAGGCTCAGCGCGGCGTACGGCTCGTCCAGGGCGCGCACCTCCTCGGCGGTGGGCTGACGCGGCGCGACGGTCGGCCAGAGGCTGCGCAGGCCGGTGAGGACGCCCAGCGCGTGCCGCTCGTGCCGGTCGGTGTGGGCCAGCGGGTGAGTGGCGACGGTGCGCAGCCCGGCGGCCTCGGCGTGGATCCGCAGGGCGACCTGCTGGGCCATCGTGCCGGTCGGGAAGAAGGCCGCGTCCTCGGTGCCGAGCAGCCCGGCGACCCGCAGCTCCAGGGCCCGGACCACGCCGTCGCCGTACTGGTCCGGCCGGTCGTCCAGATCGGGGGCGGCTCCCTTCCCGTCCGGAGGCGGATCGGCCAGGTCCGCGAGGCGTTCGCGGATGGTCGCCGGCCGGACGCCGGACAGGATGCGCTCGCAGCCGCGCAGGGCGGCGAAGCGGCGGTCCGCCGGGCTCGGGCGGCCACCGGCGTCGGGGTCTTCGCTCCTGTTGCCATACATGGGTCGATGGTCCCGCAGCGGGCCCGACCGGTCATCGGTGCGGACGCAAGCGGTTCGGACGGAGGCGGTTCGGGCCCGCCAAACCCCGGCCGCGGGTGGTACTGGTCACAGGCCGGGGACCCGGTACGACCCGCGGTAGTAGCGGGGCCGGGCGGGCCGGCGAGCCGCCCCGAAGCGGCCGTGGACGATCGGACGCCGTGATCGTCACTCCGCCGGTTCGCGGATCCGGCGCCGCGTCGACTACACGCGGTAGTACGTCACACCGTTTGGGAGTGCGCCCGGTGACGGTTAGACCTGTGTGGTCCCCCGCTCAGCAGACGCCCCGGACGGGCCCGTCGTGCTGCGCCCGTCTCGACCCGTGAGGTGCGGCCACCGATGTCCACCGTCCCGCCCGTGGGGCCGACCCTGCGCCGGCTCGCCGCCCGCACGGCGGCCCAGGCGGCCGCCTGGCAGCCCAGGCTCGGCCATGCCGTCCGCACCCGTGTCGCGCCACTGCGCACGGCCTGGCAGCCCCGGCTGGGCCACGCCGTCCGCACCCATGTCGCGCCACTGCGCACGGCCTGGCAGCCCCGGCTGGGCCACGCCGTCCGCACCCATGTCGCGCCACTGCGCACGCTCGCCACGCCCCGGCACACCACCCTGCCGGGCAGCCGTCAGCGGGCCGAGCACGACCACGCGCTGGCCTCGGTCGGGGCGGCCGCGGCGCTGCTGGCCGGCGTCCTGCTGGTCGCCGCGCCCGGCAGCGCCTCGGCGCAGACCGTGCGGCCCACCACGCCGGGCAGCTCGGCCTTCACCGCGCCGCAGGCGGAGGTGCCCGCGCCGGGACTGGTCCAGGTGGCCGGGCCCAGCTCGTACAAGCTGTCCGGGGACGGTCCCTCGGCCCAGCAGTCCGTGGCGGTGGCGGCCAACCTGCTGCCCTCCGATCCGCCCGCCCCGGCTGCCCCGGCTGCGGAGCCGGAGCCGGCCGCCGCGCCGGCGCCCGAACCGGAGCCCGCCCCCGCGCCCGCCCCTGCCCCCGCCCCCGAGTGGTCGGCGCCGGTGCCGGACGCGCCGACCAGCAATCCGTACGGGGTGGCCAACCGCGAGTACGCGGCCGGGTACCACACCGGGGTGGACTTCGCGGTCTCCCCGGGCACGCCGCTGCTGGCGGTCGGCAACGCGACCGTGGTGTCGGCCGGTTGGGACGGCGCGTACGGCAAGGAGGTCGTGCTGCGGCTCGCGGACGGGCACTTCGCGCAGTACGCGCACATGTCCTCGCTCGCGGTCTCGGCGGGCCAGCACGTGTCGGCGGGCCAGCGGATCGGGCTGTCCGGGAGCACCGGCAACTCGACCGGGCCGCACCTGCACTTCGAGATCCGCACCAGCAACCGCTACGGCGCGGTGGTCAACCCGATCGCGTACCTCGCGGGGCACGGCGTCACGAACTTCTGACCGTCCCTCACGGACGGGCGGAGGCGGGTGCCTGCGGCGCCGGCGGGGCCGGAGTCGGGGCGGGCGGTGCCGCGGGGTGGCTGATCCGGCCGCCGATCTCCAGCGCGATCTCCCGGGCCGCCCGGATCGCGTCGTCCAGCGTGGCCGCCGTGTCCAGCGGCTCGCCCCAGACGTTCTCGGCGTGGCCGCAGTCCGCGGTGTCCTGCTTGAGCAGGAACAGCGCCGAGTGGACGGTGAACAGCGCCATCGCCGCCCGCAGCCGGTCCGGGAAGTCCGCCTTCGGCCCGTGCACCAGCTGCACCATGGTGATCATGCGGTCGCGGAAGGCCAGCCCGGCCGGGGACTCGCGCAGCGCGGGCTGGTTCTCGTGGAAGAAGCGCAGCAGCGGGGCCCGCTCGGCCATCCCGTCCGCGAAGCGGCGGATCAGCTCGTCGCGCATCTCCGGGCTCCAGGACTGCTTGCGGCCCCACTCGATGGTCTCGTCGATCGGCGCGGCCATCCGCTCGACGATGCCCAGGACGATGTCGTCCTTGGTCTTGAAGTGGTAGTAGAGCGCGGCCTTGGTCACACCCAGGCGGTCGGCGATCTCGCGCAGTGAGGTCTGCTCGTAGCCCTGCTCGGAGAAGAGCTCCAGCGACACCTCGATGATGCGAGCCCGGGTGTCGCTGCGGGGGCTGTGCGGAGTGCCCATGGCCTGCCTCATGACTGCGTCGGTGACTGCTGCGGACTCCCGGTGGCGTCCGCCCCGGGCAACATTCTCCCTGCCCAGGTGGCCGGTTCGGAAACTGGCTTGACGACCGGCTAGGGAACAACTTACCGTGCCGACGGTACAAGAAACTAGCCGGGCGTCAAGTAAGTAGCCGCCGCGCGGCGCGGATGCGCGTCCGAACCACCCTCCGGGAGACCCCACCTCATGTCACAGTCCAAGACCGCCGGCCCGGTACCGGAGGACAAGACGGCCGAGGAGGAGCAGCCGCGGTCACCCCGCGAGATCCGCCTCGTCATGGTCGGTCTGGTCGTCACCATGCTGCTGGCCATGCTCGACAACCTGATCGTCGGCACGGCGATGCCGACCATCGTCGGCGACCTGGGCGGCGCCGAGCACCTGTCCTGGGTCGTCACCGCGTACACCCTGGCCACCGCCGCCTCGACCCCGATCTGGGGCAAGCTCGGCGACATGTACGGCCGCAAGGGCACCTTCCTCACCTCGATCGTGATCTTCCTGGTGGGTTCGGCGCTGTCCGGCCTGTCGCAGAACATGAACGAGCTGATCGGCTTCCGCGCCGTGCAGGGCCTGGGCGCCGGCGGTCTGATGGTCGGCGTCATGTCGATCATGGGCGCGCTGGTTCCGCCGCGCGACCGCGGCAAGTACCAGGGCATGTTCGCCGCGGTGATGGCCCTCGCCACCATCGGCGGCCCGCTGGCCGGCGGCTTCATCACCGACCACCTGAGCTGGCACTGGACCTTCTACATCAACCTGCCGCTCGGCGTGATCGCGCTCGCCGTGGTCGTCGTCACCCTGAAGCTCCCGAAGGTCCGCAGCACGGCCAAGATCGACTACCTGGGCGCCATCCTGCTCACCGTCGGCATCACCTCGCTCGTGCTGATCACCACCTGGGGCGGCCAGCAGTACGAGTGGGGCTCCAAGCAGATCCTCGGCCTGGCCGCGCTCGCCGCCGCCTCGCTGATCGCCTTCTGCTACGTGGAGCAGCGGGTCGAGGAGCCGATGCTCCCGCTGACCCTGTTCAAGAACCTGAACTTCACCCTGGTCTCGATCATCGGCTTCATCGTCGGCTTCGTGATGTTCGGATCGACCGTCTTCCTGCCGCTCTACCAGCAGATCGTCCAGGGCGCCTCGGCGACCAACTCCGGCCTGCTGCTGATGCCGATGATGCTGGGCATGCTGGTCGTCTCGCTGGTGGTCGGCCAGGCCGTGACCAAGACCGGCAAGTACCGGATCTTCCCGATCATCGGCACCATCGTGATGACCGTCGGTCTGATCCTGCTCTCCACCATGGGCATCCACACCAGCAGCTTCACCTCGGCCTGCTGGATGGTCGTGCTCGGCGCGGGCATGGGCTTCCTGATGCAGATCACCATGCTGGTCGCGCAGAACAGCGTCGAGCTCAAGGACATGGGCGTGGCCAGCTCCACCGCCACCCTGTTCCGCACCATCGGCGGTTCCTTCGGTGTCGCGCTGTTCGGCGCGCTGTTCAACAACCGGGTGACCGACACCATGAAGGAGAAGCTCGGCGAGCAGGCCGCCGGCGGCGGCGTGAAGGACCCGGGCCAGATGAGCCCGGCCGCCCTGCGCAAGCTGCCCGAGAACATCCAGGACGCCTACCACCACGCGGTGTCCAACGGCATGCACACCGTCTTCCTGTGGGGCGCCGGGGTGGCCGTGATCGCGATCGCCGCGGCGGTGTTCCTGCGCGAGGTGCCGCTGCGCGGCACCGGCAAGGGCGAGCAGCCGGCCGAGGCCTCGCTGGAGGCGGCGGCCGTCTGACGGTCCCCGCTCCGTACGCCCCCGTACGACCGCGGCGCCCCCGGGAGATCCTCCTCCCGGGGGCGCCGTCGTGTCTGGGGCGTCGTCGTCCCGGGACGTTGTCGTCCCGGGACGTTGTCGTCCCGGGGCGTTGTCGTTGCGGCTTACTGCGGCAGGCGGTAGACGCCCTGCTCGACCGGCTCGACCAGACCGTCCGCGACCAGGCCGTCCAGGGCCCGGGCCCGCTGCACCGCGTCCGGCCAGACCGCGTCCAGCCGGGCCTGCTCGACCGTCCCGTGCGCCTCGCGCAGCACCGCGAGCAGCTTGCCGCGCACCTGGCGGTCCGTCCCCTCGTAGGACTGCCCGCGCCGGGCCGGGCCCTCGTACGGCGGACGGCCGGCCCGCTGCCAGGCGCAGCCGGCGAAGAGCGGGCACTCCCCGCACTCCGGGCCGCGCGCGGTGCAGACCAGCGCACCCAGCTCCATGACGCCGACCGCCCAGGTGGCGGCGGTGTCGGCGTCGGCGGGCAGCAGCGTGGTGGCGGTGCGGCGCTCGGCGGCGGTGGTGGCCTGGGCCGGGTACTCGACTCCGGTCACCGCGCGGGCGAAGACCCGCCGGACGTTGGTGTCCAGCACCACGTGCCGCTGGCGGAAGGCGAAGGAGGCGACCGCCGCGGCGGTGTACTCCCCCACCCCGGGCAGCGAGAGCAGCGTGGCGTGGTCGTCCGGGACCTCGCCGTCGTGCTCCTCGGTGATCGCCACCGCGGCCGCGTGCAACCGCAGCGCGCGGCGCGGGTAGCCCAGCCGGCCCCACATCCGGACCGCCTCGCCGGGCGCGTCGGCGGCGAGGTCGGCAGGGGTCGGCCAGCGGGTCAGCCATGCCTCCCAGGCGGGCAGCACGCGCTTGACCGGGGTCTGCTGGAGCATGAACTCGCTCACCATGACCGCCCAGGGCGTCGCGTCCGGGGCCCGCCAGGGCAGGTCGCGCTTGGTCGCCTCGTACCAGTCCAGGACGGTCGAGTGGAACAGCGGCAGGGGCATCGGGAGCCGGGCGGCGTCGGTACCGATGGCGGTGGCGGTGATGGCAGTCATGGCCCTTCGATCCTCCCACGCCCGCCGACCCGGCCGAAGTGGAGGAGGCCGGTCCGGATCCCCGGAGAGAATCACGGCGAACGTCCCGGAGAACGTCCCGGAGAATCAGCCCTTCGGGGCTCCCTCGAACGGATCAAATGGCGGATCATGTGAAGGAAGGGACGACTGTGCGGTGTTGGTGAGTCAATCGCCACACACAGTCTCGTAGAGTTTGGTCGTGCCCTCTCTGCGTCAACCCGTGGGACCGCTGCCGGCCTCGATCTACTGGCGTCGGCGCGTCGTCGTGCTCGCCGCCGTCGCGGCGGTCGCCGCCCTGATCGCCTGGCTGATGACCGATCAGGGCGGAGGCGGTGACGGCGGCTCACAGAGCAAGGCCGCCCAGGCCGTTCCGTCCCAGAGCCAGACCCCGGCCCAGGCCATCACGCCCGGCGCCTCGCCGAGCGGCCCCGCGGCGCGCCCGGGCGGCGGCTCGGGCGGTTCCGGCGGCGGCCCGGTGGCGGGCGGTGGCGGCACGGAGGTCAACCTCAGCGGCGGTTCCACCGGCGGCGCCAACCCGGCCCCCGCGGGTGGTTCCGGCGGCTCGGGCGGTTCCGGCGGCGGGCCCGGGGGCGGTGCGGCGGGCGGCTCCGGCGGCTCCGGCGGCGGCGTCCCGGCGTTCAACACCCCCGAGGTCATGGCGCTCCCGGTCTGCGCCTCCTCGCAGGTCGCCCTGGAGCTGGCCGGCACCCAGAACTCGTTCCAGCCCAAGGACAAGCCGCGGCTCGCCCTGACGGTCAAGAACTCCACCGGCGCCAACTGCCGGGTGGACCTGGGCCGGATCGCCTCCGCGATCACCGTGAGCGCCAGCAACGGCGAGCGGGTCTGGTCCTCCGGCGACTGCCCGGCCGACAAGGGCAGCATCTGGGTGCAGCTGGCGGCGAACGGCAGCCAGACCGAGACCTTCACCTGGGACCGCAGCCGCAGCAAGCCGCAGTGTGCCACCGCCGACCCGACGCCGCCGTCGAACGGCACCTACGTGGTGCTCGCCGAGCTCACCGGGCTCTCCGGGGACAAGGTCTCGGCGCGGACCTCGATCCGGCTGGACAACTGAGGGTCGGTCGACTCCGTTCGGGAGCCCCCGGTCGCCGCGGCGGCCGGGGGCTCCGGCGTTCCGGGGATCCGGGGCTGCGGGACTCCGGGGCTGCGGGACTCCGGGGCTCCGGGGATCCGGCTCTCTGACGTGACGGGGTTCCCGGGGCGGTGGCTCGAGGCCTGGACGCGGGACGGCCCCCGGGGAAGCGATTCCCCGGGGGCCGTCCGCACGTCGTCGGATCAGACGTAGCGTTCCAGGATGGACGATTCGGCAAGACGGGACAGGCCCTCGCGGACCGAGCGGGCCCGGGTCTCGCCGACACCCTCGACCGTCTGCAGGTCGTCGATGCTCGCGGCGAGCAGCTTCTGCAGGCCGCCGAAGTGCTCGACCAGGCGCTCTATCACCGTGTTGGGCAGGCGCGGGATCTTCGCCAGCAGGCGGTAGCCGCGCGGCGAGACCGCGGAGTCCAGGGACTCCGGCGTGCCCGAGTAGCCGAGCGCCTTGGCGACGGTCTGCAGGTCCAGCAGCTCGGCGTGGGTGAGCGCCTCCAGGTCGGCCAGCACCTCGGTGACCGTCCGGCCCTTCTTGGCGGCCCGCTCCGGGAAGTAGTCCCGGGCGACCAGTTCGCGCTCCGGCTCCACGCCCGCGATCAGCTCGTCCAGCTGCAGCGAGAGCAGGCGGCCGTCGATGCCGAGCTCCAGCACGTAGCCGGCGATCTCGGTGGCGATCAGCCGCACCATCTCCAGGCGCTGGGCCACGGCCGTGACGTCCCGGACCGTCACCAGGTCCTCGATCTCCAGCGCGGAGAGCGTGCCGGCCACCTCGTCCAGGCGCAGCTTGTAGCGCTCCAGGGTGGCCAGCGCCTGGTTGGCGCGGGACAGCACCGTGGTGGAGTCCTCCAGCACCCGGCGGGTGCCGTTGACGTACATCGCGATCAGCCGCATCGAGTGCGAGACCGCGACCACCGGGAAGCCGGTCTGCCGGTTGACCCGCTCGGCGGTGCGGTGACGGGTGCCGGTCTCGTCGGTCGGAATGGTCGAATCCGGCATCAGGTGCACGCCGGCCCGGACGATCTTGGTGATGTCCTTGTCGAGCACCACCGCGCCGTCCAGCTTGCACAGCTCGCGCAGCCGGGTCGCGGTGAACTCCACGTCCAGGACGAAGCCGCCGGTGCAGATGGGCTCGACCGTCTTGTCGAAGCCCAGCACGATCAGGCCGCCGGTATTGGCCCGCAGGACCCGCTCCAGGCCGTCACGCAACGCCGTGCCGGGCGCGATGGCGGTGAGGGAGGCCCGCAGCAGGGCCTCCTCACGGGAGGCCTTGTCCGCCCCCCGGTCGCTGGCTGCCACGTGACTCCTCCGGTCGACCCCGTGCCGCGCGCCTCGCGCCGTGCGCCGGTCCGCGGTCTGTTGCTCTGTCGCTCAGTACCGCTCGGTACTGCCTACTGGCCAATGAGACTGGGGAAAGTCTAACTGCGTGTGGCTTCGGCAGGGCTTGGGTCAGCGCAGTTCGTCGGAGTCGAGCGGCTCCCAGCCGTCCATCAGCTCCTCCGGGTAGGCCGTGACCCGGGCCGAGCGCGGGGCCGGCGGCGCCGACGGTGCCTCAGCACGGGCCTCGGCACGCCCCTCCCCGCGGGCGTCCCCACGTGCCTCCCCGCGCGGCTTGGCGGCGGACCGGCGGCGGCCCGGGATGGCCCGCAGCGCCTCGCCGATGTCGGCCACCTCGACCACCTTCATGCCCGGGGGCACCTTGCCCGGGTCCGGCGGGACCAGGGCGTGGGTGAAGCCCAGCCGGTGCGCCTCGGCGAGCCGGCGCTGCACGCCCGTCACCCGCCGCACCTCGCCCGCCAGGCCGACCTCGCCGATCGCCACCAGGTTGCTGGGCAGCGGGGTGTCGGTGGAGGAGCTGGCCACCGCGAGCGCGACCGCGAGGTCGGCGGACGGCTCGCTCAGCTTCACCCCGCCCACCGTCGCGGTGTAGATGTCCTGCTTGCCGAGCTTCACCCCGCCGTGCCGTTCGACCACGGCCAGGATCATCGCGATCCGGGGCGACTCCAGGCCCGATGTGGTCCGGCGCGGCGAGGGGATCTGCGAATCCACCATCAGCGCCTGCACCTCGGCGACCAGCGGGCGCTTGCCCTCCAGCGTGACGGTGAGGCAGGTGCCCGGGACGGGCTTGTCACGCCTGGTCAGGAAGAGGCCGGACGGGTCGGCCAGGCCGACGATGCCCTCGTCGTGCAGCTCGAAGCAGCCCACCTCGTCGGTGGCGCCGTAGCGGTTCTTGACCCCGCGGATGAGGCGCAGCCGGGCGTGCCGGTCGCCCTCGAAGCTGAGCACCACGTCCACCAGGTGCTCCAGCAGGCGCGGGCCGGCGATCTGGCCGTCCTTGGTCACGTGGCCGACCAGCAGGGTGGCCATGCCGCGCTCCTTGGACGCCCGGATCAGCGCGCCCGCCACCTCGCGGACCTGGGCCGGGCCGCCGGGGGCGCCGTCCAGCTCGGCGGAGGCGATGGTCTGCACCGAGTCCAGGATCAGCAGGCCGGGGTTGACCGCCTCGATGTGCCCCAGCACCGCGCCCAGGTCGGACTCGGCGGCGAGGTAGAGGTGCTCGGAGAGGGCGTTGATCCGGTCGGCGCGCAGCCGGACCTGGCCGGCCGATTCCTCGCCGGTGACGTAGAGCGTGCGGTGCCGGTCGGTGGCCGCCTTGGCCGCGACGTCCAGCAGCAGGGTGGACTTGCCGACGCCGGGCTCGCCGGCCAGCAGCACCACCGCGCCGGGTACCAGCCCGCCGCCGAGCACCCGGTCCAGCTCCGGGACGCCCGTCGAACGGGCCGTCGCGACCTGGCCGTCCACCTGGGCGATCGGGCGGGCCGGAGCGCTGACCGGGCCGGCGGCCGTCGTCCGGATCGGCACCGCGCCGTACTCCTCGACCGTCCCCCAGGCGTTGCACTCCGGGCAGCGGCCGACCCACTTGGGCAGCTGGTTGCCGCACTCGGTGCAGCGGTACGCGGGGCGCGGCTTTGCGGTGGTCTTGGAACGCGGAGGCATGCGGCCCACGGTAGCGCCTGGGTACGACAGCGGCGGTCCGCCACCGGGCTCGCCGCGCGTCCACACAGATGGGCGATGTTGTTACCCGAAAGAAGTACATACGTGGCGATTGGCGGGGACGGGCCGTCCGGGTTCCCTACCGTCGGACGGGTGACAACGCGAACTGTTGGGCCGGTCGGGCCGCAGGCCTCCGCCGTGCTCGCGGCGTACGACCGGCAGGTGGACGGCCTGTTCACCTACTGCCTCTCGGTGCTGTGCGAGCACGACGCCGCTGCCGGCGCCCTGCGCGAGGTCCGTGAGCTGGCGCAGCGGCACGGCGCCCGGCTGGCCGAGCCCGGACTGGTACGGGCCTGGCTGTTCTCGCTGGCCCGGTACTGCTGCCTGCGGCGGCTGGCGGACGGGGTCGGGGCTGCGGACGGGGGTGCCGCTGCGGCCGGGCCCTCGGCCGGGGACGGGGCCGCGGCCGCGGGCGGGGCCCGGATCGGGTTCGGGGCCGGGCAGGCGGCGGGGGCGGCGGGGGCGGAGCCGAGCGAGGTCGACGCGGCCCGGCGGCGTCGCGAGCTGGCCTCGCTCGCCTGGCCGGAGGCGGCCGGCACCGACCCCGAGCAGCGCGAGGCGCTGGAGCTGTCCGTCCGGCACCGGCTGACGCCACTGGAGGTGGCGGCGGTGCTGGGCCTGCCGTTCGAGCGGACCCGCGCGCTGCTGGTCGGCGCGGAGACCGAGGTCGCCCGGACCAGGGCGGCGCTGCTGGTGCTCGGTGTGGGCAGCTGCCCGGAGCTGGACCGGCTCGGTGGGGCCGGGGCGGAGTCCTGGCGGGACTGGGTGCTCGGCCCGGCGCTGCGGCGGGAGCTGGTGCAGCACGTGGTGGACTGCCCGACCTGCCGGGGGACGGCGGATCGGGTGGCCGCCGGCGAGGCGGCGGAGGGGGCGGCGGGACTGTCCGGGCTGCCGTTGCTGGCTGCTCCGGCGGGGGCGACGGGTGCTGTGGGACCTGCGGGTGCCGCGGGTGTCGTGGGTGTGGTGGGTGTCGTGGGTATTGCGGGCGTTGGAGGTGTCGGGGGCGTCGCGGGTGCCTTCGGCCGTGTGGGGGCTGAGCCCGGGCTGCGGTTCGACCAGAGCGGCTTTCCCCGGCACCGGGCACCGGACGCGGGGCGCGGGCTGGCGGTCCGGCGGCGGGTGGTGACCACGGGTGTGCTGGCGGCCGTCCTGGCGGCACCGGTGGTCGCGCTCTGGGCCGGGCACCGGGGCGGCGGGTCGGGGGCGGCGGCCTCGGTGTCTGCGGTGCGGGTGGACGAGGCCGGCCGGGAGAGCGGGCAACGGTCACCGCAGCCGTGGCCGGGGGGCGCGGGCCCGGCCGGGCGGGGAGGACCGGGGGTACCAGGGCTGGAGCTGGCGGGGACGGGCGGGGGCGGCGGTGCAGAAACGTTGCTTCCCGGCTTTCCGCGGCTGACCTTCCAGGGTGCCGTGGTCCCGGTCCCCGCCCACGGCGCCACCCCGCTCGGCAGCCCGACCCTGGTCGCCGCCCCGGCCCCCGTACTCGAACGGGCCTCCGGACCCGGCGCGCCCGAACCGGCCCCAGCCGGACTGCTCACCGTCGAAGCCGGCGAGTACGGCAGCCGTACGGTCCTCACCCTCACCAACTCCGGCACCACGGAGATCCGCTGGCACGCGGTGACGGACGCCGGCTGGCTCCGGCTCAGCCGCGACTCCGGCACGCTCGCACCCGGCCAACGCATCACCGTGATCGTCACCGTGGACGAGGACCTCGCACCGACCACACACTGGACCGCCCGGATCGCGCTGCCGCCCTCGCAGGCGGTGGTCACCCTGGAGGGCGGCCCGCAGAACCGCGGCGGCTCGGCCTCCTCCCCGGCCGCCCCGCCCCCGACGACGTCCGCCCCACCGACGGACTCCCCTTCACCGACCGGCACGGGCGCACCCTCCCCGTCGGGCTCGCCGTCGTCGGCGCCGCCGGTCGGCACGCCGACGGGTTCCCCGTCCCATTCGGGCACCCCGACGGCTCCCCCGACAAGCAGCAGCCCCTCGCCGCATCCGACCGGGACGGGGACACCGCCGGTGTCACCGACGGCATCGGCGTCGGCGTCGGCGTCTGCGCGCTAGAGCGTGCCCCGCAGCGCAGACGCGCCACCGGTGGAGGGGTGAGGAGTGCGCGAAAAGTCGGCCAGACCGACTTCTCGCGCACCGTGTGGGCCCGCCAGCAGGGCTACACGGGACCACGGGACCACGGGACCACGGCAGCACGGCAGCACGGCAGCACGGCAGCACGGCAGCACGGACAAATATGTAGACCGGTCGGCATAGTCCAGCCCGCTGCCACCACCGGAATGCACAGAAAATCGACCAGGCCGACTTCTCGCGCACTGCGCCGGTTCCTGACGGGCTGATATGTAGACCGGTCGTCATAATTCTCCCGGGGCGAACACCGGGACGCACAGGAAGTCGATCGGGCCGACTTTTCGTGCACCGCCGGCCCCGGGACCCCGCAGAGTATGTAGACCGGTCTTCATAATCCTCCCCGCTCCGCGGGCGGGCGGGCCGGTGGCTCGGGGCCGGCGTTGGGGGTGGGCGTCAGGTGCGGTGGATCGGGGGGACCTGGTAGGTGCCGTTCAGGACCGGGGGTTCGGGCTGGTAGAGGCGGATGATGGGGCGGAACTCGCCGGGTGGGACGGGGAGCCAGTTGGCGGCGGCGGTCGGATCCTCGGGTTGGTCGTGCTGGAGGGTCAGCGTGAGGGAGCCGTCCGCGCCGTAGACCAGGCCCGGGGTGCGGTCGCCGATCGAGTAGCGGTCGATCGGGTTCTCCACCAGGTAGTAGTCCGGGACGGAGTACATCGTGACGGACCAGAAGGCATCGGCCGGGGGCAGTTGCTCGAAGCGCAGCGTGTAGTTGTTGGCGCCGCTGAGGGGGCGGCCGTCGGAGTCGTCGTAGGTCATCGCGTACGAGGCCTCGTAGGCGTGGTTGCCCCAGAGCCCGGCCCGGGCGGCGGCGGCGCGGCTGAGGTAGGCGGCGCGGCGGTCGGGGATGCGCCACTCGGGGTCGTCCAGGGTGCCGGGCCCGAGGTGGTCGGTGTTGTAGTCGAAGAGGTGGAGCGCGGAGCGCCACTCCCCCGGCGGGTGGTCCTCCGGCGGGCGGGTGGCGTCCTCGACCCGTTCGCGGCCGGCGGCCAGGCCCTTGGCCAGCGAGAGCGTCCACTCGGGGACGGCGGCGCGGTACGGCGAGGCGCCGTCGTCCAGCAGGCCGAGCGGGGCGAAGCGCCGCTGGTACTCGATGTCCGCGGTGGCCGGCGGGAAGGCCTGCATCCACACCCTCAGACGTTCGAAGAAGGCCAGCCGCTCGGGCACGTCCGGGTCGGGCTCGGGCAGTCCGGCGACCAGCCCGCCGGGTTCCAGCGGTTCCAGGGCGAGGGCCGACTGCAGGGCCTTGACCCGCGGCAGGTCGTCCGGGCCGGCGCAGGCGAAGCGGCCGACCACGGTGCCGACGGTGGTCGGCAGCTCGATCACCCGGTCCGGGTCGGACGGGGTGCCGTGCCAGCCGGGCGGGACGATCAGCCAGGTCTGCGCGCCGGTGCCGGTGGCGCGGCGGCCGAGGTAGGCGACGTTGTCCGTCCAGGCGTCGATGACCTGCAGCACGTAGTAGGAGCCCGCGGTGTCCGGGACGTGCAGGACCTGCGGGCCCTCGGAGAGGTCGAGCTGGGCGATCGAGTAGATCGTGTCGTTGTTGACCGAGACGAAGTCGTCGGCCGGGCCGGCCAGCCGGGTGGCGTGGCTGAAGTGGTTGAACGGCGCCGCCGGCAGGGTGCCCAGGCCGCCCCTGGTGAAGCGCTCGACCATGGTGAGGCCGGCGACCAGCGGGTAGCCGTAGACGTACGCGTCGGCGGCCAGGGCCTCCAGCTCGGGCTGATTCATCGGGGGTCCTTCGTGCGGTCGGTCGGGACGAGGCGGTCGGTCAGGACGAGCGGCGGTCGGCGAAGGCGGGTCGGGTCGGCAGGGTCGCAGTCAGCAGGGTCGCGGTCAGCGCGGGTCGAGCGGCGGGAGTCGCCAGCGGCCGTCGAGGACGACCCGGTCCGGCCCGTAGAGCCGGAGCACCACGGTGAACGGGCCGTCCGGGGCGGGCAGCCAGTTGGCGGAGTGGTCGGCGTCGGCGGGCCGCTTGTGCTGGACGTAGAGGGTCAGTCCGCCGTCCTGGTCGCGGACCAGGCCGGGGGTGCGGTCGCCGATCGAGTAGCGGTCCAGGGTGTTGTCGACCAGCCGGTGGTCCGGCAGCGCGTACAGGGTGGTGGACCAGCCGAAGCGGGCCGGCGGCAGCGCGTCCGGCGCGAAGCGGATGACGTGGTCGCGGTCGGCGGCGTCCGGTGGGTGGCGGCCCGCACTGTCCGCTTCCCAACGGCCGTACCAGGCTTCCTCGGTGGGCAGCCCGTGGGGCTCGGTCGCGGCGCCGACGGCCTGCCGGAGGAAGTCCGCGCCGATCTGCTCCCGGGTGCCGAACAGCCCGGCGCGGTCGCGGAGTCCGGCGATGGCGTGCGTCAGCCGTGCGCGGCCGTCGGCGATGCCGCGTTCGATCTCGGTGCGCAGCTCCAGTGGTAGGGCCGCGGGCTCGAACTCGCCGCGGCCGTCGACGCCGAGGTCCACGAGGCGGCCGCGCAGGTCGGTTTCGGCGGGCGGCAGCGGGACGGGGCCGTCCGCCGGGAAGAAGCCGAGCAGGAAGTCGAGGAAGGCGAGGAACTCAAGGCCGTCCGGGACCTCCTCGCGCCAGACCGGCCAGACCGGCTCCGGGGCGGGCGTCGGCGTGGGCGTTCCGGCGTATTCGTGCAGCGGGCGCAGGTGGTACCGCTCCTGGACGGCGGCGACTTCGGCGACCTCGGTAGGTGTGTTCCCGGTCAGCCGGGTGCGACCGAGGATGCCGACCAGCCGGGTGGCGGTGCGGATCACGCTGCGGATGCCGGGCGGGGGCTCGCCCCGCCAGTCGGGGCCGGCCACCAGGTGGTCGCCGGCCTGCGGGCCGGTGGTCCGGGACCCGATGAACCCGGCGTACACGGTGTCCAGTTCCTGCAGTGGGAGGACGTGGTAGCGGTCCTCGGCGGGGACGGAGAGCACCCAGGGCTCGGCGCGCAGGTCGAGCCAGGCCCGGGAGTACGGCGTGTCCCCGTCCTCGCCCCCGGTGACGGGGACGGGGACGGCGGCGGGGGTGACATCGGGGGTCTCGGCAGGCGTGTCGGCGGGGGTGGGCGGCTGCGGGTGGTGGCGGAAGACCCCGAAGCCGCCGACGTACGACGGATCCGCGTCGTCCAGGGCCTGGGCGTAGAGGGCCCGGTAGTTGCGCAGGATCGGTTGGGCGCGGATCCAGGCTTCGGCAGCGGTCGCGCGGACGGTGGCCGGGTCCACGAGTGCCGGGTTGACCATGCTGTCGCTCTCCCATTGCCGAATCAGGCGCAATCTCCACAGACCGGTACAGATCGGATGCTAAGTCGGCCGGAAGGGGGCGGCACGTCGGATCGGGCGCCCGCCGACACGTGCCCCGCACCGGGCCGGCACCACAGGATCTGCCCAGCGCTAAATCCGGGCGTACGGGTGGGACGGCAGGGAGAGGGTGGGCGGTATGAAGATCCTCCTGCTCGGCGGCTCGTCCTTCCTCGGACGGGCCTACGCCGCCGAGGCCCTCTCCCGGGGCCACCTGGTGACCACCTTCAACCGCGGCCGCAGCGCCACCGACCTGCCCGGCGTCGAGACCGTCCGGGGCGACCGCGACAGCGCCGAGGACATCGCCCGGCTGGTGGACGGCCGCGCCTGGGACGCCGTCGTCGACACCTCCGCCCAGCAGCCCGCCCAGGCCGCACTCACGGCGGGCCTGCTGCGTGACCGGGCCGGGCACTACACCGTCGTCTCCTCCGTACACGCCTTCGCCGACTGGCCCGACCGGGTGATCGACGAGGACTCCCCGCTGCACCCCTGCCCCGCCGACACTCCGCCCGACCAGCCGTTCAGCCCCGCCCTGAAGGCCGGCTGCGAGCGCGCGGTGCTGGAGATCTTCGGGGCCGAGCGCACGCTGGTCCTCAACAGCGGGCTGCTCGTCGGACCGTACGAGATCGGCGGCCGGCTGCCCTGGTGGCTGGAGCGGATGGCGCGCGGCGGCCGGGTGCTGGCCCCGGGGGACCCTCAGCGGACCATGCAGGTGATCGACGTCCGGGACTTCGCCGTCTTCGGGCTGGACCTGCTGACGGCCCGGACGGCGGGGCGGTTCCTCACCACGGCGCCGCCCGGACGGCTGCGCTTCGGCGAGTGGCTGGAGACCTGCCGGGCGGTCGCGGGCGTCGCGGACACCGAGCTGGTCTGGGTCCCGGACGCGAAGCTGCTCGCCGAGGGGCCGGACCGGGTCGAGCCGTGGAGCGAACTGCCGCTGTGGGCCCCGGACCTGCCCGAGCTGACCGGCACCTGGCTCGCCGACACCGGCCGGGCGGAGGCCGCCGGGCTGCGCTGCCGACCGTTCGCCGAGACCGCCGGGGACACCTGGGAGTGGCTGCGGGAGCGCGGGCCAGCCGAGGACACCGACGCCGCCGGGCGCAAGGGCCGACCGGGTGCGGCCGCACGGCAGGGCATCGAACCCACCAAGGAGCGCAGGCTGTTGGCCGCGTTCGGGTAAGCCGACTGTCGGAACGGGCCGTGGAGTGGGAAGTCGGCCGGGCCGACTTCCCACTCACCGTCGGTGCCCTCAGTGCGTCGGCGCCCTCGGCCTGTCCGGCGCCCTCAGTGTGTCCGGCGTCTCTAGTGTGTCCGGCGCGTGACCAGCTCGGCGAGCGCCAGCAGTTCGTCGGCCGCGGACGGCTCCGGTACGGCGGCGGCCAGCTGCGCCATCGCCGCGGCCATCCGCTCGCAGGACTGCCCCTGCGCCCACCCGCGCCCACCGGCCCCCTCGACGGCCGCCGCGCACTGCGCCAACTCGTCCTGGCTCAAGGGGCGTTCGAGTGTGTACAGCTCGGCCAGCCGCGCGCCGTCGACGGTCCCGGAGCCCAGCGCGGCAACCACCGGCAGCGACTTCTTCCGGGCGACCAGGTCGGCGCCGACCGGCTTGCCGGTCACCGCGGGGTCCCCCCAGATGCCGATCAGGTCGTCGATCAGCTGGAACGCCAGGCCGATCTCCCGGCCGAAGCCGTCCATCGCCTGCGCCACCTCCTCGGACGCCCCGCCGTACAGGGCACCCATCGCACAGGCGGCGCCGAGCAGGGCACCGGTCTTGGCCTCCGCCATCGCCAGGCACTCCGGCAGCGAGACGTCGTTGCGCTGCTCGAAGGCGCAGTCGATCTGCTGGCCCTCGCAGAGCTCGACCACGCAGTCGGCGAGCCGGCGGATCGAGCCGTGGGCGGCGGGGTGGGTGTCCTCGGCGAGCAGCCGCAGCGCGAGGGAGTGCATGGCGTCCCCGGCCAGGATGGCCTCGGTGGTGCCGAACACCCGCCAGGCGGTGGGCCGGTGACGCCGGGTGTCGTCCCGGTCGATGACGTCGTCGTGGAGCAGGGTGAAGTTGTGCACCAGCTCCACTGCGGCGGCCGCGGCGGCGGCCTCGCCAGGCGTGCCGCCCAGGGCCTGGGTGGCGGCGAGGACCATGGCCGGCCGGATCGCCTTGCCGGCGGAGGCCGCGGCGGGGGTGCCGTCCGCCTCCCACCAGCCGAAGTGGTAGCCGGCGACCTTGCGCATCGTGCCGGGCAGCGAGTCGACGGCGGCCCGCATGACCGGGTCGACCAGCGCGCGGGCACGGGCGAGGATGTCGGCCGCCTCCTGCCCCTCTTTGTGGTCCCGCTCCAGTGTGGGACTCGTCATGGGTCTCCCCCTTCTTGGCGCCTGTCGTGGAATGGCCCGGCGCGGACGGGCCGGGGTCGCACTGCGGGTGTCGACGGCGGCCGGCTCGGCGGCTGCGTGCGGTACGGTCCCGGGCACACCGGGAGGCGCCGGAGCCGCACCGGGACGCGTCGGAACCGCACGGGGCGCGTCGGAACCGCACGGGACATGCCGGAACCGCACCCAAGCGCGTCGAAACCCGCACGGGACCCGCCAGGGCGCGCCGCCGACCGGGGTGTGGTGGCACCTCCGGCCGGACGACGCGGATCTCCGATCGGCCCCGCCGGGCCGTCAGCGGTGCGCGATGTCCACGTTCTCCAGGACACCGACCGCATCCGGCACCAGGATCGCGGCGGAGTAGTAGGCGGTCACCAGGTAGGAAATGATGGCCTTGTCGTCGATTCCCATGAACCGCACCGAAAGGCTCGGCTGGTATTCGTCCGGAATTCCGGTCTGGTGCAGCCCGATGACACCCTGGTTGTCCTCGCCGATTCGCATCGCGATGATCGAGCTGGTGTTCCCGACGATCGGGATCTTGTTGCACGGGAAGACCGGCACCCCGCGCCAGGACATGACGTGCCGGCCCTCGACCTCGACCGTGCCCGGGTTGATGCCCCGCTTGTTGAGCTCCCGGCCGAAGGCGGCGATGGCCCTGGGGTGGGCCAGGAACATCTTGGTGCTGCGCCGGCGGCTGAGCAGCTCGTCCATGTCGTCCGGGGTGGGCGGGCCGGAGTGGGTCTGGATCCGCTGGTCGTACGCGGCGTTCTCCAGCAGGCCGAACTCGGGGTTGTTGACGAGCTCGTGCTCCTGGCGCTCGCGCAGGGCCTCGATGGTCAGCCGGAGCTGGTGCTCGGTCTGGTTCATCGGCTGGTTGTAGAGGTCCGCGACGCGCGCGTGCACCTTGAGGATGGTCTGCGCGACGCTCAGCTCGTACTCGCGGGGCTTGAGCTCGTAGTCCACGAAGGCGCCGGGCAGCTCGTACTCGCCCTCGTGGCCGGCGGAGAGGTCGATCGCGGCCTCGCCGTGCTTGTTCTGCGCCTGCTGGAAGCCGTTCAGGTACTCGATGACCTGCAGCTGCAGCGCCTCGGAGCGGTCGTGCAGCTCCTGGAAGGAGGGCCAGGACAGCGCCATCACGGTGCCGGAGGTCGCGGCGCGGACGGTGTACGGCCAGGTGCCGCCGTCCTGCTGGACCGCCTCGTCACCGAGGTGGTCACCGTCGGCGAGGGTGCCGACCACCGTCTCCTCGCCGTACTTGCCGGTGCCCATCCGGTCGAGCTTTCCGTGCGCGATCACGAAGACCTCGGTGATCGGCGTGCCGGCCTCGACCAGGACGTCCCCCGGGTCGACCTCCCGCTGCACGAAGCGCGAGGCCAGCTCCTCCAGCACGGCGTCGTCCTGGAAGCCGCGCAGCACCGGCACCTCGGCGAGCGTCGGCGGGACGATCCGCACCTCGGCACCGGTCTTGACGAAGCCCACCCGGCCCCGGCCGACCGAGTAGCGCAGGCGGCGGTTGACCCGGTAGGTACCGCCGGACACCTGCACCCAGGGCAGCTTCCTGAGCAGCCAGCGCGGGCTGATGCCCTGCATCTGCGGCGCGGACTTGGTGGTCGTCGCGAGGTTCCGCGCGCCCGCCGTGCTCAGACTCTGCTGCTGCCGGATCTCCGTCTGCGCGCCCGGCGCAGGAATACCGGCATTGGTTTCGGTCGACATGAGGGGAGCCCTTCGCATACCCGATACCCGATGAAGTCACCTTGCACATTCGTGTTGCAGCTTCATGGTGGGCCCATTCGAGGGCAGCCCGCAATCACTCATACGAGTGGTTTGGAATAGCCGAACAAATAGTACGAATAGATCAACTGATCGATATTTGTTCGACTATTTATTCGAACATACCGGGCTCCGGCACCCCATCTTCCCCCATCCACCCCCTCACCCGCGCCACCCCTTGACACTTCGGCGCCGCCGCACCCCCCACATCCACCATCACCGCTTCCCCGCACCGCGGCATCGCCGCTACAGCGGCCCGTCCCAGTCGAGCGTCGGCTCCAGCACCCCCTCCAGGGTGAGCAGCCAGCGCTTCACCTCGATCCCGACCCGGCCGCCGCCGAACCCGCCGATCCCGTCCGCCGCCACCACCCGGTGGCAGGGCACCAACAGGGGGACGGGGTTGGCGGCCATCATCTGCCCGACCGTCCGGGCGGCCAGACCGGGCTCGGTGACGTCCTCGAACACCCCGCTGCGGGCGGCCAGTTCGCCGTACGTCACGGTGCGGCCGTACGGCACCTCGCGCCAGAGCGTCTGCAGGACGGCGCGGTGCGGGCCGGAGCTCAGGCTCCAGTCGATCGGCAGGCCCAACTCGTGGGTGCGGCCCGCCAGGTAGGCGCCGATCCGCTCGGTGACGGCAGTGATCTTCGCTTCGTCGGTGCACGGCGGCGCCTCGCCGTCGCGCCCGCCGTAGCCGGCCGCGGCCACGCCCAGTGGGGTCACCGCGATGTGCATCGGGCCACTGGGCAGCGGCGTCGGCACGGTCAGCCAGGACATCGACCAGGACTGCGGCACGCTCGGGCCCCCACCCTCCGCCGGACCGGCCGTCGGCCACCCCGGCGCCCGGGGGGCGTCCCCGCCCCGCGCGTCATCGTACGGCGGTCGAGCGGCCGTTCGGCGGTGGGCGGTGTCGGTCAGAGCCGCCCCTTCAGCTGGGTGGCGAGCGCCTGGCACCAGTGCGCCAGCTCGGCACGGTCGGGGGTGCGGCCCTCGCACAGCAGGGCGAGCTGCGCCTCGTTGATCCGGTTCGGACCCGGGATCTCCAACAGGTAGGCCATTTCGGCCAGCACGACGGCGAGCCGTTCGGCGTCCGTGTGGTCCAGGGTGACCGCGGACTCGTGGTGGCTGATGGTGAGCGAACCGGGCATTGTTCAACCTCCTCCGTCACCCCCCACCCTCCACGGTACGACCGGGTCGGCCGCCCCGCCCGCCGCGGAGGCGTGCGCGGGTGGGGCAGCCTGTTGCGCTCCGGGGCCGGCCGGGCGTGGTGCGCGGTGGGCCGCACCGGGGGCCGGGGGTGCGCCCCGGAGCCGTCCGAGGGGTTGGTCAGTTCTCCGAGCCCTCCTCCCAGCGGCGGTTCCGTACGGCCGGTATGCCCAACACTACGGCTCCGGCCGCCAGTTGCCAGACTGATCCGAACATAAGCAGCGTGTCCACGCCAAATCGGCTCCCCAGCGGGCCGGCCACCGCGAGGCCGAGCGGGCCGAGGGCGAAGGAGCCGAGCACGCCGAAGGACGTCACCCGGCCGAGCAGTTCCACCGGCACCCACTTCTGCGTCGTCGAGCTGTAGAGCGTCCCGCAGACCGCCGAGCCGACCCCGGCCACCAGCGCGCCGGCGGCCACCCAGGGCAACGGCGCCCCGAGGGCGAGCACCCCGGAGGGCAGCGCCCAGCCCAGCGCGGCCACCGACGCCACCGCGAGCGGACGGGCGGGCACGCGGCCGAGCATCACGAGGCCGCCCAGCACCGCGCCGACGCCGTACACCCCCATCACCAGGCCCCAGCCGGGGGCACCGCCGAGGTCCCGCTGCGCGGTGAGCGGGCCGAGCACCAGGAAGGGCGCCCAGACCAGCAGGTTGAACAGGCCCATCTGCGCGGTGGTGATCCACAACCACGGACGGGAGGCGAACTCCGACCAGCCGGCCCGCAGTTCGCCCGGCAACGACTCCCCGCCGTCCGCCGCCACCCGCTCGGGCAGCCGCAGCCTGGCCAGCGCGAAAGCGCCGACGCCGTACGTCACCGCGTCGACCAGCAGCACCGCGGCCGGGCCGTTGGTCGCGGTCACCAGGCCCGCCGCGGCGGGACCGACCACGGTCGACACCGAACGGGACAGCCCCAGCAGGGTGTTGGCGTCCGCCACCAGCTCCTTGCGGCGCACCAGGTCGGGCACGATCGCGCCGAAGGCCGGCATGAACAGCCCCTCGCCGATCCCCCACACCGCGACCAGGGCGACCATCACCCAGACCGGCGCGTGCCCGGCCGCCAACAGCCCGGCGAACAGCGCCTGGACCAGGCCGCGCAGGACGTCCGACCCGAGCATCACCCGCCGGCTGCCGAGCCGGTCGGCGATCACCCCGCCGGCCAGCAGCACCAGCACCACGGGGAGGATCCGGGCCGCCAGCACCCACCCCAGGTCGGTGCCGCTGCCGCCGCCCTCGCCCCCGCCGCCGCTGCCGCTGCCGTCGAGCACCGCGAAGGTCACCGCCACCGGCGCCATCGACGAGCCGACGAGGGAGGTCGTGTACCCGATGAAGAACCACAGGAATTCGCGCTCGCCCAGCACGGCGAGCCGGTCTCCCGGGCGCCTGCGGCGGGCCGGGATCCGTTCGGTCTGCACTGCCATGGGCAGCAAGTCTGGATTCGGCGGTGGCGGGGTTCAAGGGTTTCCGACGAAAAACTTGAGTCTTTCCGCATCAATTTTCGGAGTTCGGCCACCTGCCGCAGTAAATGGACACCATCATGGCTTTCCACCTGCTGTTTACTGCGAATCACAGCTATTCTCCGAGGGACTTCGGTGATTCGATTTACTGCGGAAGAGAGCGAACGTGACAGAGACCCCGGCAGGGCTCCCACCGGTCGAGTACGCCGTCGCCGTCGAGCGCTACCTGGCCGCCTCCGGGCTCGCCGAAGGCTCCCGGCGGATCTACCGGATCGCCCTCGACACCTGGGCCTGGGCACTCGCCGACCGCCCCGCCCCCACCGGGCCCGAACGGCGGCGCGCCCGGCCGCCCGTCCTGCCGCTCGCGCTGCTCG
This sequence comes from Kitasatospora sp. NPDC097691, assembly GCF_040302665.1. NCBI lineage: Bacteria > Bacillati > Actinomycetota > Actinomycetes > Kitasatosporales > Streptomycetaceae > Kitasatospora > Kitasatospora sp. NPDC097691. The sequence continues at coordinate 65,370 of NZ_JBEORY010000008.1, read as the reverse complement.
ACCACCCGGACGCCACCGCCCGGCTCCGCGCCGCCGTCGGCCGGCGCGCCGCCGACACCGACCCGCGCACGCTCAACCGGGAACTCTCCACCCTGCGCGCGGCCGCGGCCTGGTGGCGGGCCCGCGGCTGGATCGCCGGCGATCCAGCCGCCGACCTGCACCCCCACCCCCTGCCCGAACCCGCCGCAGCCAACGCCCCGTTGACCCCCGACGAGCTTCGCGCCCTGTTCGCCCTGCGCGCCCCGCTGCGCGAGCAGACCCTGTGGCACCTGCTGCACGAGACGGGCGCCGCCATCGAGACCGTCCTGGCCCTGGACACCGACCACCTCGACCTCCCCCGCCGCCGCACCCGCCCCGGCCACGCCCCGGTCCACTGGCAGTCCGGCACCGCCCGCCTGCTCCCCCTGCTCGTCGTCGGCCGCGCCACCGGACCGCTCTTCCTCACCGACCGCCGCGCCCCCACCGGCACCCCCACCGCCGACCGCTGCCCCTACACCGGCCGCGCCCGCCTCTCCTACCGCCGCGCCGCCGAGCTCTTCACCACCCACACCCGGGCACTCGGCCCCGGCTGGACCCTCCGACGGCTCCGCGCGGCGCGCTGAGGGTCGGGTGGTCGGTGCGGGGACGGTGGCTGCGGGGGCACGCTCCGGCGACTGCGGGCGGCGTGCCGAAGGCCGGCCCTCCGGGATCGACACCGGGTGCACCTGCGGCTACTCCTCCGGCGGCGGCACCGCGCGGCGTCCCTGGTCGAGCAACTCGTCCAGGGATTCCGCCAGTTGCGGCAGGCTCGGCCGGTCCTCCGGGGTGAGGCGGAGGCAGCCGTCGATGGCGGCGGCGAGGAGGCGCGGGAGGCGACGGCTGCGGGTCACCGGGGGGACGGGGCCGTGCGGGGACGGGCCGGGGAAGGGGCCGGTGCCGGTGGCGGCCTCGTAGAGGGTGACGCCGATGCCCCAGGCGTCGGTGGCCGCCGTGAGCAGGCCGCCGGAGGCCTGCTCGGGGGCGAGGTAGCCGTCCGTGCCGATGCCGGGCGTGCCCGGGCCCGGGGGGCGGGCGATGCTGAGGTCGAGCACCTTGGCGTGGCGGCAGTCGATCACGATGTTGGAGGGCTTGAGGTCGAGGTGCAGCAGGCCCTGCCGGTGCAGGTAGCGGGTCGCCGAGCAGAGGTGCAGTCCGAGCACGGCCAGGTCGGTGGCGGCAGGTCGGCGCGGTCGGGTGTCCAGCAGGTGGGCGAGGGTCTCGCCGGTGAGGGTCTCGAGCACCGCGTACGGCTGCGGGCGCTCGCCCGTGCCGTAGCCGCGCACCAGGTGCGGGTGGGTGAACTCGGTCAGCCAGCGACCCTCGCGGAGCAGGCGCTCGCGCAGTCGGCGTTCGCGGCGGCGGTCGGGCCGGAGCACCTTGACCACGCAGCGGCAGTCCCGCTCCTCGCTCCAGCAGTCGTACACGTCGAGCCAGCCGGTGCGGCACAGGTGCGCCAGGACCTGGTAGCCGGGGGCGATGGGGTCACCCGGGGGAAGCGGCTTCCGGGACGTCATGGCGCCACCTCCTGGAGCGGCGGCCGGTGCAGCCGGTCGAGCCGGGCGTAGCCGTCGTCGCCGGCCAGCAGCTCCCGGTGGGTGCCGCAGGCGGCGACGCAGCCGCCGCGGAGCAGCACGATCCGGTCCGCGTTCCGTACGGTCAGCAGGTTGTGCGAGATGATGATCGTCGTCCGGCCGCGCATCAGCCGTCCCAGCGGCTCCAGGATCCGCCGCCCCGACTCCGCGTCCAGCCCGGTCGTCGGCTCGTCCAGCAGCAGGACGGGCGCGTCCCGGACCATCGCGCGGGCGATGGCGATCCGCTGCCGCTGCCCGCCCGAGAGCAGGCCGCCCTGCCGGCCCACCAGCGTGTCGTAGCCGTCCGGCAGCCGGCTGACGAACTCGTGGGCGTCGGCGGCCTTCGCGGCCGCGACGACCTGGGCGTCGGTCGCGCCCGGCCGGCCATAGGCGATGTTCTCCCGGACGGTGCCGTGGATCACCAGGGTCTCCTGCAGCAGGACCGCGATGTGCTCCCGCAGGTCGGCCAGGGCGAGTTCGCGCAGGTCGATGCCGTCGAGCCGGACGGCCCCGCGCTCCGGGTCGTAGAAGCGCAGCAGCAGCTTGGCGGTCGTCGACTTGCCGGCCCCGCTCTCCCCCACCAGGGCCACCGTCTCGCCCGGTTCGGCGTGGAAGGACACGTCGAACAGCCCCACCCGGGTCGTGCCCGGGTAGCGGAACCACACCCGGTCGAAGGCCACCGCGCCGCGGATCCGGGCGGGGCGCAGCGGCGCCGGTGGATCGGCCACCTGCGGCCGCTGGTCGAGCAGTTCGATGATCCGCTCGGCGGCGGCCGAGGCGGAGTAGAAACCGTTGCTGAGCCGCGAGATCCCCCGGATCGGGCCGTACAGCCGGCTCAACAGGGCGACGAAGACGAGGAGTTCGCCCAGCGTCAGGCGGCCGCCGGCGAGCTCCCAGGCGCCCAGCCCGAGCACGGTCAGCGCGCCGAACAGCTCCAGCAGCTCGACGATCGGCGCGAACAGCGCCCGCAGCCGGGTCGCGGCCATGGTCGCCCGGAACCGTGCCAGGCTCTCCCGGCGGAACCGCTCCTGCTCCCAGTCCTGCCGGTTGTACGCCTGCACCAGGGCGATGTTCTCCAGGGTCTCCTCGGCGAGCGCACTCACCGAGCCGCTGCGCCGCCGCCGCTCCCGCGAGGCGGCCTTCACCCGCACCGAGAAGCGCCGCGCGGTGAACCAGAACACGGGCCCGACGACGAGGGCCGCCGCGGCGAGGTCCCACCGCAGGTAGAACAGCACGCCGAGGAAGACGGCCAGCTCGGCGACGTACGCGACCGCGTCGAGGACGCCCGAGAGGAGGAAGGTCTCGACCGCCTCGACGTCTCCGGTCAGCCGCGACAGTACGTCGCCGAGCCGCCGCCGCTCGAAGAAACCCAGCGAGAGGCCCTGCAGGTGCCTGAACACGTCCGTGCGCAGGGCGAGCAGGAAGCGCTCGCTGACCCAGGTCGAGGTCGTCTCGTCGGCGAAGCGCAGGCCACCCGCCACCAGCGTCAGCCCGGCGTAGCCGAGCGCGACCGGCAGGAACAGCCCGAGCCTGCGCGGTATCAGCACGTCGTCGACGACGACCTTGAACAGCCAGATCGCGGCCGCGTCGACCACCGGCCCGAGCAGGACGAACCCCAGCAACAGGGCCAGCCAGCGCCGACCCCCGCGGGTGTAGGGCCAGAACCGCCCGAACGTCCGCCGCAGCGGGACGACCGGGGCCTGGTCGACGACCGGGGCCGCCCGGCCGTCGCCGTCGCCCGGGTCACCCGTGCCGACGGTGCCGATGGCGGTCAGCCGCCGCAGCGACCACACGGTACGAGTCCAGCCCTGGGGATGTGGCCGGGCCGTTGCCGGCCCGGCCCTGACAGGACGGCGAAGCCGTCAGTGCCGCGAGTTGCTTCCATGACGGCGGCGACGACGGTCGTTCGTCTTCGAGGTCCTGGTCTCCTTGCCGGTCCCGGTCCGCTTGCGCGGATGCCGCAGCGCCGGCGCCAGGTTGGCCAGCATGCTCATCACTGCCACCTCTCTGTAGGTCGTTCGATCCCCACCCAGGGGTACGCGCCGGGGGCCGGGGGCGCTCACCGGTCGTCGGTGCGATTCGGCACCGTCGGTGCGATCCGGCAGCGTCGGTGCGATCCGGCACCGTCGGTGCGATCCGGCACGACGGCCGGTGGTGGTGCGGTGCACCCGAGCGGTGCGTTGCGAACCGGACGGTCCGGCCGGTGACGAGACAGGCAGGGAAACGGCCGTTACACACCCGATGGGCGGCCGTGACACGACCGGCCGAGGACCGCGACACGGCCCTCCTACCGTCACTGTCGACGCCCCGGCCGCAACGGCCGAACCGCAGAACCGGACCCACCGGCACCCGGCCCCACCGGGCGGAGGGCGTCCGCGACGAGGACGTGCGCGTCCGGCGCCGACCGCGAACGTCCGCAACCGCGACCGCGACCGACGTACACCACCGATGCAGATGGAGATCACCGCATGAGCAGGAGCCGTACCGACCGCACGCCCGCCCGCCGTGTCCTGGCGGCCTGCGCCCTGACCGGCGCCGCGCTGCTGGCCGCCGTCACCGGCGGCCAGGCCTGGGCCGACGGCGCGCCGAAGACCGCCGCGCCCGCCCCGGGTGTCGTCGCCTCGCCCGCCTCGGGCGCCGTGCCGACCGCCACCCCGGCGCCGGCCGACCCCAAGGCCCCGGCCCCCGCCGCCTCCCCCGCCGCGCCCGCCGCCCCGGCCCGCGGCGCGGAGTCCCCGAAGGCCGTGCCCGCCCCGCAGGCCCCCAACGGCGCCCAGCCGCAGGTCCGCGAGGTGCCGAAGGGCGCCGCGCAGGCCGGCGACGGTTCCGGCGCCACCGACGGCTCCGGCCTGATGCTCGCGGGCGGCGGCGCCGTCGCGGCCATCGGTGCCGGAGCGCTGGGCTTCGCCGTCCTGCGCCGCCGCTCCGGTGCGCGCGGCTGACACCGGTCCCGAGTCCGCCGGGCACCCCGGCGCCGTTCCCCCGCACCCGAGCGGTCGGGGGAACGGCACCGGGGCCGCCCCTGCGGCGGGGACCGGCAGCCGCACCCGCCCCGGAGCCGAGCAGGCGGCCCCCGGACGGGCGGTGCGGCGCAGGGCGCGCGGACACGGGGACCGACACGGAGGCCGACACGGAGACCGGCAAGGCCGGCCCGAAGACCGGCCCGGGCACGCACACGGGCGGCGGCGCGCCGCCCGACCCGCACCGAGCGCCCTGCGCCGTACGGCCTTCGGCACGGTGGGCCTGCTCTGCCTGGTGCTCGGCACCTCGCTGGCCCTGTCCGGCCGGGAGGCGCCGGTGGTGCGGATCGAGGCCTCCGGCCACGGCAGCACCGCGGACACCCGGCCGACGGCACCCGCCACCGGGACCGCCCCGTCGCCCGCCACCACCGCCCCGAAGCCCTTCGCGCCCTCGCCGCCGACCCGTCTGCTGGTCCCCGCCGCCGGGGTGGACGCGCCGGTGGCCGACCTCGGCCTGAACGCCGACGGGACGGTCCAGGTGCCGACGGCCGACCGCGGTGACGAGGTCGGCTGGTACCGCAACGGCCCCAGCCCGGGCGAGACCGGGCCCGCCGTGCTGATCGGGCACTACGACACCGTGCACGGCCCGGCGGTCTTCCGGCAGCTGCCAAAGCTGCGGCCCGGCGACCTGGTCCGGGTCCGGCGGGCGGACGGCAGCACCGTGGACTTCAGGGTCCGGACGCTGCTCCAGGCCGCCAAGGACAGTTTCCCCACCGAGCAGGTCTACGGCGACACGCCCGCCCCCGCGCTGCGGCTGATCACCTGCGGCGGGCGGATCGGTTCGGACGGGCACTGGACGGACAACATCATCGTGCTGGCGGACCTGGCCACCTGACCCGCGCCCGGGCCGCCGACCCCGCGGCCGGCCGGCCACCCCCGCCCGGCCGGCCGCCCGGCCGGAACCGGCGGCGCGGTCCGGAACCGCCGGCGCGACCCGGCACCCGGCGGCGCTCCGGAACCGCCGGCCGCCGTCCGGGCGACCTACCACCAGGACGCCACGGGGGCGACGAACCGGCACCGCGCCGCAGACCAGGAGGACGAGCACCGACCGTGGCAGCAACACCCCCACCCCGTCGCCGGCCCGGCGCCGTCGCCGTGGCGACCCTGGCCGGCCTGGTCGTCGTCCTCGCCCTCGCCGCGCTGGCGTTCGGCCGGGCCGCGCCCGGCGGCCTGCAGGACCAGGGCCCGGCCCGGACCATCACGCCACCGCCCGTCCACCGGCCGCTCTGGCCGGATCTGGCCACCCCGCCGGCTCCGGCCCCGTCCCCCACCGGGACCGGTGGCACCACCGCCCAGGCGCCGCAGCCCGTACCGGACCTGACCGTCCCCGGGCGCGACATCACCGCGGTGGACGTCCGCACCGTCCTCGCCAAGGACCCGGGGGTGACCCAGGAGGAGCGCCAGGCGCTCGACTCCTGTGCCGGGTGCGAGGTCCGCAGCCCCGAGTTCCGCGACCTCACCGGGGACGGCCGGCTGTCGCTGATCACCACCGTCATCACCCCCGGACCGGTGGTGCTGCACGTCTACACCCTCGCCCTCACCGAGGACCGCCTCCTGCCCGTCCTGCGGGTGCAGGTCCAGCGGACCTTCAGCGCCGAGACCGCCGGCTCCGACCTCTGGCTGTACGAGTCGACCAGCCTGTACGTCCTCACCAGCAGCTGCTACCACTGGGACGGCGTGAGGCTCGTCCTGCAGGAGCGGAACGACAAGGGCCTCGGCGTGCTGCCGCCCACCGGCGTGGACCCCGGCCCGCCGACGCCCACCGCCACCCCCAAGTCCGCCGCGTCCCCGGGCGGCCGCCCTGCCGTCGGCTCCCCTGCCACCGGATCGCCGGAACCGGCTCCCGGCGCGGCCGTCCCGTCCCCGCGCGCGCCCCGGACGACCGCCCAGCCCTCCGCCCAGCCCTCCGCCCCCGCCGTGTTCCCGGAGCCGAAGCGATGATCCCCGCCGCCCCCGCCGCCACCACTCCCGCGCACCCGCACATCCTCCTGGTCGAGGACGACGAGGTGATCCGGGAGGCCACCCGGATGGCCCTGGAGCGCTACGGCTTCCCGGTCACCACGGCCGCCGACGGCCTGGAGGGGCTGGAGGCCTTCCACGCCGTCCGACCCGACCTGCTCCTGCTGGACGTCATGCTGCCGCTGCTCGACGGGGTCGGCCTCTGCCGCCGGATCCGCGAGGAGAGCCAGCTGCCGATCCTGATGATGTCGGCGCGCACCGACCCGGTGGACGTGGTCTCCGGCCTGGAGGCCGGCGCGGACGACTACGTCGTCAAGCCCTTCGAGAGCGCCGTCCTGGTCGCCCGGATCCGTACGGTGCTGCGCCGCATCCGCGTCGTCCCGACGACGGACACAACCGCCCCGACGCCGCCCTCCACGGACGCACCGACGCCCCCGCCCTCCACCGCCGCGCCGCTGCCGCCGGACACCCCGGCGCCCGGCCCCTCCACCGCCGTCCGCAGCTTCGACGGCCTGCGCGTGGACACCGACAGCATGGAGGTACGGGTGGACGGCCGCCTCGTCCCGCTCACCCCCACCGAACTGCGGCTGCTGCTGGAGTTCACCGCCGCGCCCGGCATCGTGCTGGAGCGCTCCACCCTGCTCGAACGGGTCTGGGACTACGAGTGGGGCGCCGACACCCGGGTCGTGGACGTCCACGTGCAGCGGCTGCGCGCCAAGATCGGCTCCGGCCGGATCGAGACCGTCCGCGGGTTCGGTTACAAGCTGCGGCGCCCGGCATGACCCTGCGCCGCCAGATCGCCACCGCCGTCGCCGCCATCTCCGTCCTGGTCGCCGTGGCGGTCGGCCTGCTGGTCCACCAGGCGATGATCCGTCAGCACGTCGACCAGGCCCGCGCCGCCGCGCTCACCGCCCTCGACTCGACCCTGACCGGCTACGAACGCAACCGCGAGACGGCCGGCCCGGGCGCCGCGGTCGACGACCCAGCCCTCCCCGACCGGCTGCGCACCCTCGCCCGGAGCGGCCGGCAGGGCACACTGCTCGCGGCCGACGGGAAGGGCGAGTCGATGTGGGCGGCCGGCCCGGTCCCGGACGGAGTGGTCTCCGTGCGGGTGGACTTCACCCAGGACCGGCAGGCCATCGCCGACCTGGACCGGATCATCCTGCTCACCGTCGTCGCCGCGGTCTTCACCACCGTGCTGGTCGGCGTCCTCGTCGCGGACCGGATCAGCCGTCGCCTGCGCACCGCCGCCACCGCCGCCCGGGGCATCGCCGCCGGAGGGACGGACACCCGGATCGGCGAACTCGTCGACGGCAAGGACGAGGTCGCCGACCTCGCCGCCGCCGTCGATCTGATGTCCCGCACCCTGCACCGCCGCCTGGCCGACGAGCAGCGCTTCACCGCGGACGTCGCCCACGAGCTGCGCACCCCGCTCACCGGCCTGGTCACCGCCGCCGAACTGCTGCCGCCCGGCCGCCCCACCCAACTCGTGCAGAACCGGGTCCAGGCCCTGCGCGGCCTGGTCGAGGACCTCCTGGAGGTCTCCCGCCTGGACGCCGACGCCGAGTCCCCCGACCTCTCCGCCGTCCCCCTGGAACGCGCGGTGCGCCGCACCGTCTCCCTCACCGGACTGGACGTCACGGTCGAGGTCGCCGCCGACCGGCAGGTCCGCACCGACCTGCGCCGACTGGACCGCATCCTCGGCAACCTGATCCTCAACGCCCACCGCCACGGCGCCGCCCCGGTCCACCTCCACGTCGACGGCCCCCGCATCACCGTCCGCGACCACGGCCCCGGCTACCCCGACGACCTGCTCCGGCACGGCCCCCAGCGCTTCCGCACCAACGTCCCCGAACGCGGCCGCGGCCACGGCCTCGGCCTCACCATCGCCACCGGCCACGCCCGCGTCATCGGCGCCACCCTCACCTTCGCCAACCACCCCACCGGCGGCGCCCTCGCCACCCTCACCCTCCCACCCGACTGACGCCCCCTCCCCCAACGCCGAAGGGCCGGCCCGACAACACGTCGGACCGGCCCTTCACACGCTGAGCCCCCTGTCGGGTTCGAACCGACGACCCCCGCTTTACAAGATCAAACGCGGGCGTCACGGAGCGGCCCTTACGCATCCCGCTCGCCAACGCCGCGGATCCACGGTGACGCACGGGCATGTCGGCGTCCGGGCGTGTTGATGTCAGGAAGCGATGTCAGCACCCCGACTCAGTGCGGGGTGGCGGGGCTTGAATCCAGGGCCTCTTCATCCCGAATGAGGTCCGGGGTGGCGGCCGACCTGCGCTAGTCAGCATCAGTCCTGTTCAGACGGTTGCTTTGTGTTGGTCCCGCACCGGACTAGGCGGCCCTGATTTCAAGATCGTCTGCCAGGGTTCTCCCAAGTGAGCAAGTGGTGGAGATCCGGCGCTGTGCTCTCGGCCTGTCAGTCGCAACTTGGCCGACGCTCTGACAGGCCGATGGGTCTAGCTTGGCGGCCCAGCAGGTGCCGGACCCCTCTTGGCTGCCATGGTCGTGCTGTTCCGCCGCGATATGAGCAAATAGCCAACTAGCGCCAGGTGCTTGTGCCATGCTTTGCCCCGAAGCAACTCCACAGACCGAAAGAATATAAACTTTGACGACAGCTATAATTACCGCGAGTGCCAGCGTTTTGATAGCCGTGCTTGCGTACTGGATGAATCATCGTGGTGAAGTCAGGCGCTCCTCTCATCAGGCGCAGCTGGAGTGGGTGAATTCTCAGCTTCGCGAGCTCTATGGGCCGCTCCTGGTTCTTGCGGAAACAAACGAAAGATCCTGGCATGCTTTCCGGGTCCAGCACCTTCCGCCACAGTCAGGGCGAATCCACGATGCATCACTTCCGACCCCCGAGCGCGAGCGATGGGAAAGATGGGTTGCTAGTTCATTTGCGCCATCGGCCCAAAGAATGCGCGACGTAATCCTCAGTCGAGGAGATCTAATAATTGGGGATAGCATCCCCGATGTGGTTTTAGAATTCTGCGCCCATGCGTCATCTTATGAGCCTTTCTTGGCTATCGATGGCACACAGGAAGGCGAGCTGGAGAATCTGCTAATTCGACACCCCGGGGAACCATTTTTGGAGTATATTCGAACTTCATATGGTGAGCTAAAAAACCGACAAGTGGAACTGATGAGCATTCGCTAGTTGGATCAGGAGCAAATGTTGAAGGTTTTTCTGAGTTGGTCTGGCGAGACTTCCAGGCGCGTGGCCGAGCTCCTGAAGGGATGGCTTCCGGATGTCCTGCAGGCGCTCGATCCGTGGGTATCTTCCCAGGACATATCCAAGGGGAGCCGAGCGTCTAGGGAGATATCCGATGAGCTGGAGGGTGCCAACTTTGGCATTATTTGCGTGACAGCAGGAAGCCAGCAGTCACAGTGGGTGAACTTTGAAGCCGGGGCGCTCTCGAAGCAAATCAGCGAAGCGCATGTCATGCCATTCCTGATTGACCTTAAGCCCACCGACCTCACGGGTCCCCTGGCTCAGTTTCAAGCGACATCGAGCCAAAGCCGTGATGACGTTCTCAAGCTAGTCTTGGATCTCAATAACGCCCTCCGTGAGGCAGCGGTTGCTCCTGATCGAGTTCGTCGAACCTTCGACAGGTATTGGCCTGACCTTGAGAAGGAGCTGGGAGAGATTAGGTCTGGAGGTGCTGCAGATTCTAATCTGGAGCCTCGGCGACCCCAGGCTGAAATGGTTGAAGAAGTGCTACTCCTGATGAGGCAGCAAGAGCGCCGACTGGTGGATATCGAGACCAGGCTTGAGCGCTCCTTCAATGGTCCCAGAAAGTCGGGGACAAGACTGCGGGCAACTGTCGATACCGCCCTAAGGGAGCGCGGGATTGAATATTTCGAGGCGGATGTGTCCGACGCAGGACTCTTTGTAACCATTCCGGCAAATATTAACCTTTCGGGCGATCAATTGAGGCAGGCGGCTGGCGAGGTTTGCAATCTGCTCAACCTGCCCTATATGGAAATTAAAACAAAGCAGGGAAGGGTTCTCGTGGAGTATCCATTTTAATTTGAAGCCTCTTCGGCAAATTTACCGGTCGGCCCTTTGAGAGAAATGGGACCTCATGACCACGACTGGCAGGACTGCTGCCCTCTGCAACCGGTGCGGCGCCAGGCTCAGCCGCACCAACACCGACACCGTGTGCAGCCCGTGCCGCCGTGCGATCGGGCCGGCCGCCGCAGTCGCGCAGGCCGTCCCGGCGGCCAAGCCCGTCAGCTGGCTCCCCGCCCCCGCCGAGCGCACCGCGCCGCCGGACGGGTCCAACCTCGGAGACGTCCTGAAGGCCTACCGCGCGCTCCACAAGCTGAAGCAACAGGACCTCGCTGACCTGCTCGGCTACGACCAGTCGTACGTCTCGCTGTTGGAGCGCGGGAAGCGCGTGATCAAGGACATGGATGAGCTTCGGCGCCTAGCTCAGGCGTTGGGGCTGCCCGAGGACGAGTTGGGTTTGCTGCCAGCCGTCGAGGCGGCTGTTGTCTCGGCGGCCGGTGGCGAGGCTGGTCCGCAGGACGCCGCCGAGGAACAGCGCCGTTGGCGGATGACCCGCCGGGACCTGAACCGGCACCGGAGCGAACTCACCACCGCCGCCGCCCGGCTGTACCCGGACGTGGCCCGTGCGGGGAACAGCCCCGTACTCACGACGACCGGCTGGATGTGGCCGGAGCCCTTGGACTTCGGCGAGATCAACCTCACGTGGTTGCCGCAGACGGCTCCGCCGGCGGTCGTGGGCGCCGAGCCCGAGTCTGAAGGTGTCCGTCCCTTGGCTGCGACCGGCGGGCGTTTCGCCCGGTACTCGCAGGCCATCCGCATGGTCGACCGGCCGTCGCTGTTCGTGAACCGGCCGAGCTTCCGGCTGCTTCACGTGGCCCAGGTCGACGGGCGGCCCAAGCTGTCGTTCGGCTACACGACCTACTTCGACATGGCGGACGTCTGCGAGGGCGTGGCGCACGAGCTGGCGGGCGCGTGGCTGGCGACCGGCAGCGACCCCGCATGGATCGGGGAGCCGAACTGGGACGCGCTCCCGTTCCGCGCGCTGGTCGGTGACCCGTTCGACCTTGGTCGTCGTCCGCTGCTGCCGTCCATCGACACCCTGACCATCCGGCTTGCCGCGGACGGCACGGCATCGTTCCCGCTGCACCACCGAGCGGCGAGCAACGTGGCGTTGGCCGGCGGGACGTACCACATCATGCCCGCCGGGGTATTTCAGCCGTCCTCGGTGATGCCGTGGGACCAGTCGAACGACTTCGATCTCTGGCGCAACGTCCTCCGCGAGTACGCGGAGGAGTTCCTGGGCGACCCGGAAGCCGACGGCAGCAGCGGCGAGCCCATCGACTACGACGGGGTCGAGCCGTTCCGCACGCTCAACGAGGCCCGGCGCGCGGGCAAGGTGCGGCCGTACTGCTTCGGGATCGGCTTGGACCCGCTCACGCTGGCGGGTGAGATCCTTAGCGTCGTGGTCATCGACGCCGACGTGTACGACGCGGTGTTCTCCGGCATGGTCTCCCGCAACACCGAGGGCAGCGTCATTGCCGGCACGGGCAGCGCCGGGGGGATCGACTTCACCGAGGCCAACATTCGCCACCTGCTGGAGAATGAACCGCTCGCGTCTGCCGCCGCCGCGTGCCTCGACCTGGCGTGGCAGCATCGCGGACTGATCCTGAACTGAGGAGGAAATCCGTGCGCGTACTCGTGACGGGTGCCTTCGGCTTCGTCGGCAACGCGGTTGTCCGGCGACTTGTCGAGGCGGGCCACGAGGTAGTTGCCCTGACCCATCGACCCCCGGGCGCCCCGCTCCCCGAGCTGCCGGTGGCCGATGTGGTCCACGGCGACATCCGCGACGAGCAGGCCGTGGCATCGGCCGTGCGCGGCGTGCACGCCGTCTGCCACCTGGCCGCGCTCACGCGGGTGCGCGAGTCCTTCGAGATGCCCGACGAGTACCACGACGTGAACGTCAACGGCACCGCGGCCCTGCTGGCAGCGCTGCCCGGTCGAGCTGCCACGGATCGCCCTGTGGTCGTGCTCGGTTCGACGGCCGCGATCTACGGGGCCCCTGACCAGCAGCCCATCGGTGAGGACGTCGTGCCTGCTCCGGGCAATCCGTATGGCATCTCGAAGCTCGCCGCAGACGAGTTGCTGAAGCTCGAAGGTGAGCGCGGCACCGTCCGGGCGGTGAGCCTGCGGTGCTTCAACATCGCGGGCTCGGTGGGTGGGGTGGCGGACGCTGACGACTCCCGGATCATCCCGAAGGCGCTGGCCGTGGCGGCCGGCCGCTACCCACACTTGGAGATGAACGGCGACGGGAGCGCTGTCCGCGACTTCGTTCACGTGGATGACCTGGCCCGCGCGTACGTGTTGGCGCTGCACGCCGGGAAGTTCGCGCACCGGTCCTACAACGTGGGCGCAACTCCGGCGAGCATGCGCGAGATAGTCGATGCCGTGGAGCAGGTCACTGGACGGCCTGTGCCGGTGGTTCACCGCCCTCCGCAGCCGGAACCGCCCCGGCTGGTCGCCGACCTCACCCGGATCACAGCCGAGCTCGGATGGAAGCCCGAGCGGTCCGGCCTCCAGGACCTGATCCGAGACGGGTGGGCGGCAACCAGCCACGACGATCTCTGATCTACTCCGCCAAGCGGCTCTTCAGGCTGTCGGGAAGCGCATCGAACGCGGCCCGCCAGCGCTGGAGAGCCGCTTCGGCATCTGTGCCCTTCCCTTCCCCGCGGGCCAACTCGCGTAGGGCTTGTTCGAGCGCCTGGCTGGCTTGCAGCACCGGCACAGCCCAGTCGGCGGCCCCCCGGGAGTGCCCGGCCAACCGCGGCGGGAGCTGGACGAACACGCCCTTGCCTTGGTGTCCGATCACGTAGCCCTCTGCGCGAAGCAGGGACACGGCGTTCTTCACGACGGTGCTCGACACGCCGTGGCTGTCCATGAGCTTCTGTGTTGACGACAGTGCGGTGCCTGCGGCCAGCTTGCCGCTGCGGATCTGTTCCCGCAGGTCATCGGCTAGCTGGAGATAGGCCGGCGCGCCTTGGAACTCGGTCACCAGTGGTCCTCCAGTCGACGTATCGCACTTAGTGCACCAGTGTGCCGCAGCGAAGCGCTTGCCAGCTTGGCGCACTAGGTGCACCATGTTGGTTGTGAAGGCAACGCCCCGGCGGAAAGCCTCATATGACAGGCCGTCATTGGTCTGGCGCTGTGCGTCGGAGCAGGCTTGTCGCAGCAGAACGGGCCTGTGAACCAGCGGGGCCGCTGCAACAACCACCGGCTCTTGAGGCCCTTCTTTGGGCTGCCCTGAGCTGGACAAATGCGCCCGGAAGTCGGCTCCTCGGGGTCGGCCAGGGAAGCGCAGTCCCTTGAGAACTGAACAGTGATCGTGCGGGACCGACGCGAGGGCGGCGGTCGCGGTAGGCGCCTAGGTTGAGGAACCGGGGGCGAACCGCCGCGATGAACGAAGCTCTCCCCCTACGCAGTGGCATGCCACCCCTTCGGGGGTGTGGGGAAGTACAGCGGAGTGCCAGCGCACGTGGCGGGATGAGACAGACCGCCCCCGAGGCGACCGGGTGATGTCGCTGGCGGCAGCGAGCCACGCGTCACTCCCTGATCCGGGGAGTGTGCCGCCCTGTGGTGCCGAACAGAGAGAGGCACCGGACCAGGCCCGAAAGACCTGACAGCCCGTAGGACGGGCAACCCCAATCAGCCAGCCCTTCAAGGGGCTTCGACCTGAGGAGGCGCGCCCATGGGCATGCCCCAGATCTGTACCCAGCCCCGCCGCTGACAGCGGGCGGGGCTCACCGCTTCCGGTCGCGTTACCAGCGATCACGGTCCCCGACGCGCGCTGGCCGCCCTCACGGCGGCGGGTCCGCGTCGGGTTCCGCGGCTGCTCGTGAACGACGAGAAGCCCAGCCCGCATAAGTCGGGCCACCGCGCCCCCGGCCAAGGTACGCGCGGCGGCCCTGCGGGCTCGCCCCCCGATTGGACGAGGTGAACCCATGAAACTGATTGTTGCAGGCCAGGAAGCCGCGACCCCCGAGGAGTTCGCGGAACTGGCCTTCGGGACCGGCGCCGACTTCGGCTTCGGCGTCGACACCGAGCTGTTCGACGGCACCGCGGACAGCTCCGACGAGGACCGGATGGTCCGGCTCGACGTCGCCCGCGCGGTCCTGCGGGACCTGCCCGCACCGGCCGCCCGATTCGCGTCCGCGCTGATGCGCACCGCCGAGCGCCGCTGGGTGCTGACCTGGAAGGCGGCGGCGTGATGACCCAGCTCCACAGCCTGATCAACGGCGCGACCCGCACTCCGCACCTGGCCGCCCGGCCGGCAGCCACGGTACTCGCCGAGTACCGTCCGGACGGCGGCGGCGACTTGCGCGGCGCGGCCTGCGTCGGCGTCGACACTGAGGTGTTCTACCCGGACCCCGACAAAATCGGCGCCGGATGGGCCGAGCGCCGCGCCAAGATGATCTGCGCCGGCTGCCCGGTGAAGTCGCTGTGCCTGGCTGACGCGATGGAGCGACGTGAGCCGCACGGCGTCTTCGGCGGCTTGACCGCCAACGAGCGCGCCAACCTCCGCCGCCGTACGGCCCGCGCGCAGGCCCGGGTGAACGCCGGGGGTGCCGGGTGAACGTTCACCGCTCCGGCGGGGGTGTTCACCCGGTGCTTACCGAGGTGCCCACCCGGACCCAGATCCGCCGCACGTCCCGGGTGATCAGCGCCGGAACGTGGGTGCTGACGGGGGCGGTGGTCGCGGTGAGCATGTCCACCGCCGCCCCGTTCATCGACGCCCATTCGACCGGGTACGGCACCGGCCCCGTCATGGCGGTCGCTGGCGACGGGTGCTTCATCCTGAGCCTCCAGGCGGACAGCACTCTGTCCCGCTTCGGCGTGAAGCCCGGACGCTGGCCAGCCGTCTTCCGGTGGGTCACCGGGCTGGCCACGGTCTGGCTCAACATCGGGGCCGCCGCCCTCGCGAAAGACCTGGTCGGCGTGGTGATCCACCTGATCCCGCCGCTGTTGCTGCTGCTCGTCGCCGAGGCCGGACCGGCCTACCGCCGGTCCCTGGCCCGCCTCGCGCGCCGATCCCAGCCGCCGCTCCGCACCCGCCCGGCCACGGTCCCGCAGGCCGCCCGGCAGGTGGTGAACGTGCCGCTGTTCACCCTCCCGACGGCGCCGTTCACCCTCCTTCCGCCGCCCGTCGCGACCGTGCCGACCGGACCCGCTCCGGACGCCCGGGAAGCGCTCCCGGCGGGCCCTGCAGACAAGGTGAACAGCGAGCCCGTTCACCCGGCGCTCACCCCCGTTCACCCCGCCGCGGTCGACCCTGCCGAGCCGATCGCCGACCCGGCCCCGGAACCGGGCGACGACGTGATCGACGGCCCGGTGTACCCGGACGGGCCGGACCCGGTGAACACCCCGGAGCCTGAACCGTTCACCGCCGAGCACGAGGTGAACGCCCACGCCGACCAGGTGAACACCGACTCGCCGGAGCCGATCCGGCTGGACGAGGCCGAGGCCGCCCGCGTGATCGAAGAGTGCTGGCGCGACCGGGTCTCCCAGCGCGAAGCCGCACGGCGCTCCACCCGCTCCCCGGCCTACGTCAACATCGTCTACAAGCGGCTCAACGAGCAGCAGGACGGCGACGCCGAGGCGGTCGCCGCATGAGCCGCCCCCGTTACTGGGACCCCGAAGGCACCCGCCACGGCGGTACGCCCACCTACCCGTGGCGCATGGCGCCGGGTGGCCTCTTCACCCGCCGCCAACTGCGCGCCCGCGGCCTGCGCCCCGGCGGGCAGGACGTCGCCGCGCAGATCATGTGGCGCTCCCGCTACGGCGGCACCCGCCCCGCCTACCTCTACCGCCTCGCGCTGGCCAAGCCGGTCCGGCCGATGACCCCCGCGCGGGCCGCCGCCCTCGCCAAGGCCAACGCCGCGCGCCGCACCTGCCCGCTCTGCCACGCGGACGCCGGCTACGTCCTGCCCGCGCACCTCGGCACTTGTCTGACCTGCGCCGCCCCCGACTCGATCGCCGCCTGACCCAAGGGAGAACCGATGAGCACCGACCGCATCCCCGCCCCGCAGCCGGAGTTCGAGCAGACCCGCGTCGTGGACGTCTTCCCGCTCCACGGCTTCACGTGCGCCCACACCAGCAACGACGACGGCACCGCCCACTGGTGGCACCTGTTCACCTCCGCCGGCCGCTCGCTCGGCGCCACCAACCGCCCCGAGCTGCTCGGCTCCCTCATCCAGCAGACCCGCTGACCAACGGAGGAACCGTGTCCGACACCGCCACCACCGCCCCGGCCGTCGAGCCCACCCACTCGTGGCTGATCACGCTCCAGTACCAGGTGCCCAACGGCTACGCCGTCGTCACCCACAACGGCACCCTGAGCATCGCCCCCGGCAGCAACCGTGAACGCGCCTACCTGGACATCCGGGAGTGGCTGACCCAGCAGCGGCCCGAGCTGGGCCGCGGCAACGTCCTGTTCTTCTCGCTGGAGCCCTACCGGCTCTGACCGCCCCGGAGGTCCGTCATGGCACGCATCCGCACTACCAAGCTGCAGATACCCGCACAGCGCGGCTTCAGGCGCCGGGGCGCTCCCGCGGCGCACGTGGTCGACCTCGGCCGGGGCACCGCCCCCGTCGTGCTGGTCGTCCCCCACCAGCCGTCCCTGAGCGGCCGGTTGGCCCTCGCGACCGGCCGCGCACTGTGGCGCCGCCGCATCGCGTGGGCTCCGGTCTGGGCCGGGATCGGCGTGTTCGCGGCGGCCGGTGCGCTGTCCGCCGTCCCGGCCGCCGCGCTCGCCCTCGCCGTCCCGGCCGTGCTGCTGCCCGCCGGGTGGGCCCTGGCCGTGCGCCGCAAGGCCCGTACCCGCACCCGCTCCGTCGCCGCCTTGTCCGCCGGCCTCGGCTGGTCGGCGCTGGCCGTCTGGTTCGGCCCCACGAGCGGCCTGCTCGCCGTCGCGTGGCTGGCCGGCACCGTCACCGCGCAGACGCTCTGGTGGCAGCACCGCCGCAAGCTCGCCACCACCGCGCTCACCGCCGAGACCGACTGAACTCCCCGAGGAGACAGCAGATGAGCACCCCTCCCAACCCCGGAAGCCCGTTCCCGCCCCCGCGCCGCTCCGGCAACTCCGCCGGCGGCGGGAAGACCCCACCGCCGCCGCCCGGTGGCAACTCCCGCACCCGCGTCGGGCCGAGCTACCACTTCAACTACACCCGCAACACCGCCGGCGGCGGGGGTGGCGCCGCGTACGGCGGTGGCCGTGGCCCCGGCGGTCCCGGTCCGTCGTCGGGCCCGATCGGCAGCCCGTCCGGCGGCGGGCAGCGCGGCGGCGGGCGCGAGTACTCCCCGCTCGGCGACCCGGAGTTCTTCACCAACGCCGACGTGCGCAACTACTGCGAGCAGGGCCGCCGGGCCATGTCGCAGGTGTCGTTCGACCTCGCCATGGCGCACGAGCTGCTGAGCGCCGTGCTCAAGGAGGTCCCCGACGCCGACGGCCGGCCGTTCGGCTCCCTGACCCGCGCCCGGCGGGTGGCCAAGCACCTGAAGAAGGCCGCCGACGACGCGAAGGACTGCGCCGCCGAGATCGCCCGCACCTACGCCGCGTTCCAGCGCGAGTACGACCCGGAGATCTCCCGCGTGGCCAAGCCCCGCCAGCCCCGCCGCCGCTTCGACTTCGGCTGATCCCGCTCTGATCCCCGGCCGGGGCAGGGCGCGCACCGCCCCCGCCCAGCCGGTCGGGTGAGCTGTGCCGCGCGCTGCCCCGGCCGGGCCCCACCCCACGCCCCGCAGCCCAGGGAGACCGCCCATGCGCCGCCAGCCTCAGCCCGTCGCGCACCTCGACACCGGCCAGCAGGCCGGGTACCTGCAGCTCGACCCCAACCAGCACGCCGGCGGTGTCGGCGAGTACCTGCTCCACCGCATGAAGCCCTACCTTCCGCCGTGGATCGTCGCGGGCGGCACCGGCATCCTCTCCCTCCCGGCATACGCCATGTGGGGTGAGTCGGCGGCCGGTGCGGTCGGGCTCACCCTCGCCTCCCTCGGTCTCACCGCCGCCACCTGGTGGGCGGGCAAGCCGACCAGCCAGCAGCGCCGTCTGCACTCCGCGATCACGGTCGCCGCGGGGACGTCGTGGTTCACCGCCGCGGCCCTCGCCGGGCCCGCGGCCGGCCCCCTGCCGAGCCTCTACCTGATAGGGGGACCGGCGCTCGCGGCGACGTGGAACATCCGTCAGCTGCTGCGGGTCAACCCCGACGGCACGCCGAACGACGGCGACAAGGGGCTGTTGGAGAAGGTCGGTCTCGCCAAGACCCTGGTCACCTCCGCCAAGGTGCAGCCCAACAAGGCCGAGTTCGAACTTCAGCTTCCCGGTGGGGAGTTGACGCCGGACGACGTCTCGAAGGCGTTGCCGAAGCTGGCCGGAGCGCTGCGGGTCGCCAAGAACGCCCTGCGTACGACCCCGGACCCGGACGACTCGTCCCGCACGACGCTCACCGTCGTCCCCCATGACCTGCTCAAGGCCGGCATGCCCTACCCGGGCCCCTCGCACCCGGGCGGGTCGATCGCCGACCCGGTCCACACCGGGATCTACGAGGACGGCGCCGACATGGCGATGTTCTTCCCCGGAGACCCGGAAGCGCAGCGCAACGCGATGCACCTGCTGATCATGGGGATGACCGGCTCCGGGAAGTCCGAGGGCGGCCTGACCGCGCTGACCGAGGTCATCACCCGCCGCGATGTGATCGTGTGGGCGTCCGACCCGGCCAAGTCCGAGCAGACTCTCGGCCCGCTGCTGCCGGCGCTCGACTGGGCCGCGCTCACCATGGACGACACCAAGGCCATGATCACTGCACTCAAGGCCGTCATCCCGGCCCGCACGTCCTGGCTGGCCAAGTACGGGTACAAGCAGTGGGAACCCGCATGCGCCGAGACACAGGCCGACGGCTCCCCGGGCATGCCCTACCTCATCGCCTGGTTCGAAGAGGCCGCCAAGACTCTCCGTGAGACCGACGACGACGTCTTCACCGGCCCGGCCCAGGAAGCCCGTTCCGCCGGGATGTCCCTGGTCGTCTCGATGCAGCGTGCCTCCCACACCCAGCTCAGCACCGACACCCGTGCCTCCCTCGGCTCCAGCTGGGTGTTCGGCCTGCGAGACGACCGGGACGCGCAGTTCGCCCTGCCCGACGAGGCCATGGACGCCGGAGCAGCGCCGCAGGTGTGGAAGGACAAGAAGCCTGGTTACTCCTACCTGGTTGCCAACGGCATCCCGGAGACCTTCTGGGCCACCCCCGGCCGCGGCTACCTCACCCCGGTGGACGCCATGAACTGGGCCGTCGCCGAGTTCGCCCACCTCCGTGCCCAGTGCGACCCGGTCACCGCCAAGGCCGCCGCGAACGCAGTCGGCCCCGCCTTCACCCAGCGCACCCGCTACCCCCTCCCCGCCCCACCCGTCGAGGACGGCGACGACGGCGGGATCTACGACGAGGAGAACGCCGCGGTGGACTACGACTACGACATCGACCCCGAGGAGGCCGACGGCGACGAGGACGGGTGGATCGACCCGGACGCCGAACTCCCGCCCGTCGAGCACGTGGTGGAGATCGCCCCGCCGGAGATCCCGCCGCGCACCCGGGTCGGCAAGAACGAGGCCAAGAAGATCATGGGCGAGCTGCTGGCCGAGTTCGAGTCCGAGGGCCGTACCGAGGTCGGCCCGGCCGACTTCATGGAGTACTGCGACCGCTTCAACCGAGGCCGCAGCTGGGTGTCCGGACAGGTCTCCGAGATGGTCGACTCCGGCCGCCTGCGCGAGACCGACGAGGTCGGACGCTACGAGATCATCCCGCTCCAGCCGGCCGCCGCCTGAACCGCTTCTGACGGCCCTGACGCGTCTGACGCGTCAGACGGCCCTGACACCGAACGGGCCGTTTTCCCCAGGTAACGCGTGCGCGCGAGGGGTGTCTGACGCGTCTGACACCCCTTCCTGACGCTTCTGACACCCCCGCCCCGCACGCCTCTGACACCCCCTCCCGCACCGCTCGACCACACCCCGAAACCGCCCCCGGGGCGCCCGGAAGGACCCTCCGCCGTGATCGTCTCCATCTCCTCCGCCCTGCTGTTCGCCGTCATCACCGTCGTCCTCGTCCGCGCCCAGCGCGTCAGCGTCGGCAGCGCCGTCCTGGTGTGGCTGTCCGGCTTCACCGCCGCCGGCACCGGCCTCGCCAAACCCGTGAACGGCGCCCTCGCCTCCCTCGCCAACTACGTCTCCACCATCCACTGACCCACCCCCGCCCCGCCGACAGGAGAAGCACCGTGGACCACACCGCCAACCCGCAACCGTTCACCGCCCCGGTGCTCTACACCCAGGACGGCACCCCCTACTACGCCACCCAACCCGCCCCCGCGCCCCTCGCCCTCTACCAGCCGGCCGCACAGCTACCGGCCCCGATCCACCACCCCGCCTCCGGCTACCTGCCCGCCCAGCACGCCCCCGCCACGCTCCCGGCGCCGGTTCCGGCACGGGACCCGTGGCCCGCCCGCCTGCTCGCGGGCGGCATCGGCATCGGCGGCGCAGGCCTCGGCGTCGGCTTCCTGCTCCAGACCCTCGCCACCGCCACCACCGGCCTCGGCCTGCTCGTCGCCGCACTCGGCGTCGCCTACCTCCTCAAGAACAGCGGGGGCGGCGGGGGCCGGGGTGGGCAGGGCGCCGTGAACGTGAGCGTCAACGTCACCAACCGCAACCGCTGACCTTGGAGATTCCCGTGTCCTACTGCGACGAGTGCGACGACTGGGGCTGCCCTGGTCACTACTGCGACGAATGCGCCAACGAGGAGTGCCCCGGCCACTGGCTGTGCGAGGCGTGCGAGGACGACGTCTGTCCCGAGTGCTCCGGCTGTTCCTGCCCGGACGCCCAGTGCGAGGGCCCGCACCACTGACTGCCTGCCCAACCGGCCGTGCCGCCCGGACCACCGCCGCAGCCAGCGGCCGGGGCCCGGACGGTGCGGGGGACCGGCAGACCCGCTGCCGTGCAGCACGAAGCCCCGCCCCGGCCGTCTGTTCTTGGCAGAGAGCCGGCCGGTGCGGGGCTGTGTATCCCCTTCACGGAGATGGAATCAGCATGCCCGACTTCGACCGCTCCACGCTCGTCATCGTTGACGACACCGCCGACCGCGAGAACGCCAGCGACGGCCACTCCCGCTACGGCGCCTACATCGCCCACCACGCCGCCGACTTCCACGACGACGACCAGCCGCTCCGGCCGGTCGACTTCGCCGCCGCCGCGTGGCGCACGGCCACCTCCCCCGTCATGGCCCCCGGCTATGCGGTCGTCCGGCCCGACCTCGACCGGGTCGAGGTCTACGTCGACCACGACGACTGTGCCCACTTCTGCGCGAAGGTCGGCCTTCGGCACTCCGCGCTCACCCGCCGCCCCGCCGGGCGGCCGCTGGACTGGGAGCGCGCCCCGTGGTCCCGCTCGAACGAGCCGTGGCCCGTGCTGGTCAGCCCGGAGCGCACCGACCGCCCCGCCGTCCTGGTCACCGCCACCGTGCTCCTCCCGATCCCGGACAGCATCCTCATCACCCCCACCACGGCCCGCCCCGGCCACACGCTCACCCACCAGGCCAAGACCGTGGTCGGCGCCCTCGCCGAGTACGCCAACGCGCACCTCGCCCCGCTCGTTGCCGACCTTCTTGGCGGTGCCCGGTGAGCGCCCCGGGCCTCTCCCTCGCCCTGCGCCCGGCGGCCGAGTGGCTGCCCGCGCGGCCGTGGAACGGCATGACCGTGCTGGACGCATACTGCAACATCGGCGGCGCCGGCATGGGGTTCTGGCTGGCCGGGTTCGACATCGTCGGCGTCGACATCCTCGACCAGCCGAACTACCCCTTCCCGTTCCTGCAAGGGGACGCCGTCGAGACCATCGCCGCCCACGGCCGCCGGTTCGACCTGATCTCCGCCGGACCGCCCTGCCAGTACGACTGCACGCTCACCGCGGGCACCAACGCCGCCCGCCGCGACCGGTACGCCGACCTGCTCGAACCCACCCGCGCCGCGCTGGAGTCCACCGGCCGCCCGTACGTGATCGAGCAGCCCCCAGGCCGCGCCTCCAAGCGCATGCGGGTCGACCTCACGCTGTGCGGGGAGATGTTCGGCCTGCGCGTGCTCCGGCACCGCAACTTCGAAGCCGGCGGCGGCCTCGTCCTCGACCAGCCGCCGCACGTCCCGCACCGGGGCCTGACCATCGGCTACCGACACGGCCGGTACGTCAGCCCCGAACAGGGCCGCTACTTCCAGGTCTACGGCAACGGCGGCGGCAAGGGCAGCGTGCCCCAGTGGCAGGACGCCATGGGCATCCACTGGACCACCGACCGCCGCGAGATCGCCGAAGCCATCCCCCCGGACTACAGCCAGGTCATCGGCCAGCAGGCCGCCCGCCAGCTCCACGCAGCCCCCGCCAGGAGCGCCGCGTGAGCACTTACAACATCCCGATCGTTCACTGCGACGGCCCCGACTGCGACGCACCCGAGATCCACCACCCCGCGGCCCGAACTGCCAACGATGTCCGCCAACTCCGGCGCCCGGACGGATGGCACCAGCGCCCCGGCGGCCGGGACATCTGTCCCGGCTGCTGGTCTGCTGGCCACCGCTGACCGGCCGGGCTGGCAACCGTGTCCGCCTTCCTGGACTGGCGCGACGCTTCCCACTTCGACCGCACCGGCCCTCGGCCCTGTCGCTGGTGCCGTCGCCCCACCCCGCTTCGCGACGAGCAGCGCAGACCCGCGCACAAGGTCTGCGCCGAACAGCACGCCGCCGAGCAGCCCCCGCCGACGTCTGGAGACCGGCGTGACCCCCATCCTCCGACTCGCTCTCGACCTGACCCGGCTCGGCCTTCCGGTGCTGCCACTTCGGGCCGGGAAACGCCCGGTCGGCAACTGCCCGGCCTGTGAAGCCCTCGCGTGCGGCGGGCGGCCGAACATGAAGGTGCCGGGCCCGTGCACGTGCCCGGCGCCGTGCCACGCGTGGGCCGCTGCCACCACAGACCCCACCGTCCTGGCCAGCCCGCTGTGGCTGCGGGCCTGGCGGGAGGCCGAAGCGGTCGCCTACCACCCGGGCGGCGCCGGCCTGACCGTGGTCGACCTCGACAACGCCGCCGCCGTCGCGTGGGCCCGCACCGCCCTACCCCCGACGCTCACCGTGCCCACCACCCGCGGCGAGCACTGGGTCTACCGGGGCGCCACAGTCTCGGCCAACGCCGTCCGTCCCGGCGTCGACATCAAGTCGGCCGTGGCGTATGCCCGTTGGCTCGGCTACGGAACCGGCGTCATGGTGCCGCTGCCCGACGCCGTCCGTGCCCTGGTGGTCAGGGAAGAGACCACCCCGCCGCCGAGCGGGGGGCGGGTGGCTTCTTCACCCTCGCCGCCCTGGACCCGCACGGTGGGCAGCGGGTGCCGACACACCGACCGCTACATCCACACCGGGCTGCAACGAGGTCTCGCCAAAATCGCGGATTGCCCGGAGAGCGGCGCCGGATCGCAGGCCTTCGGCGTCGCCCGCTTCCTCGCTGCCCAGCACACCCGCTGTCCCGGCCCCTGTGGCCTCGACACCATCGCCTGGCAGCTCATCGACGCCGCCGTCAACGTCGGCGTCCCGCACGACTACGCCACTCGCGCCGTCGACCGCGGCTTCACCGCCGCCGGCGCCTGCGCTGCCTGACCTGCTCGAAGCGGGCCGCCCCTCTCGCCAAAGACCGGCGGCCCGCTCCCATCCAGCCCCAACAGACCGGAGAGGCAAGCATGACCGATCCCACCGCGTCCGTCACGACCACTACCGAGGACGGTGCCGCCGTGCTCGACGCCGTCGAAGCCCACCACCGCCGCTTCAACGTCTTCCCCAGCGAAGCCGCCTACGTCGCCGTCGTGCTCTGGGACGCCCACACCCACCTGCTCGACTGCTTCGAATCCACCCCGCGCATCGCGTTCCTCTCCCCGGAACCCGGCTCCGGCAAGACCCGTTCCCTGGAGATCATCGACGGCCTCGTCCCCCGGCCGATGATCACCACCGATGTCAGCCCGGCCGCGCTGTTCCGCTCGATGTCCGACGCCGACGCCCGCCCGACCGTCCTGCTCGACGAGATCGACACCGTCTTCGGCCCCAAAGCGGCGGGCAACGAGGATCTGCGCGGCCTCATCAACGCCGGCCACCGCCGAGGCGGCGTCGTCTACCGGTGCGTCGGGGACGGCTCCACCCAGACCGTCCAGCCGTTCCCCGTCTACTCCGCCCTCGCAACTGCCGGTCTCGGCGACCTGCCCGACACCATCATGAGCCGCTCCGTCATCATCCGGATGCGCCGCCGGGCCCCCAACGAGCGGGTCGAGGCGTACCGGGAGCGCATCCACAAGGCCGAGAGCAACACCCTGCGCGACCGCCTCGCTGCCTGGGCCAACACCGTCCGCGACCAGCTCCACGACGCGTGGCCCGAGCTGCCCGAGGGCATCAGCGACCGGCCCGCCGACGTGTGGGAGCCCCTGATCGCCGTCGCCGACGCCGCCGGCGGACAGTGGCCCAAGCGCGCCCGCGCCGCGTGCGTCCAACTCGTCACTGCCGCCAAGGCCAACGACAAGGGCAGCGTCGGCATCCGCCTCCTCACGGACCTGCGGGACATCTTCGACGGCGCCGAGCGCATGCTCAGCGCCGACCTGCTCAGCAAGCTCGCCGAGCTGGACGACGCGCCGTGGGCCGACCTCGACGGCAAGCCCATCACCGCCCGCGCCCTCGCCCGCATGCTCGGCGACTACGTCACCGCCGACAACGACCCCATCAAGCCCCGCAACATCAAGACCGGCCCGAAGAGTTCGGCGAAGGGCTACTACGCCGCGGACCTGTCCGACGCGTGGCTGCGGTACTGCCCGCCCTGTCCCCTTCGTTCCCAGGAATCCGCTACTGCCGCTACTGCCGCTACCGCGCAGGTCAGGGCCCTGTTTCCGGTAGCGGATACGCCCGAGGTAGCGGATACCGAACCGCTACCCGCCACCCCGGCCGCCGCCGCGCCGTAGGCCGTCCGCCGCTCCCGCCCGCCGCGGCGGGAGCGGCACCAATCCGCTACCGCTACCCAATCCGCTACCAAAAACATGCCCCTGACCAGGGAGGTAGCGGCAGTAGCGGCAGTAGCGGATCCCAGAGAAGGAAGGGGGCGGAGCCGCGGCAGGGTTCCGCCCCCTTCGTCGTGTCTCGAACCCCGGGAGCCGCCCAATGGCCACCGCCATCCCCGAAGCCCTGACCGTGCCCGAGGTCATGGCCGCCCTTCGAATGAGCCGCAGCAAGGTCTACGACCTCATCCGCTCCAAGAGGATCGACAGCTTCAAGGAAGGCGCCCTTCGCCGCATCCCTGCCGAGTCCCTCGCCGAGTACTTCCGCACGAAGAAGGAGGAGAGCGCCTGATGACAAAGAAGCGCAACCCCAACGGCGCCGGCACCGTGACCAAGCGCAAGGACGGCCGCTACCAGGCCGCCGTCTACGTCCCGCAGCCCGACGGCACCCGGGCCCGCAAGTTCGTCTATGGCAAGACCTGGACGGAGTGCGACGAGAAGCGCCAGGAACTCGTCCGGCGCGACCGGCAGGGCGTCCCGACGCCCACCCGGTCGGCCAAGCTCGCCGAGTGGCTGCCGTACTGGCTGGAGCACTTCATCGCGCCGCACCGCAAGCGGACCACCTACGACAAGTACGAGATGCACATCCGGCTTCACCTGGTGCCGGTGCTCGGCTCGAAGAGCCTGGAGAAGCTCGGCACCGCCGACGTCCGCCGGCTCATCAGCACCGTGACCAAGAAGGTGTCGGCGGCCACCGCCAAGGAGTCCCACCTGGTGCTCCGCACCGCCCTGTCCGCCGCCGTGCGGGACGAACTGATCACCCGCAACGTCGCCAAGCTCGTTCAAGCCCCCCGAGTGGAGTACCGAGTGACCAAGCCCTGGAGCCTCGATGACACGCTGGTCTTCCTGGAGGGGTCCCGGCGTGACCCGCTGTACGCCGCGTTCGTCCTCGCCGTGGCGCTCGGGCTGCGGCGGGGGGAGATCCTCGGGTTGCACTGGTCCGACATCGACCTTGAGAACCGCACCCTGACCGTCCGGCGCCAACTCCAGCGCCGGGACGGCGAGCTGTACGAGGACACCCCGAAGTCGCGCCGCCAGCGGGTCATCCCGCTGCCGATGATGTGCGTCGCTCCGCTCCGCTGGCAGCGACTCCGGCAGGCCGAGCAGCGCCGCCAGCGGCTGGAGGCGGGGAAGGACTGGCCGGAGTCCGGCTCCGTCTTCACCACGGCGACCGGCCAGCCGATCGAGCCGCGCAACCTCACCCGCTCGTTCACGCGGGTGGCGAAGGCCGAGGCTCTGCCGCCGATCCGGCTGCACGACACCCGGCACGGCTGCGCGACGCTCCTGTCCGCGGCCGGCGTGGCGCCCCGGGACCTGATGGCCATCCTCGGTCACAGCCAGATCGCCGTCACGATGGAGATCTACACGCACGTGGTGCAGGAGAAGCAGCGGGAGGCGATGAGGCACATGGACCGCCTGTTGAAGCGCCGCCGCAAGACCGACTGATGTCATCCGGAGATGTCAGAACGCCCCGGGCCGTGGACGGCGCCGGGGCGTTCTGCGTTCTTCGGCGCTCTGACCTGCACCGGAAACTGAGCCCCCTGTCGGGTTCGAACCGACGACCCCCGCTTTACAAGAGCGGTGCTCTGGCCAGCTGAGCTAAGGAGGCACGGTGGCCGTCCGCGAGGGATCACGGCGGCACCGGGGGCAGTCTACCGGGCCTGGGTGGTGGGGTGGTGGGATATCCGGGGGTTGGTGGGACGGGGTGGGCGTGATGGAACCGATGCCGAAATCGGGTCGGTGGGGGGCTGACAAGCCGCGGAACCGCAGGTAGCGTCGCCGGGAGTCGGGCTTCGTCCGGTGGTTCAGACCACTGACGGGACGACGGACAACTACACCCCCCCTTTACTCGGATCGTCCGGCACGTTCCTGCCGGTGAAGGAGAACAACGACCATGGCTTCTGTCACGTACGACCAGGCGACCCGCATCTACCCCGGGGCGGACAAGCCCTCGGTGGACGCGCTGGACCTGGAGATCGCGGACGGCGAGTTCCTCGTGCTGGTCGGCCCCTCGGGCTGCGGCAAGTCGACCAGCCTGCGCATGCTGGCCGGCCTGGAGGACGTCAACACCGGCGCGATCCGGATCGGTGACCGGGACGTCACGCACCTGCCGCCGAAGGACCGGGACATCGCCATGGTGTTCCAGAACTACGCGCTCTACCCGCACATGACCGTCGCGGAGAACATGGGCTTCGCGCTCAAGATCGCCGGCGTGAACAAGTCGGAGATCCGCACCAAGGTCGAGGAGGCCGCGAAGATCCTCGACCTCACCGAGTACCTGGACCGCAAGCCGAAGGCGCTCTCCGGCGGTCAGCGCCAGCGCGTCGCGATGGGCCGCGCGATCGTCCGCCAGCCGCAGGTCTTCCTGATGGACGAGCCGCTGTCGAACCTGGACGCCAAGCTCCGTGTCTCGACCCGTACCCAGATCGCCGGCCTGCAGCGCCGCCTGGGCATCACCACGGTGTACGTCACCCACGACCAGACCGAGGCGCTCACCATGGGCGACCGGGTGGCGGTGCTCAAGGACGGTCTGCTGCAGCAGGTCGACACCCCGCGCAACATGTACGACAAGCCCGCCAACCTGTTCGTGGCGGGCTTCATCGGCTCGCCGGCCATGAACCTGGTCGAGGTGCCGCTGGTGGACGGCGGCGTGAAGTTCGGCGGCTCGGTCGTCAACATCTCGCGCGAGAACCTGGCCGGCGCGGGCACCGACAAGACGGTGACCGTCGGCATCCGCCCCGAGCACTTCGAGATCGTCCCCTCGGGCGGCATCGAGGGCGTCGCGGTGACCGTGAACGTGGTCGAGGAGCTCGGCTCGGACGGCTTCGTCTACGGCACCACCAAGATCGGCGGCGAGGACAAGGAGCTGGTCGTCCGTGTCCCCGGCCGCCAGATCCCGGCCCGCGGCGAGACCGTCCACGTGGTGCCGATCGCCAACGAGGTTCACGTCTTCGCGACCGGCACCGGCAAGCGCCTGAGCGTCTGCGACTGACGCGGACGGCACGGCAGCCGGCACGGCGGACAGCACGGCCGGCGGACGCGGCGAGCAAGCGACGAGCAGGCGACGAGCAGGCGAGCCCAGCGAGCGAACGCGACGGAGCCCGTCGGACCCTCCCCGGTCCGGCGGGCTCCGCCCGTACGCCCCGGCGTCAACACGGCGCGGGGACGAACCCGGACACCGTGTCACTCGATGGTGTAACGGAGGGCGATCCGGCCCGTACCCACCGCTACTCTCCTGAGGGTGAAGCAGCTTGTGCGCCGTATCGGCCAGACCTTCGCCCTGACCCTGCCGGTCGTCCTGGTGACCACCGGCACCCTCGCCGTGACCCGGGTCCCGTGGGCCCCGCCGACCGGGCTCGACCAGCAGGTCGTGGCGGCGTCCAGCGGCGACGGCGCCGGGATCGGGCGCTCCGACAACGCGGCCGCCACCGCGGCCAAGGCCGCCGACGGGCTCGCCCCGCAGGAGTCCCTGCGGGTGGCCCTGCTGGACGAGCTCCGGGCGAAGAACCCCTCCGCCGCGCTGGACCTGCTGGAGCGCTCGATGCGCGAGCAGCCCTCGCTGACGCCGTACTGCACCTCGCTGGCCACCGAGTTGGGCAAGGCCGCGGTGCGCAAGTACCAGGGCGACGTCCAGCGGGCCCGCTCCTTCGCCCGTCCGGTCTGCGACGGGGCGTTCGCGGCGGGCGTGGTGGGCTGACGCTCGCCCGGTCCGTGGCCGGGGCGGCAGGCCTATCGTTCTGACATGACCGCTGACTCCGGCCCCGCCGCCGACCCCGCGTCCCCCAACTCCCGGCAGTCCCAGGGCACCTCGCAGTCCCCGGGCTCACCGGGCACCTCGCCGTCCCCGGGCTCTGCGCAGCCCCAGGGGTCCCCGCAGTCCCACCCGCCCCGGCCGACCTCGACGCCGGTCACCCAGGCCGTCATCCTGGCCGGCGGCCAGGGCTCCCGGCTGCGCCCCTACACGGACGACCGTCCGAAGCCCCTGGTCGAGATCCCGGGCACGGGCACGCCGATCCTCGGCCACCAGCTGGCCTGGCTCGCCGACGAGGGCGTCACCGACGTGGTGATCTCCTGCGGGCACCTCGCCGACGTGCTGGAGGAGTGGCTGGACAAGGCGGACCTGCCACTGCGGGTGCGCACGGTGGTCGAGGCGGAGCCGCTCGGGCGCGGCGGCGGGCTCAAGTACGCGGCCAGGGCGCTGCCCCGCCCGGACGAGCCCTGGTACGCCACCAACGGCGACATCTGGACCCGCTTCAGCCTGCGCGAGATGGCCGCCTTCCACCACGAGCGGGACGCCGTCGCGACGCTCGCGCTGGCCCGGCCGCGGATCCCGTGGGGCGCCGTGGAGACCGACCAGTTCGGCAACGTGCTGGACTTCATCGAGGCGCCGCCCTCGCCCTTCCTGATCAACGCCGGCCTGTACGTGTTCAGCCCGGAGTTCGCCGAGCTGCTGCCGGACGTGGGCGACCACGAGCGCACGACCTTCCCCCAACTCGCCCGCGGCAAGCGGCTGGCGGGCTACCAGCTGCCGCAGGGCGTGTACTGGCGCGCGATCGACACCGCCAAGGACCTCACCGAGGCGGCCAAGGAGCTCGCCGCCGGAGCCGGCCGCGCACCCCAGTAGCAGCCACGCCACCACCGGCGCCACTGACTCCACCGCTCCCGCGCCACCACCGGCTCCACCGGCGGCAACCGCGGTGCCACGAAACGCCGGTCGGCCGGGTGCTCCCCCACGGAGCACCCGGCCGACCGGCGTGTCAGCCGCCCTCAGGTCGCCGTCGGCGCCCCCGGACGGGAGGCGCGGTCGCCACCCGACAGGTCGGCCAGCGGCGCGCTGCCCAGCACCCCGCCGAGCAGCCCGGAGCCGGAGCTCGGGCTGGACTTGGGCGCCGAGCCCGAGCCGCCGGGGCCCGGGGTGCCGCGCTGGGCGGGCGCTGAGCCGCCCGCCCCGGCGGACGGGGAGCCGGGTGCCGGGGAGGAGCCCGCGCCGGTCTCCGACTTGCCGGAGTGCCCCTTGCCGCTCGGCGTCGGGGTGGCCGGCTTGGAGGTCGGCGCGGTGGACGGGGTGGTGGCGCTCGGCGTCGGGGTGGCCGGGCGCGTGGCGGCGGGCGAGGGTGTGGTGGACGGGCCCTTGCCGGCCGGGGCACCGGACGGACCGCCGGACGGCCACACCGGGGTGCCGTAGTCGGTGGCCGGACGGGACGGCGCCTCGTGCGCGCGGGCGCCGGTGCGGACGGCGGCGCCGAGCATCGAGCCGAGCAGCAGGGTCAGGCCGACGACGACCGTGGTGACCATCGCGCCCCGGCGCAGCACCCGGCGGCGCAGCGCCCCGGACGCGTCCGCGCCGAACCGCCGCCAGGCCTCCAGGTTGAGCCGGCCGTCCAGCGAGGCGAACGGCGCCCCGGCGATCAGCAGCGGGCTCCAGGCCGCGAGGAAGATCAGGTCGGGCGTGTCGTAGACCGGAACGGCCCGCCAGCTGACGGTGAACAGCAGCGCGGCGGAGAGCGCCATCGCGGCCCCGGCCGCGAGCCGCTGCCAGAGGCCGAGGACGGTCAGCACGCCGACCACGATCTCGGTGAACGAGACGACCAGGCCGGCCCCGACCGGGTGCGCCATGGCGAAGGCCAGGAGCGGCTCGGCGACCTTCCAGGGGTGCAGCGAGGACAGCCAGCGCATCATCGAGCCGCGCTCGCCGCCGTCGAAGTACACCGGGTCGCACAGCTTGCTGAACCCGGCGTAGATCGACAGCGAGCCGAGGACGGCGCGCAGCGGCAGCAGCACCAGGCCGAGGTCGACCCGGCGGCCCGGGTACCAGGGCTGCTTGCCCTCGGCGTCGGCGGCGGAGACCTCGGGCAGCTCGCCGCTCGGGGTCCAGCCGTGCGGCTCGCCGACCGGGCCGACACCCGCGTCGGTCGCGGTGCCGTTGCCCTCGCGGGGCTGGCGCGGGACGGTCCGGGCGCCGGCCAGGGACGGGATCACCTGGGTGTCCGCCTCGGCCAGGCCGACGCCGCCGCGCCCCGGCGCACCGCCCTGGCGGACGGCCTCCAGCAGCTGGGTGGCCGCGAGGTCCCCGGGGGGCGCCTGGCCGGTCCAGGTGACGGCGGTGACCCGGCCCTTGCGGCGCGGGGCGCCACCGGCCACGGCCCCGGCCAGCGCCGGGACGGCGGAGGCGGGCACGACGACCTGCGGGGTGACCAGCGGACGGCGGATCAGGCCCTGGTTGGCGTACGGGTCGCCGAACGCGGCGCCGGTGGACAGCAGTCCGACCGGTGCCTCGATCAGCGGCGCCACCGGCGCGCCGAGCCGGAGCCGGAAGCTCGCCTGGGTGCTGCTGAGCCGCGCGGGGTCCGACTCCACCTTGACCGTGTTGAGGCCGGGGCCCGCGTCTATCCCGGTGCTGCCGCCGCCGAACAGGGGGCGCCGAGGTGTTCTGGTGTCCACGCCCGTCTAACCGGGTGACGGCCGCTTAGGACACTCTCCCGGGTGGATGTCCGGCGCACACTTGAAGTGATCATGAAAAAAGCGATCGGACCCGGTCGGGCCCGATCGCCTTTCACTCGGACTGCAGGCAATTCGGAAGATCGCCTGCGCCCCGCCCTTCACCCGTGCTCAGGGCCCCGCCCGTCACGCGCGCTCAGGGCCCCGCCCCTCACGCGCGCTCAGGGCCCCGCCCGTCACCCGTGCTCAGGGCCTTGCGTACCGCCGCCTCAGCGCTTGGCGCGCAGCCGAGCGGCCTCGTACAGCACGATGCCCGCCGCGACACCGGCGTTCAGCGACTCGGTCAGGCCCGACATCGGGATCCGCACCCGCATGTCGCAGGTCTCCGAGACCAGCCGGGAGAGGCCCTTGCCCTCGCTGCCCGCGACGACCACCACAGGGCCGGTCAGCAGCTCCAGGTCGCCCAGCTCGGCCTCGCCGTCGGCGGCCAGGCCGACCACCATCAGGCCGGCCTTCTGGTACGCCTCCAGGGTGCGGGTCAGGTTGGTGGCCCGGGCGACGGGCAGCCGGGCCGCGGCGCCGGAGGAGGTCTTCCAGGCACCGGCGGTCATGCCGGCCGCGCGGCGCTCGGGGATGACCACGCCGTGCGCGCCGAAGGCGGCGGCGGAGCGGACCACGGCGCCGAGGTTGCGGGAGTCGGTGACCCCGTCCAGCGCGATGATCAGCGCGTCCTGGCCGGCGTCGGCGGCCTCGGAGAGCAGGTCGTCGGGGTGGGCGTACTCGTACGGCGGGACCTGCAGCACCAGGCCCTGGTGGTTCATCCCGCCGGTCATCTGGTCCAGCTGGGCGCGCGGGGCCTCCATCAGCGGGATGCCGCGGTCGTTGGCGGCCTGGAAGGCGTCGCGCACCCGGTCGTCGGTGTCGATGAACTGCTGGACGTACAGCGCGTTGGCCGGCACGTCACCCTGGAGCGCCTCGACCACCGAGTTGCGGCCGAAGACCAGCTCGGCGCTGCCCGCGCCGCCGCGGCCGCCCCGGCCGCCGGCACCGGCCCGGCGCATGCCGGCCCGGGCCTTGGCGTCCCGCTCGCGCTTGATCGCGGCGTTGGCGGCCCGCTGCTTGGGGTGGCCCTTGCGCGCCTCACCGGGCGGGGTCGGGCCCTTGCCCTCCAGTGCCCTCCGGCTGTGCCCGCCGGTACCGACAGACGCACCCTTCTTCGATCCGGGGTTGCGGCGGTTCCTGCGCTGGCTGTTGCCGGCCATGGCTGTACTTCCTGTCTGTCCGGCATGCCCGGCCGTCCCGCTCGGTGCGGCGGCGGCCGACGGCATGCGCTACGTCATGCGGGAGGGCCGCACCGGTCCGGTACGGCCCACCCATCACCCCGATCGTCAGATGGGGTTACTGGTTGTTGATCGTCCAGCGCGGGCCGGACGGGGTGTCCTCGATGGCCAGCCCGGCCAGGCCGAGCTGGTCGCGGATGGCATCCGCGGTGGCGAAGTCCTTGCGCTGGCGCGCCGCCTGCCGCTGGTCCAGGACCAGACGGACCAGCGAGTCGACCACACCGTGGAGGTCCTCGCCGCGCTCCGCCCCGGCCCACTGCGGGTCGAGCGGGTCGAGGCCCAGTACACCGAGCATCGCACGGACCTCGGCCAGTCGCGCCACCACGCTCTCCTTGTCGTCCGCGTTCAGGGCGCTGTTGCCCTGGCGGACGGCGGTGTGCACGACGGCCAGCGCCTGCGGAACGCCGAAGTCGTCGTCCATCGCCTCGGCGAAGGCCGGCGGCACCTCGGGTGCCGCGTCGACCGTGCCGCAGCGCTCGACGGCCCGCTGGACGAAGCCCTCGATCCGGCCGAAGCCGGCCTCGGCCTCGCGCAGCGACTCCTCGCTGTACTCGATCATCGAGCGGTAGTGCGGCGCCGCCAGGTAGTAGCGGAGCACGATCGGCCGCCAGGCCCGGACCATCTCGGAGACCAGCACCGAGTTGCCGAGCGACTTGCTCATCTTCTCGCCGGCCATGGTGACCCAGGCGTTGTGCACCCAGAAGGCGGCGAAGTCGTCGCCGTAGGCCTTGGACTGGGCGATCTCGTTCTCGTGGTGCGGGAAGATCAGGTCCAGCCCGCCGCCGTGGATGTCGAAGGCCGCGCCCAGGTACTTGTGGGCCATCGCCGAGCACTCCAGGTGCCAGCCCGGGCGGCCGCGTCCCCACGGGGTCTCCCAGCTCGGCTCGCCGGGCTTGGTGGCCTTCCACATCGCGAAGTCGCGCTGGTCCCGCTTGCCGGTCTCGCCCTCGCCGCTCGGCTGGCGCAGGTCGTCCAGCTTCTGGTTGGAGAGCGCGAGGTAGTCCGGGTAGGACTTCACGTCGAAGTAGACGTTGCCGTCGGCCGCGTAGGCGTGGCCCTTCTCGATGAGGCCCTGCATCATCTCGATCATCTCGGGGATGTGCCCGGTGGCCCGCGGCTCGACGGTCGGCGCCAGGCAGCCGAGCGCGGTGTAGCCGTCGTTGAAGGCGCGCTCGTTCTCGTAGGCGATCTGCCACCACGGCGTGCCGAGCTCGCGCTCCTTGGCGATGATCTTGTCGTCGATGTCGGTGACGTTCCGGGCGAAGGTCACCTGGTAGCCGCGGTAGGCGAACCACCGCTGCATGACGTCGAAGTTGAGCCCGGAGCGGATGTGCCCGATGTGAGGCGCCGACTGGACGGTAGCGCCGCACAGGTAGATCGAGACACAACCCGGTACAAGCGGGACGAAGTCGCGTACCTGGCGGGTGCTGGTGTCGTACAGACGAATGCTCACAGCGTCAAGCGTAGTGGGCAGCGGGGGGTGCCCCGCTACATTCCCCGGGACAACGGTGCACCGATCCCGGGGAACGGCAGGTCGCGGGCGGGAGGGATCAGAGGCTGCCGACCACCTTGCGCGGGGTGAGCCGCACGATCACCCGGACGTCGTCCGGGCCGTCCCAGGTGTACTTGTCCACCCCGCGGTACTTGGCGGCCAGCTCGTCGATCAGGTCCCGGCCGCCCTCGGTGGTCATGGTGACCTCCCCGCGCGCCTCCAGGTACTCGTACGGGCTGTCCGCCGGGTTGAGCAGGATCGAGACGCGCGGGTCCCGCACCAGGTTGAGGTGCTTGCGGCGGCCCTCGACGGTGGAGAACAGGATGTCGTCGCCGTCCCGCTTGACCCAGACCACCGAGGACTGGGGGCTGCCGTCGGGCTGGACGGTGGAGACCACGGCGAAGCTCTTGCCGTCGATCAACGCCTTGGCACGGTCGGAGAGTTGGGCGGTCATCTGGCGAACCTCATCTCGTCGGCGGCGGTAACGGCCCGAGGGGGGAAACCCCGCGCGGGCACGAAGCCGAACAGTATCGACTCGGGCCCCCGCACCACCCGGTGAACACCCGTCAGGCGCGGACTTCTTCCCCGCCCGCCCGCTCCGCCGACCCGCTCGCTCCGCCGGCCCGCCCGGCCGGCAGTCCGGCCGGCCTCAACGCCGCTCGTACACCAGGGCGGTGGCGATCGCGGCCAGGCCCTCGGCCCGGCCGGTCAGGCCCAGCCCGTCGGTGGTGGTGCCGGACACGGAGACCGGTGCGCCGACCGCCTCCGACAGCGCGGCCTGCGCCTCGGCCCGGCGCTTGCCGATCTTCGGCCGGACGCCGATCACCTGCACCGCGACGTTGCCGATCTCGAAGCCCGCCTCGCGGACCAGCCGGGCGGCCTCCCCGAGCAGCTTCACCCCGGGGGCGCCGGCCCACTCCGGGCGGTCGGTGCCGAAGTGCGCGCCGAGGTCGCCGATCCCGGCGGCCGAGAACAGCGCGTCGCAGGCGGCGTGCGCGGCGACGTCGGCGTCCGAGTGCCCGGCGAGCCCGACCTCGGCGTCCGGCCACTCCAGCCCGGCCACCCGGAGCGGGCGGCCGGCCTCGAAGGCGTGCACGTCGGTGCCGATCCCGACACGGGGGATCACGGGGGTCTGCGGATCAGTAGGCATCGGCGGCCCTCCGGCGGGCGAGTACGGCCTCGGCGAGCACGAGGTCCAACGGACGGGTGACCTTGAACGCCTCCTCGTGGCCGGGCACCACGACGACCCGGCCCCCGTAGCGCTCGACCAGGCCGGCGTCGTCGGTGACCGGCGGCGCGTCGGCGGCGCCCGCGTTCTCCTCGGCCAGCGCCTCGGCGTGCACCTCGACCAGGGTGGCGCGGTCGAAGCCCTGCGGGGTCTGCACCGCGCGCAGGGTGGACCGCTCGGGCGTGTCGAGCACCGGCTCGGGGCCGCCGGGGTTCGGCTCGACCCGCTTCACGGTGTCGGCCAGCGGCACCGCGGGCACCACGGCGCGCGCCCCGGCCCGGACGGCGGCCGCCACGGCGTCCACCACCTCGACCGGCACGAGCGGACGGGCCGCGTCGTGCACCAGGACGATCTCCACGTCCTCCGGGATCGCTGCCAGGCCCAGCCGGACCGACTCCTGGCGGGTCGCGCCACCGGCCACCACGCGGATGTCCTTGCCGTCCAGCCCGTGGCTGTCCAGCAGGGCGACCACCTCGGCCACCCCGTCGGCGGGGGCGGCGACCACGACCAGGCCGACCGCCCGGCTGCGGGCCAGTGCCCGGACGGCGTGCACCAGGAGCGGCACACCGCCCAGTTCCCGCAGGGCCTTCGGGGCCCCGGGCCCCAGGCGCTCACCGCGCCCGGCGGCGGGCACCACTGCTGCTGCGACTGCTGCTGACGCGTTCAGGTTTCACTCCTTCGGCGAAGTGGGTATGGCCATGGCGTGCCCGGCGGGCGCACCGGGCCCCTTCCGAAGAACCACGGTCCGCTGCCCGCCGCACAGTTCGGCAGGACCCGTGTCCGCACTCTGCGGGAGATCCGCGAAAGGGCGGGTACGGGAAACGGTCCCGCAGGCCTGGAGCGGCTCGGTGGGCTCGGGTGGGAGGCGTCGTCCGGACACGCCTCAGCGCCCGGAGTGCCACTGCACCACTCCCGGACGGTTGGTCCGTGGAGCGGCGCGCCGGCACCGGGCGCTGTGAGCGTTGGGCGGCAGCCCGACCGCATGCGGTGACGCGTGCGCTACGAGGCGAGGACCTCGTCGAGCAGCGTTTCCGCCTTGTCCTCGTTGGTGTTCTCCGCCAGCGCGAGCTCGCTGACGAGGATCTGGCGCGCCTTCGCGAGCATCCGCTTCTCGCCGGCCGAGAGGCCGCGCTCGCGCTCGCGACGCCAGAGGTCGCGCACAACCTCGGCGACCTTGATAACGTCGCCCGAGGCGAGCTTCTCCAGGTTCGCCTTGTAGCGGCGGGACCAGTTGGTCGGCTCTTCCGTGTACGGTGCGCGCAGCACCTCGAAGACCCGGTCCAGACCCTCCTGGCCGACTACATCGCGCACGCCGACGAACTCCGCGTTCTCGGCGGGCACGCGGAGCGTCAGGTCTCCCTGCTGCACCTTGAGCACCAGGTAGGTCTTGTCCACACCTTTGATCTGGCGAGTTTCGATGGCCTCGATCAGCGCGGCCCCGTGATGGGGGTAGACCACCGTGTCGCCAACCTTGAACGTCATGTGACAGGACCCCTTCCGTGGCTTTCCAGAATAACACGCTTCTCGGCGCACCCGAAGGGCGTTTTCGCAGGTCAGGGCGGGTCTCGGGGCTTGACAAGCACCCCCATGACGTGCTGCGACCGGTGTTCGAGAGGGGCTTCCCGCAGGTCGGAGGCGGTTCCGGGGTTCGGCGAAACCCTTGCGCAACACCCCCGCAACCATGATTGGATCTTGAGCTTTCACCCCTTTTCCGGTCGCGACCCAATCGTTATTCGATCTTGGTCGAAGCTTGTCCGCGACGTGACCTGGACATGGCGGGCGTACCGCCGGACGGCTCCCGGCGGCCCCCGGGAGTGCGACACGGGGACCACCCCGTGAGGAGCGCATAAGCGAGGTCGATAATCTGAGACCTGACCTACCGACACGTGACTTAGGAGAAGCCGCCGCCGTGAGCCGCAGCCTTCGACGCGGCAGCATCGCCGCCATCGCCGCCATCGCCATCGCCTCGCTGTCGTCCTGCGCCGCCGGCAACACGCCGGACACGCTGGAGATCAAGCCCGACAACGCGGCGGCAACCCTCGGGACGCACCTGAAGCTGAACAACATCGTGGTCGTCACCGGGGAGGGCACCTCCGGCGATTACAGCGGGCCCGCCAACGTGGTCGTGAACATCGCGAACACCTCGAACGTCCCGGCGGAGCTGCAGTCCGTCACCGTCGGCACCTCCGCTGCGACCCTCACCGACGCCGCGGGTGCCCCGCTGTCCAGCCTCGTCATCCCGGGCGGCGGCGCCGTCGCGATCGGCGGTCAGGGCAACCCGACCGCCACCGTCCCCTCCGCCACCGTCCACGTCGGCGGCTTCGCCGACACGACCTTCACCTTCAAGGACGGCCAGAAGGTCGAGGTCCAGGCCGGCGTGAGCCCGGACGGCAAGGGCATCTACAAGGGCTACGGCCCGACCCCCTCGCCGAGCGTCGCGCCCGTCAAGACCACCCCGACCGCGACCGCCCCGGCCACCGGCGGCGCCACCCCCGGCGCCACGACCACCCCCGGTGCCACGACCGCCCCGGGCGCGACGGCCACCGGTACGGCCGTCCCGGCCGGCGCCACCACCCCGGCCGTCCCGGCCGCGCACTGACGCCGTGCACCGCCTCCGGCGGGCCCGCCCGGGCCCGCCGGAGCGACGCGAAGGCCCCCTCCGGCTACTGCCGGCGGGGGCCTTCCGCATGGGTGGGGCGGCTACGGCTTACGGCTCGAACTTGTAGCCCAGGCCGCGCACGGTGACCAGGTAGCGCGGCGCGCCCGGGTCCGGCTCGATCTTGGCCCGCAGACGCTTCACGTGGACGTCCAGGGTCTTGGTGTCGCCGACGTAGTCCGCACCCCAGACCCGGTCGATCAGCTGCATGCGGGTGAGCACCCGGCCCGCATTGCGCAGCAGCATCTCCAGCAGGTCGAACTCCTTGAGCGGCAGGTCGACCTTGGCGCCGTCCACGGTCACCACGTGACGGTCCACGTCCATCCGGACCGGGCCCGCCTCCAGGGCGCCCGGGCCGCCGCCGTTCTCGCCCGCGCCGCCGTCCTCGCCGCGGCGCCGCAGCACCGCGCGGATCCGGGCGACCAGCTCCCGGGTGGAGTACGGCTTGGTGACGTAGTCGTCAGCGCCTATCTCCAGCCCGACGACCTTGTCGATCTCGCTGTCCTTGGCGGTCACCATGATCACCGGGACGTTGGACCGCACCCGGAGCTGGCGGCAGACCTCGGTGCCGGGCAGGCCCGGCAGCATCAGGTCGAGCAGGACGAGGTCGGCACCGTTGCGTTCGAACTGCTCCAGCGCGTCGGGGCCGGTGGCGGCCACGGCCACCTCGAAGCCCTCCTTGCGGAGCATGTACGAGAGGGCGTCGCTGAACGACTCCTCGTCCTCGACCACCAGTACTCGGGTCACGATCAGGCCTCCGGGGCAAGCTGCGGGGTTGTGTCTGACAGGGGTTGTTCCCGCTCCCCGGCAGGGAGCGAACGGTCCGTGCGGTCCGTGCGGGCCGTACGGTCCGTGGTGAGGGTTCGGGGTGCCGCGGCGGGCGCGGCGTCGTCCGGCTCGCGGTCCGGCTCGGCGGGATCGCCGGACTCGGCGGGATCGTCGAACTCGTCGGGATCGTCGAACTCGTCGGCGGGCACCTGCCCGGCGGGCAGGCGGACGGTGAAGGTCGACCCCTGGCCCTCGACGCTCCACACCGACACGGTGCCGCCGTGCGAGGCGGCGACGTGCTTGACGATGGAGAGGCCGAGGCCGGTACCGCCGGTGGCCCGGGAGCGGGCCGGGTCGACGCGGTAGAAGCGTTCGAAGACCCGCTCGCGGTCCTTCTCGGAGATGCCGATGCCCTGGTCGGTGACCGAGATCTCGATGAGCTCGCCGTCCGCCTCCCCGAGCGCTGCGGCGCTGGAGATCCGGCGGGTGGCGATCGCCACCCGGGTGCGGGGCGGACTGTAGTTGACGGCGTTCTCGACCAGGTTGCCGAGCGCGGCGGCGAGCTGGCCGCGGTTGCCGTGCAGGTAGAGGCCGGCGATGCCGCCCGCCGCGATGAGGATCTGCTTGGCGGCGGCCTGTTGGCGGCAGCGGTCGATCGCCTCGGCGATCAGCTCGTCCACCGCGACCGGCTCGGGGTCGACCATCAGCCGGTCGTCCTGGACCCGGGAGAGGTCGATGATCTCCTGGACCAGGCTGGCCAGCCGGGCGGCCTCGACCTGCATGCGGCCGGCGAAGCGCTGCACCGCCTCCGGGTCGTCGGACGCGTCGACGACCGCCTCGGAGAGCAGCGACAGGGCACCGACCGGGGTCTTGAGCTCATGGCTGACGTTGGCGACGAAGTCCCGGCGGACCGCCTCCACCCGGCGCCGCTCGGTCTGGTCCTCGACCAGCACCAGCACCAGCCGGGAACCCAGCGGGGCGACCCGGACGGAGACCGCGAGCGGCTCGGCCGCGCGGGCCGCGCCCGGTCGGGGCACCTCCAGCTCGACCTGGCGGATCTCGCCGTCCCTACGGGTGCCGCGGGCCAGCGCGAGCATCTGGTCCACGGCGACCGCGCCACCGCGCACCAGGCCCATCGCGTACGCCGCCGAGCTGGCCTTGACCACCTCGTCGCCCTCGCCGAGCACGATCGCGCAGGAGCGCAGCACCGAGAGCACGGTGTCGACCCCCGGCGGCAGGGGCGGCTCGGGGTTGCCGGTGCCCAGTGCCTGGTACCGGCTGTGGTTTTTGCCGCTGGTGCCGCTGTACTTGCCCCTGGCCTGCTCGCGCTCGCTCCAGCGGAATGCGATGGAGGCGGTGAGGCCGACGCCGAGCCCGGCTATGGCGCAGGCAGCGGCGGCGGCCACGTTCACGTCCATGTGGCCAGCGTAAGCGTACGGCCAGGCCACTCCCCAAGGGCTGGATCAAGGCATCGATCACACGTTGCCGAGAATTCACCTTCACGTAGCTGTCGATTCACCGCACTGGCCGTGCTGCGTCGCCCTGGCGGCGGAAAGTTGGCCGCGCAGCCCGTGTGGGAGAGATCGGTGCGCCGGACTACGGCCACCGGCTCAGGTGTGCGCGTACGATGCGCGCCACCAGCAGCGGTCACCCGGACGCCGGAACGGCGGTCGGACGGGTCGGCCGGTCGGCACCGCCACCGACACAGCTACTGAGGAGAGAACATGCGCGACGCGTACCACGAGGAACTCGATGCGATCGGCGACAGCCTGATCGAGATGGCCCGGCTGGCCGGCTCTGCCCTCGGCCGCGCCACCACCGCCCTCCTCGACGCGGACCTGGCGCTGGCGGAGAGCGTGATCGCCGCCGACGAGAACATCAACGAGCTGCACCACGAGCTGGAGAACCGGGCGATCGACCTGCTCGCCCGCCAGCAGCCGGTCGCCACCGACCTGCGGATAGTCGTCACCTCGCTGCGGATGAGCGCCGACCTGGAGCGCTGCGGCGACCTCGCCCGGCACGTCGCCAAGGTCGCGCGGATGCGCTACCCCGACACGGCCGTGCCGCGCGACCTGCACTCCACCGTCCTGGAGATGGGCCAGCTCGCCCAGCGCCTGGTGGCCAAGGCCGGCCTGGTGATCGCCACCAAGGACGTCGACAAGGCCCTGGAGATGGAGCAGGACGACGACGCCATCGACACGCTGCACCGCGAGCTGCTGTCGCACCTGATCGACGAGCGCTGGCACCACGGCATCGAGACCGCCGTCGACATCACCCTGGTCGGCCGCTACTACGAGCGCTTCGCGGACCACGCGGTGTCGGTCGCCAAGCGCGTGGTGTACCTGGTGACGGGCGAGCACGTGGCCGATTTCGTGGCCGCTTCCGAGTCCGCGGAGGCCGGCTCGGGGGAGTGAGCCCCGTTCCGGGGGCCGCTCCCCCGAGGGTTGGGTAAACCTGTGGCGGCGGTGGTGCGGGCGCACGGTCCTCCGTACGTCCCACCACCGCGCGCCCGTTGACGCTCCCTCCGTCCGGCGGTTTCACTCGACGTATCGGGCGCCGCAGTGTGCCCGCTTCACGGAGGGAACCGCTCGATGAAGGCCAACCCGACCCGCCCGGCACCTGCCCGCGAGACCGTCGAGCCGCCCGCCCCGAAGCTGCTGCCCGTCCTCGCCGCCGGCTGCGGCTGCGGCCCGGGCTGCGGCTGCGGCTGCCAGTCCGGTGCGCCCTGCCAGTGCGGTGGCGCGGACGGCGGCTGCTGCGGCGGGCACTGACGGCCTCGGGTGCACGACCGCCGTGGGCGACGGCCGTGCACCCGGTGGCCCGCGCCGGGCCCGCGCCCGGTCCTTGCAGGGGCTTCACCGGGCTGTTCGGGCGTCAGAACGTGACGTCGGTGCAGGAGTAGAAGGCGTTCCCGGTGTCGGCGATCTCCCAGACCGCGACGATCACCTGGTGGCCGGTGCGCCCGCTCGGAACGGTCGCGGTGTGGCTGAGCGTGCTCGGCACCTGCTTCCCGCCGTACGGGACGGTCAGGAAGGGCGTCAGCTCCAGGCTCGCCCGGGTGACCGGCCGGCTCGCGTCGTAACCCGGCTTGGTCAGGTAGTACTTGAAGTTCGTGGTCGCGTGCCGGGCGGTGAACCGCCAGGTGAAGGTGAGCTGCCGCCCCGCCGTCACCGGCGTGGTCGGCCAGGCGCCGCCGTGCGGGTCGTCCAGCTCGGCGAAGCGCGCGTTGCCACCCGCGCAGATGGTGCCGTCGGACGGGCCGGCCGACGGGAAGCCCTTCGGCCCCTCGACGCTCTGCGGCTCCCACTGGATCTCGCCGCAGTCCCAGGCGACGGCGTCCGCGGCGCAGAGCGCGGCCCGGCTGGGCGGGGTCGAGATGTACCCGTGCGAGGACGCGGGGAGGGCGAAGGTGAGCGGGATCGCCAGCGCGGCGACCGCCGCCCCGACGATGTGACGTGTGCGCATTGTGCTCCTCCGTGGGGGTGGATGGAGAGTGCGCCGGGGCGCGGACGCGCACGTGGGGGTGCGGGCCCGGACGGGGAGGTCCCTGGCATGCCCGCGCCGGCCTGGTGCCCTCACGGTAGGAGCCGCCGC
This sequence comes from Kitasatospora sp. NPDC097691, assembly GCF_040302665.1. NCBI lineage: Bacteria > Bacillati > Actinomycetota > Actinomycetes > Kitasatosporales > Streptomycetaceae > Kitasatospora > Kitasatospora sp. NPDC097691. The sequence continues at coordinate 22,119 of NZ_JBEORY010000008.1, read as the reverse complement.
CACCGCCCGTCAATGGTCTGAACCACTTTCGAACCCGCCCAACTCGCCTACCGCACAAGCGCGTTGAATGCAGAAGGCCCCGCCCCCGGCGAACCGGATGGCGGGGCCTGCACGCCCTCTCGGGCTCGCCGCTCGGGCGTGCTCCTCGGGCTTGTTCCTCAGGCTTACTTCTTGCCCTGGGTCTGGCCTGTCCGTTTTCCGGGCCTGATCAAGGGGGTCTGACCTGGGGCTGAGCCGTCGACAGTTGTCATCGTTGGCCGCCCTTGGCCGACCCCGGACGGCCCACAGACGGCCCAGAAGCGGACCCTGCCAACACCAAACCGCTTGATCGGCCGATAGGTGGTGCGGGAATCTCGCAGGCATGGAAGAGACCGGCAACGAACCCGAGTTGGCACATAAGCTACGCGAGGCTCTCGGCCACGTGGTCCAGGCCGCTGCAAATGTGGAGAGCGATCTACGCACGGTCACTGCTGCGCTGCTGGAAACGAAGTATGGGGCGGTGGTGGTAGCTGGCCAGTCCGCCAACTGGCTGATCGAGACCATTCAGGCCCTCATCAAGGTGCACGATCGCGTAGACGATCAGAAGCGCGACGAGCTTAAGGGGGTGTTGACTCGGATCAAGCAGGCCTTTGAGGAGCGGAACCGCCTTGCGCACGGTGTTTGGGGCACTGGCGTGGACGGCGCGATCATGTCGCACACGAGCAAGCTCCGCCGCATCGATTGGCAGCAGAGTCCAGTCACGCTGGATTCAATGAACACCACTGCTTCGGAGTTGCTGAACCTTTCCAGCGGCTTGTATGCGTGGATGTTCGGCACACTTCCTCCGGAAGCCATCACCACGGAAGCACAGCTTCGATGGGAGGCGTACGTAAGGTCGCTGTCTCCCGAGGAGTTGGCCACCCTTGCAGAGCGTCGCCAGCACGGAACTACATGAATCAAGTACTCACAGCACTTCCATGACGGGCGCTGGGCCAGCTCACACAGCTGGCCCAGCGCGTGCGTCAGGGAAGCTGGCAGAACGCCACGGTCGCGTCATCGCCGGACTTAAAGCGCGGCCAACGGTGCCCGTTTGGGTCCGTAGCCTCGATCCTCCGGACCTCCGCGATCAGGCCGTCAGTGCCGGACCCCCGGAGCATCGCGAACGCGTCTGCCCAGGATGCCGTGCGGTACTCGGTCACGAGGCGCGAGGTCCCATCGGACAGGACCGCCACCGAGCGGACACCAGCAAGCGGCATTGCACCGGTCAGCGCGTGGTGCGCGGCTTCGCCGTTGGAGGCAGCCACCCAGTAGCCGTCCACGGTGTTCCGGGTGAGCCGCTGGGCCACGACCATCCGACGGAGGGCCTCGGTGTGCTCTGGCGTCCCTGTGGCGAACCGTTCCGTCTCCGCGCGAAGCTCCGGCACCATGGCGTCCACCCGCAGGTCCGTGACCACCTGGTAGCGATCGGCTTGCTCGAAGACGATGGGCGAATCGGCGAGCACGAGGTAGTCGAACCGGTCGTCACCGGCCCGCAGGATCGAGACCGTTGCGGACGGCGTGCCGGGATTGCCGAGGTCGCACTCGGGGTGAAGCGCCGCCACCCTCTCCAGCGCCTCCGCCAGCCCGTCCGTCAGCGGCCGGCCGGACTCGACCAGCGCGGCCATCAGGTGGCCTCCGAGCTGGGAGACGTACCACGGCACGCCGTGCCGACAGCCGGTGTCGAGGCCGACCGTGCTCAGGCCGTCCAGAACAACGGCAAGCGTGGGCGTGGCCGCCACCCAGTCTTCGTTGGGGTTCGAGCCACCGGGAGCGGTGGCGATAGAGACGCGCATCTGTCAGGCCTCGTGTCGGTAGATCGGAGTAACCCTGTTGCTCTCCAGAACTTCCAGAGTCTTCGGGTCGTAACGGCAGGAGATGAGCGTGGAGAAACGCTTCGCCCGAACCTCGCGGTACAGCTCCCCTAGGTGGTTCTCCAAGTAGTGCACGACGCCGCTCGCACCGATCGCGTGGATGCCCGCGATGTAGAGGAATGTCCCCTTGCCATCGAGGCGGGGAAGCCGAGCGAGGTAGCCGATGTCCCCAGCCGTGCCGTCCACATCGAGCGGGGAGCGGTACTCGGTCTCGCTGTGCAGGTCCACCAGGTGCCAGGCCTCGTCCTTGCGGAATCGCAGGTTGTCGTCGCCTTCGAGCACCTGGGCCACGATCGGGGACAGCCGCGGGCCACAGATGACGACCAGGTGCTCCCGGTTGAGGTTGACGATGCCGGACGGCGGGATGACCTCGTAGTCAGAGTCGAGCTTCAGGCCCGTAAAGAGCTTCCGCAGGTGCTCGTAGTTGTTCAGGTCTTCCCTGGTCACGACCTGGCTTGGGTTCTCGTCCAGAGACTTCCCTGCCTCGTACTTGCCGCCAACCGCCACGGTCATCGGCCCCAGGCCGAAAAACGCCCGCTCCGGCGCGGGGCCGGCCGACGCGAGCTGACCGACACGCCCGCGACTTACGCCAAGCAGAGCTGCGATCTCGGTCTGCGACATGCCCGACGCTGACGCCTCTTCGATGGCCTCCCGGCGGACGCGGGACAGCTCGACCACCCGGTTCTGATAGTCCGCCATCAGGGCAATCGCCGCCTTGGCCCGTTCGATCGGGACGGCCACGCCGGCCACCCGCTCAAGCTCCTCGTGCATCGTGATCCCTTCACTGCCTAGGGGGGCGAAGCAAGGGTACCGCTAGAGGGGCTTGACGCACAGATGGCAGCTGCCTACCTTGGGTATCGCAAGAAAGCGAAAGCCCCCCTAAGCACCATGGGGAACGGGCCTAGCGCTTCGTTGACCTGCACAAATGCGAAGGAGCGGCGCCCCAACCGCCAAGTCAGTACGCCGCTCCGTGCCCCGATGAAGGGAGTTCCATCATGCACGACACGGTCGTTGAGATCCGCCGGTGCCCGCGCTGCTCGGCCCGGCTCAGCCGCAGCAACTCGGACACGCTGTGCGGCCCGTGCCGCCGGACGGTCGGTCCGGAGGACACCCGCCGCAGCCGCCTGGCCGAGTTCCGCGAGTCCGCCCCGGTCGGCGCCCCCGTCGTGGAGGCGGGCCCGGATCTGGGCGCGGTCCTGCGCAACTTCCGCACCCAGACCCAGCTCAAGCAGCTCGACCTGGCGGACCTGCTGGGCTTCAGCCAGTCGTACGTGTCGCTGCTGGAGCGCGGGAAGCGCACGATCCGGGACATTGCGGAGCTGCGGCGGATCGCCTCCGTCCTGCGCCTGCCGGAGGCCGCGTTCGGTCTGCTGCCGCTGGCGGTGGCCGCGTGAACGCCGCGCTGAGGAATACGGCGGGCAACGCCCGGCTGCGGGCCGCCCTGGTGGCCTCGAAGATGACGATCGAGGGCCTGGCCCACGAGGTGGGCATGGACCCGCGCACGGTGGAGCGGTGGCTGAACGAGCCCGGCCGCACCCCCTACGCCCGCCACGCCCACCAGGTGGCCCAGCTGCTGCACGTCGACCCGTACGAGATCTGGCCGACCCTCGGAAACCGCCGCAAGACCAGCGCCCAGCCCCAGGACGAACTGCTCACCTGGTACCCGACCCGGGGCGCCGTCCCGGCCGCCCTGTGGGCCACGCTGCTGCGCGGCGCGGGCGACCGGATCGACCTGGCGCTGTCCTGCGGGCTGTTCCTCGCCGACGCCGTCCCGGACCTGGTCGAGCTGCTCGCCGAGTGCGCCGCCGCCGGAACCCGCGTGCGCCTCGCCCTGCCCGACCCGACCGCGGCACCGACGCAGAACGAGGCCACCCGCCTCCTGCTGGTCGAAGACCTTTACTCCGCCCTCCAGCACGTGCCCGGCGTCCGCATGGTCCGCCACGGCGGCATCGCGAACGACGTCGTGCGGGCGGACGACCAGCTCCTCGTGATGCCGAGGGTGGACGGCTGCCCGCCGGCCGCCGCCCCGGCCCTGCACCTCAAGCGCCTCGAACAGGCCCCGCTCACCGGCGCCTACCTCCTCGGCCTGGACCACGTCTTCACCACCGCCGTGCCGCTGGTGAACACCCGCCGACTCGCCGCCGTCTGACCACCACTTTCGGAGCAGCCATGAACAACCCCGACCCGCACCTGCCCTCGCTCGCCGATCTGGTCAGCTACACCAGCCGGGAGCCGCTGACGGTCAAGCAGATCGCCGCCGCGCTCGGCACCACGAAGTGGACCGTGCACCGCGAGATCAACTCCGGCCGCCTGCCGCACTACCGCATCGGCTCCCACATCCGCGTCCAGCGCTCGGTCTTCAGGGCCTACCTGAAGGACTTGAACGTCCCCGTCGGCATCACCGGCATCGCGGGCTGACAACCCCGGCTTCAGCAGCGCTCACGCCCGCTCAGGGAGCGCTCATCGGGTGCCGCTGAAGTCCGACCGGCCGGGCCCGGAACGGCCGCTGGTAGAGCTGAAACGGCGGCCAGAACGGGTGAACACTCACCGGTGAACACGCAGGCGCTCACCGCGCTCACGGGCCGCTCACCGGGCGGACCTGAAGCCCGAGCGGGCGGACCTGAAGAGACCACCCCGGCGCCTGAAACGGTGCTCGGCCCGGATGGGTGTTCACCGGTGAACGCCCTGGGCGTTCACCCCACTCACGACCCGCTCACCGGCCGGACCTGAAACACCCGGACCCGCCCCTGAAACGGCCCGGGGCCGGACTGAAGCCCACGGCCGCAGACCCGAAACCGCAGGCCGCAAGCCGTGAACACCGGTGAACGCCCGACCCGGGGCCGGTGAACACCGGGGCCGGAAAAGCGCTTCTCCGGTCCACCGACCGGCCCGCCGGCACCCGGCCCGGCCACCGTTTCAGGCGCGGCGGTGGCCTCTTCAGGCCCGCCCGTGAGCACCGGTGAGCACCCGACCGACGGCCCGTGAACACCTCCCTCCTTAAGAGCGCTTCTCCTCGACGGACCAGGGCGAGCGTGCCCGGCCGAGCACCGCCAACTCCCCCAAGGAAAAGCGCTCTTAAGAGGGCAGTGAGCGGGCCCGCAGCCGCCTTGCCCGGCCCGCTCACCCCCTGATCTCCCAGGCCGATTGACCATCCGATGGAAGGACACCCGACGGTGCCGGAGACGACCCGACCAACCCCCACCGCTCCACCAACCAACCCCCGCAGCGAGAGCCGCCCGGCCGACGCCAGGCCCGCCCGACCGGTCACCCGCACCACCGCCGCCGCGAAGGCGGAGGACGGAAAGCCGAACCAGGCCACCCAGCTCGTCGCCCTGGCCCGGACCCGCTACGACTTCATCGTCTCGGAGGACGGCCGCCCCTACGCCGTCGCCCTGGACGGGCCGAGGATCGTGCTGCCACTGCGGGGAAAGGCCGGTCTGCGCTCGGCCCTTGCCCGCGCCTACACCGACGCCAACGGCGGCTCCGTGCCCTCCCAGGGCTCCCTGGCCGACGCCATGACCGTGCTGGAGGGCCAGGCCGCCGCCACCGACCCCGTCCCCGTCCACCTGCGGGTCGCCGGAGGCCCCGAGCGCATCGTCCTGGACCTGGGCACCGCCGACGGCCGGTGCGTCATCGTCACCCCCGGGTCCTGGCTGCTCGCCGACCGCTCCCCCGTGTACTTCCGCCGCTCCGGCGCCATGGCCGTCATGCCCACCCCCGACCGTGACCAGGCCGCCACCGGCCTGGACCGGCTGCGCTCTCTGGTGAACATGGACGACACCGCCTTCCGCCAGCTCGTCGGCTGGCTGGTCGCCGCCTGGATCCCGCACATCCCCCACCCGATCCTGACGTTCAAGGGCGAGCAGGGCACCGGCAAGTCCAAGGCCGCCCAGACCGTGGTCAACCTGATCGACCCCAGCCCCGCGACCAAGCGCTCCCAGCCCCGGGACATCAAGGCCTGGGCCACCCAGGCGTTCAACTCCTGGGCGCTGTGCCTGGACAACGTCTCCACCATCCCGCCGTGGCTGTCCGACACCCTGTGCAAGGCCGTGACCGGCGACGGCATCGTTGACCGCGCCCTCTACACCGACGACGACGTCGTCGTGCTCACCTTCCGCCGGGTGCTGGCCATGACGACCATCGACGCCGGCGCCCTGGCCGGAGACCTGGCCGAGCGGCTGATGACCCTGGACCTCCAGCTCATCGACCCCGCCCAGCGCCGCACCGAGCAGGAACTCGACGCCGCGTTCGCCGAGCACCGCCCCGCGATCCTGGCCGCCCTCCTCGACCTGCTGGCCGAAGCCCTGGCCCTGCTGCCCACGGTCCGCCTCGACAGCCTGCCCCGCATGGCCGACTTCGCCCGCGTGCTGGCCGCCCTCGACCAGATCCGAGAGTGGACCACCCTGGACGCCTACCTCGCCGCCTCCGCGAACACCAACGCCGACGCCCTCGAAGGCGACCCGTTCGGCTCGGCCGTCCTGGCCCTGGTGGACGACGCCGGGCACTGGAGCGGCACCGCCGGGGAACTCCTCGCCCGCCTCTCCCTGACCGGCGAGACCTTCCACCCGAAGTGGCCCAAGGACGCCACCCGCGCCAGCGGCCAGCTCAAACGCCTCGCACCGGTCCTGCGCAGCGTCGGCGTCCTGGTCGACGACACCCAGCGCTCCGCCGACCGACACCGCCGCCGCCTCATCACCATCTCCCTGGCCGATCCGGAGAGTTCGCTGAAGACAGCGTCCGCAGCGCCCGCAGCGTCCTGGCCGCCCGTACGCAGGCCCCCTGACCAGCAGGAACTCCCCGGACACTAACCGACCCGCCAGCGTCCGCCCAGCGTCCGCAACGGCCCCTCCAGCGTCCGCAACCGCCCTTCCTGCGGACGCTGGCCCCCCGGCTGCGGACGCTGCACCCCCGCCAGCGTCCACACCACCACACCCAGCCCGACCAGCGCGGATACCGCACCTGCGGACGCTACGGGCACTACGGACGCTGCACCGCACCAACTCTCCGAACCGAACCACCAAACCACCCCGCCACCACGGCGCCCCAGGGCCGGCCGTCAGGTGACAAGCGCCAGTCGGTGACTGTCACCCGGACCCGATTTCCCCAGGTAACGCGCGCGCGAGACCGACAGTCCGCGCCTGTCACCCCGACTGTCACCCCCGCTGGCACCCGATCTTGACCCTTCTGGCACCCCCGAAACGGAGACCCGCGATGCCCCACACACCCACCGCCCCCGACACCCGGCCGACCCACACGGACGCACCACCGGCCACCACGACGCCCCGAGCGCGCTCCCCACCAAGGGCGGCCGGGGCCAGAAGACGCCACCCCGCCGCGGGGGCGGGTGGTCTCTTCAACCCGCGCCACACAGCCACCCGGCCCGCCGGCCGAGCCACCCCCGCAACGGCCCGTCACCTCCCCCCACCCACCCCCAACCCGAGAAAGACCCACCCCCACCCGCTCAGGAGCCCGGGAGGACGTTCTTCGGCCGGGTGGGGGGTGGGTGGGAGGTCACACTCCGCGCTCACCATCACCGCCCGCTCCGTGAATCCGGGAGCCCCACGTGCGCGTGCACGCGTACGCGCAAGGAAGCCCCCGACCGACACACAGCGTCACTGAAGTACCGACCGCCCCACCCGCTGATCAGCACGCCCCAGACCACCTGTCGTCTGTCGCTTGTCGCCTGTCGCCCGACCCCCGCCGATCCACCTGCGGACCCCGAAACTCCCCTTTGACCTGCGGGGCGACAGGCGACAAGACAAGCGACAAGCGAGGCAGGCGACAAGCGAGACGACAGGCCACACGACAGGCACGACAAAAGCCCGACCGCCCACCTGTCACCTGTCATCCCCACCCCCGGAACGGGCCCCACACAGCCCGAACCCACCCCCGACCTGCGCCTTACAGGTAGCAGGACAGGTGACAGGTGACAGACAGGGCCCAACCGCCCAGGAGAACACCTTGGCCAACCGCCGCACCCAGACCGACACGGGACCCACCGTCGTCGCCCTGCCCACCCGCTTCTTCACCCCCGAGGACATCGCCTCGATGTTCGGCGTCCCCCTGGAGACCGTGTACCAGTGGCGCCGCAAGCGGACCGGCCCGCCCGCCTTCCGCGTCGGCCGGCACCTCCGCTACCACCCCGAAGCCGTCGCCCAGTGGGTCGCCGACAAGACCCACCAGGCCGCCTGAACCACCCGTCCGGCCCACACTCCTGACGGCCCTGACGCGTCAGACGCGTCAGACGGCCGTGACGCCGAACGGGCCGATTTCCCCAGGTAACGCGTGCGCGCGAGGGGTGTCTGACGCGTCTGACACCCGCTTCTGACGCCTCTGACGCCCCTCCCGCGCCCGGCCTGACACCCCCTCCATCACGTCCACGCCCAACCCCAAGGAGCGGCCTCATGGCCGGACACATCCAAGACCGCTGGTACAAGACCGAGCCCGGCCCCGACGGCAAGCCCCGTCGGGTCCGTACCGACCGCTATGGCACCGGCAAGCGCTACCGGGCCCGGTACGTCGCCCCGGACGGCACCGAGAAGAGCAAGAGCTTCCCCGACCGCCAGAAGCGGCAGGCGGAGGAGTGGCTGGCCCGGATCGAGGCGGACATGTCGCGCGGCCAGTACCTCGACCCGGCGACGGCGAAGACCACCTTCCAGGAGTTCGCCGAGCACTGGCTGAGGAGTCAGACCAGCGACCCCAACACGCAGGCCTCGATGCAGTCGCAGCTGCGGCGGCACGCCTTCCCGCGGATCGGGGCCCGGCCGCTCAGCTCGTTCCAGCCCAGCCACATCCGGGAGTTCGTGGCCGAGCTGGAGACCTCCGGCATGTCGGGGTCGTACGCCCGGGTCATCTTCTCCAACGTGCGTGCCGTGCTGAGCGCGGCCGTGGACGACGGCATCCTGCTCAGGAACCCGTGCGCTGCGCAGACCGTGCGCCCGCCGGTCGTCGGCTCCCGGCGGGTCGTGCCGTGGGAGCCGGAGCGGGTGTTCGCCGTCCGGGCGGGCATGACGGAGCGGTACCGGGCCACGGTCGACGTGGGCGCCGGCTGCGGGCTCCGGCAGGGCGAGATCCTGGGCCTGGCCGTGGACGCGCTGGACTTCGACGCCAGCACGATGCACGTCACCCAGCAGCTCAAGCTGAGCCGGAGCAAGCCGGTGTTCGCGCCGCCGAAGGGCGGGACGCTGCGGAGCGTGCCGCTCCCCCGGCCGGTGGCCGACGCGCTCAGGGCCCATATGGAGCGATTCCCGCCGGTGGAGATCACGCTGCCGTGGATGAAGGTGAGCGGACCGCCGGTCACGAAGCGCCTGATCTTCACCAGCCTCTCCGACTCGATCGTCTGGCGAGGCATGCTGAACGAAGACCACTGGAAGCCCGCACTCGCCGCCGCCGGGGTCATCCCGAAGCCGGGCAAGGGCGACTCCTACGCGTCTGCCCGGGAGCACGGCATGCACGCGTTCCGGCACTTCTTCGCGTCGGTGCTGCTGGACGCCGGGGAGAGCATCAAGGCCGTGAGCGAGTACCTGGGCCACGCCGATCCGGGGCTGACGCTGCGGGTCTACGCCCACCTGATGCCGGACAGCCGGCACCGGGCCCGGAAGGCGATCGAAGGGGTCTTCAACCCCCAAGATCACGAAGGCTGACGGCCCACAGACGGCCCGGGAATGACGACGGCCCCTGATCTGCGCCATACGCGCAGATCAGGGGCCGTATCGCCAGGCTGGTTACTTCTTGCCCTGGTTCTTGACCGCCTCGATGGCCGCGGCGGCGGCGTCCGGGTCGAGGTAGCGGCCGCCCTTGGTGACGGGCTTGAAGTCGGCGTCCAGCTCGTAGACCAGCGGGATGCCGGTCGGGATGTTCAGGCCGGCGATGGCCTCGTCGGAGACGCCGTCGAGGTGCTTGACCAGCGCGCGCAGGCTGTTGCCGTGGGCGGTGACCAGGACGGTCTTGCCGGAGGCGAGGTCCGGGACGATGGCGTCGTACCAGTACGGGAGCATCCGGTCGACGACGTCCTTCAGGCACTCGGTGCGCGGACGCAGCTCGCTCGGGATGTCGGCGTAACGGGCGTCACCGGCCTGCGAGTACTCGGCGTCGTCGGCCAGCACCGGCGGCGGGGTGTCGTAGGAGCGGCGCCACAGCTGGAACTGCTCCTCGCCGAACTCGGCCAGGGTCTGGGCCTTGTCCTTGCCCTGCAGCGCACCGTAGTGCCGCTCGTTCAGGCGCCAGCTGCGGCTGACCGGGATCCAGTGGCGGTCGGCCTTGTCCAGGGCGATCTGCGAGGTGCGGATGGCGCGGCGCAGCAGCGAGGTGTGCAGCACGTCGGGGAGCAGACCCTCGGCGGCCAGGAGCTCGCCACCACGGGCGGCCTCCTTCTCACCCTTCTCGTTGAGGTCGACGTCGACCCAACCGGTGAACAGGTTCTTCTGGTTCCACTGGCTCTCGCCGTGGCGGAGCAGGATGAGTCGGTACGTCGTGTCAGCCATGGGCCCCAGCTTAGTGGAGGGCCCGAAAACCCCTGGTGGGGACCTTATAGGGCTGTGTAATGTGTGCTCCGCGCATCTGCCACTTACATGCGTCGGCTGGCCGGGCCTGCCCGCGCCGCTCAGCGGACGCCTGCCCTCGGGAGCCCCCACATGCTCGTCGCCCTGGCCGCCAACCCCCGGATCCGAAGACTGGTGCAGGAGACGGTGGGCGGGCTGCCGCGGCAGTTCTGGTGGCTCTGGGTGAGCACCTTGGTGAACAAGCTCGGCGCCTTCGTGGTCACGTTCCTGGCCCTCTACCTGACCGCCGACCGGGGCTACTCGGCCTCCTACGCGGGCCTGGTGGCCTCGCTGTTCGGGCTCGGCTCGGCGATCGCGGCGGTCGGCGCGGGCGTGCTGGCCGACCGGATCGGGCGCCGGCCGACGCTCGTCGCCGCCCAGCTCGGCACCGCGCTGTCCACCGCCGTGCTCGGCTTCGTGCACGGCCAGGTGGCGATCGCCGCCGTGGCCTTCCTGGTGGGCCTGTGCAACAACGCCACCCGGCCGGCCACCTCGGCGATCATCGCCGACCTCGTCCCCGCCGAGGACCGGGTCCGCGCGTACGCGCTGAACTACTGGGCGATCAACATCGGCTTCGGCCTCTCGGCCGCGGTGGCCGGTCTGATCGCCACCCAGGGCTACCTCACGCTCTTCCTGCTGGACGCGCTCTCCACGCTGGTCTGCGCGGTGGTGATCTTCATCCGGATCCCGGAGACCAGGCCCGCACAGTCGCCCACGGCGGCGAAGGAGGCCGGCGGGCCGGCGGTCGGCCTCGGCACGGTGTTCCGGGACGGCCCGTTCATGACGGTGGTCGGACTCAACCTGCTGCTCGCCCTGATCTTCCAGCAGAGCAGCACCACCCTGCCCGTCGACATGGGCGCCGCGGGCCTCACCTCCACCGAGTACGGGCTGGTCATCGGCCTGAACGGGGTGCTGATCGTGGTGCTGCAGATCCCGCTCACCCGGTGGATGGAGGGCCGATCGCGGACCGGGCTGCTGATCGCCAGCTGTCTGCTGGCCGGCTGGGGCTTCGGGCTGGCGGCGCTGGCCGGGTCCTCCGCGTGGCTGTTCGCGCTCTCGGTGGCGGTCTGGACGGTCGGCGAGGTCCTGAACGCGCCGACCATGATGGGCCTGGTCGCCGAGCTGGCACCGACCCACGCGCGCGGCCGCTACCAGGGCGTCTACTCGCTCTCCTGGTCGCTTGCCTCGTTCCTCGGCCCCGGGGTCGGCGGCGTGGTGCTGGAGCACGCCGGCGCCGGGGTGCTGTGGGGCGCGTGCGGGGTCTGCGGCACGGTCGCGGCGCTCGGGCACGTGGTGCTGGGCCGCCGCAACCGGGCGGCGGCGGGGGCCGGCGGCGCGACGGAGGTGCCGGCGCCCGCGGCGGAGCCCGCGAAGGCACCGGCGGGCGCCTGAGCGTCCGAGGCGGCGTCAGCCGGTGTCCGACTCGCCGTCAGTCGGACACCGGGGCGGTGTCAGTCGGCGGCCGGGGCGTCGTCCGGGGTGTCCTTCGGGGCTGCCTTCGGGGCTGCCTTCGGGGCGGCGAGATGGGCGAAGGCGGCCAGGTTGCGGGTGGACTCCCCGCGCTTGGTGCGCCACTCCCACTCGCGCCGGATCGCCGAGGCGAAGCCCAGCTCCAGCAGGGTGTTGAAGGGCTCGTCCGCGTTCTCCAGCACCGTCCCCAGCAGCCGGTCCACCACCACCGGGGTGAGCGCCTCCAGCGGCAGCCGGCCCGCCAGGTAGACGTCGCCGAGCGCGTCGACCGCGTAGGCCACGCCGTACAGCTTGGTGTTGCGCTCCAGCAGCCAGCGGTAGACGGCCTCGTGGTTCTCGTCCGGGCGGCGGATCACGAAGGCGTTCACCGACAGGGTGTGGTCACCGACCCGCAGGGCACAGGTGGTGCTCAGCTTCCGGGTGCCCGGGAGGGCCGCCACCAGCGTGTACGGGTCGGTGGCGGCCGGTTCCCAGGCCACCCCGGCGTCGTCCAGGGCGGTGCGCAGGAGGGTCAGGGCCTCGTCCTTCGTGCGGATTGCCATGAAGGTGACGTTACTCGTCGGTACCGGTCGGGCGCAGCCTCAGGTGAGCCGACGCCTGGCGGCGGCCAGCCGACCGGCCGGACGGGCCAGGCTGCCGGCGTACACCTCGGCGGTGGTCGCCGCGGCGGTGTCCCAGCCGAAGCCCGCCGCGTGCCGGGCCGCCGCCGCACCGCGCCGGGCCACCAGCGCCGGATCGGTGACGTACGGCTCCAGCGCGTGCGACCACTCCGACGGGTCGTGGCCGCGCACCAGACTGCCGGTCTCGCCGTCCCGCACGGCGACCGGCAGGCCGCCGACCGCGGCCGCCACCACCGGGGTGCCGCAGGCCTGGGCCTCCAGCGCGACCAGGCCGAAGGACTCGCTGTACGAGGGCATCACCAGGGCCGACGCCGCGCGGTACCACTCGGCGAGCCGCTCCTGGCCGACCGGCGGGTGGAAGCGCACCACGTCGGAGATGCCGAGCTGGGCGGCGAGCTTGTGCAGGCTCTCCGGCCGGGCCAGCCCGGTGCCGGACGGCCCGCCGACGACCGGCACCACCAGGCGCTCGCGCAGCTCGGGGCGGCGGGCCAGCAGCGCGGCGACCGCCCGCAGCAGCACGTCCGGGGCCTTGAGCGGCTGGATCCGGCCCGCGAAGAGCAGCACGGCGGCGTCCTGCGGCAGACCCAGCCGGGCCCGGGCGGCGGCCGGGGCGCCGGCGCCGTCGGGGCGGAAGACGTCCAGGTTGACCCCGGGGTGGACGACGGCCAGCTGGTCCGGCCGGGCGGCGTAGTGCAGCGCCAGCTCGGCGGCTTCCTCGGTGGTGTTGGCGATCAGCCGGTCGGCCGCCTCCACCACCTGGGTCTCGCCGATCACCCGCGCCACGGGCTCAGGCGTGTCGCCCTCGGCCAGCGCGGCGTTCTTGACCTTCGCCATGGTGTGCATCGTGTGCACCAGCGGGACGCCCCAGCGCTGCGCGGCCAGCCAGCCGACCTGCCCGGAGAGCCAGTAGTGCGAGTGCACCAGGTCGTAGTGGCCGGGACGGTGGCCCGCCTCCGTCCGCAGCACCCCGTGGGTGAAGGCGCAGAGCTGGGCCGGCAGGTCTTCCTTGACCAGGCCTTCGTACGGCCCGGCGGTGACGTGGCGGACCAGCACGCCGGGGGCCAGCTCGACCGTCGGGGCGTCGTCCGAGCAGATCGCCCGGGTGAACACCTCGACCTCGATGTTGAGGTCGGCCAGGCGCTTGGCCAGCTCGACGATGTAGACGTTCATCCCGCCGGCGTCCCCGGTGCCGGGCTGGTGCAGCGGGGAGGTGTGGACGCTCAGCATGGCTATCCGGCGCGGCCGGCGGCGGCCCGGGACGAGCGACTGGAGCCGGCCGCGCGCGGGCACGGCGGGCTGGGCACGGCGTACCGAACGGACGGGGTGCTGGATCACCTGGCTGAAGCCTCCTCTGTGCGGCCCGTCTAGGCGGTCCGCGCCGGGCCGCCCGTTGTCCGGTGTGCGCTGCCCCGTCCCGGGCACACATCACCACCAGTGTGCCAACCACGCGGGCTGCGCCCGGCATTCCCGCTCCGGCCCACGAGCCTCACCGGTCCGTCCGACCGGCCGGACGGACCGGCATCACCCCAGGTCAGCACGGTGTCGCCGGGCCCCGACTACCCTTCTGGGCATGGCTGCCTCCTTCGACCCCGCGACCGCCGCGCCCTCCCGTGGGCGGACCGGACGCCCGGTGGGGACCGTCACCCGGGGCACCACCAACACCAACCGGCTGCGCCGGATGGACCGCTGGATCGCCCACACCCTGGGCCGCACGCTGCGCACCGCCGGGCTCCCGCCGGTGGCGGTGGACCTCGGCTACGGCGCCGCGCCGTGGACGGCCGTCGAGCTGGCCGCCCGCCTGCGCGCGGTGCGGCCGGACGTCCGGGTGGTCGGGATCGAGATCGAGCCGGAGCGGGTCGCGGCCGCGCTGCCGTACGCCGAGCCGCCGCTGCTCACCTTCCGGCGCGGCGGCTTCGAGGTGCCGCTGGACGGCGGCGCGCCGGCCCGGCTGATCCGGGCGGCCAACGTGCTGCGGCAGTACGACGAGGCGGCGGTGGCCGGGGTCTGGGAGCGGCTGTGCGGGCGGCTCGCCCCGGACGGGCTGCTGGTCGAGGGCACCTGCGACGAGATCGGGCGGCGGCACGTCTGGGTCGCGCTCGGCCCCGAGGGCCCGCGGACGGTGACCTTCGCGGCCCGGCTCGGTGGCCTGGAGCAGCCCTCCGACCTCGCCGAGCGGCTGCCGAAGGCGCTGATCCACCACAATGTGCCGGGTCGGCCGGTGCACGCCTTCCTGGCCGACTTCGACCGGGCCTGGGCGGCGGCCGCGCCATACGGGGCGTTCGGGGCGCGGCAGCGCTGGGTGGCGGCCTGCACGGCGCTCGCGGGCAGCTGGCCGCTGGTGGACGCGCGCGGGCGGTGGCGGCAGGGCGAGGTCACGGTGCCCTGGTCGGCGCTCGCGCCGTAGGCCCCGCGGCGGCCGTTCCGGTGGCGGTCGCGACGGCGGCGGTCGGGCCGTGGCCGTGGCGGTCGCGGCCGTGGCGGTCGCGGCCGTGGCGCCGCGGTACCGGCGGGAGCTGGTGAGCGACCCGACACATTCACTCGAACGAGTTATCGAATATCTCTGGCGTGTTGACGCCTCGTCACGCCACGATGGACACGACCGAGCGGCGTCACCACACGCCGCTCGGTGCGCACCATGCCCCGCCGTCAGCCGTCAGTCGTCCCGCCCGAGCAGCTCCCGTCGGGCCCGTTCGAACACCTCGTACATCTCCGACCCGAACAGCACGAACCGCACCTCCACCGGCTGCGCGCCCGCCTCCGCGTCACCGCTGTCCAGCACCTCCGCGACGGTGCCCAGCGCGATCCGGGCCGCGTCCGCCGGCGGCCAGCCGTAGATCCCGGCCGACACGGCCGGGAAGGCCACCGTGCGCGCGCCCAGCTCGGCCGCGACGCGCAGCGACTCGCGATAGCAGGAGGCCAGCAGCTCCGCCCGCTCCTCGTACTCCTCCGCCCGGTACACCGGCCCGACGGTGTGCACCACCCACCGGGCGGGCAGCCGTCCGGCCGTCGTCGCCACCGCGCGCCCGGTGGGCAGCCCCTTGCCCCAGTGCGAGGCGCGCAGCCGACGGCACTCCTCCAGGATCTGCGGCCCGCCCCGGCGGTGGATCGCACCGTCCACCCCGCCGCCTCCCAGGAGGGACGAGTTCGCGGCGTTCACCACCGCGTCCACCTGCTGTTCCGTGATGTCACCCTCGACCAGGGTGATCCGTGTCACCACCGTCTGTCCCCTTCTCCGCCCCGCGCGGCAGCCGCCGCACCGGGCATCCGAGCCGTCGTCCGAGTCCGATCACCACACCGCCACCGGCGTGGCAATAACCACAACGGCGCCGGTCGGCCGAAGAAATCCCCGGAGATCACGTTATGGTCGCGAGAAGTTCCCCGACGCACGGTGCCAGGCGGGCACTGCGGACGGACGTCGACCGTTACGCAGTCGGGGAAAGGGAGGAACCACCGATGCCCGCAACGGGAGACGGGCGGGCACCTGGTGCCGCGGACCTGCCGGGCGCCCACGGCGCCCCCGTCGGCCATGCCCGCAACCGCCCGGCCATGACCGGCCCGGTGACGGCTCCCCCGATACCTCACCCCCGCTCGCAGGCGGCGCGGGCGGCACGGGCGGCGCACGCCGCGCACCCCTCCCACATCGCCGAGGTGTCCCCCGGGCCGGGCCCGGACGTCCCCGCCGACGGCGCCGCGCCGCTGCGGCTGCTGGTCATCGAGGACGACGCCTCGGACGCCCAACTGATCAAGGCGGCGGTGGCCGACAGCGGCACCTCGATCGAGATCCACTGGGCCCGCGGGCTCGACCAGGCCACCGCGCTGCTGGCCGCGCTCCCGAACCGGCGCGGACGCTCCCGCGGCACCGGGTTCGGCTGCGTGCTGCTCGACCTCGCCGCACCCGCCGACCTGCCGCACCCGTCCGACGCCTCCGACGGGCTGGAGGGCCTGCACGAACTGCTCCGCCGGGCCCCGCATATCCCCGTCGTGGTGCTCACCGACGCGGCCGGGGCCGAACTCGGCGCGGCCGCCGTCGCCGCCGGCGCCCAGGACTTCCTGATCAAGCACGAGACGGACGGCCCGCTGCTGGCCCGCGCCCTGCGCTACGCCGTCGAGCGCAAGCGCGCCGACGAGTCCCAGCGCCGCCTCGTCGAGGCCGAGCTGCGCGGCCAGGAGAACGCCCGCCTCCAGCGCCACCTGCTGCCCACCCCGCTGCTGGACGGCGCCGGGCTCTCCTTCACCCGCCGCTACCGCCCCGGCCGCCGCCGCGCCCTGCTCGGCGGCGACTTCTACGACGCCGTGCGCACCGACGACGGCACCGTCCACGTCGTGATCGGCGACGTCTGCGGGCACGGCCCGGACGAGGCCGCGCTCGGCGTCGCGCTCCGGATAGCGTGGCGCACCCTGGTCTTCGCCGGCCTCACCGGCGAGACCCTGCTCACCACCCTCCAGCACGTGCTGGAGCACGAGCGGCGCAGCGACGAGATCTTCGCGACGCTCTGCATGCTCGTCATCGCGCCGGGCGGCACCGACAGCGACCTCGGCTCGATCGGCACCGGCGAGAAGGCCCGGCTCTACCTCGCCGGGCACCCCGCCCCGCTGCTCCTCGGCCGCGACCACGAGCCGGTCACCCTGCCCGCCGACCTCGCCGGGCCCGCGCTCGGCCTGCTGCCGTGCCACGACGGAGAGGCCGCCTGGCCCGCCCACGAGGTCGAACTCCGGCCCGGTTGGCGGCTGTTGCTCTACACCGACGGCCTGATCGAGGGCCGGGTCGGGGCCGGCTCCCGCCGCCTGGGCCAGGACGGGCTCGCCGACCTGGTCGGCGACCACCAGGCCGCCGGGCTGACGCGGGGGCGGCTGGTCGACAGCGCCATCGCCGAGGTCGAGGAGCTGAACGGCGGCGCGCTGACCGACGACGTCGCGGTCCTGCTGCTGGAGCGCAATCCGGTGCAGCTGATCCTCGGCTGACGGCCCGACGAACGGACCGACAGCCCGACGAACCGGCGGGGTGCCGGACATGCGGCGGCCCGGGCGGGTGAACTCCCCGCCCGGGCCGCCGTGTTGTCGCCGCCCGGCCTACCAGGGCCCGTACGGGCCGGTGTTGCTCCGGCCGCCGCGGCCGCCGCCTCCGGTCAGCGCCCGGATCGCGGGGCGGACGTCCACCACGTAGACGATCGAGGCGACCAGGCCGGCCAGGGTGCCGATGCCGGTGAAGAAGTTCACCCCGAACAGGAAGTCCCAGCCGAAGGAGATCGCGAGGATCGCGACCCAGAACCCCTTGGTCTTCTTGTCCGCCGCCCGGTACGCGTCCTCCCGGCGGGTGGCCGCGTCGACCAGCGCGAACAACTTGTAGGCCAGGATGGCGATCGTGGCCCACCAGATCGGGTTCAGGTAGGAAAAGGCCAGAATCTGGAGCACTCCGACCATCACGATCTCCTCAGTCTCTCGATTCCGGCGTACGACCGCCGTCCATCCTGGCACGGCGGCCGCCCGCACCGGTGTCAACGTTCCGTGGTCACCGGATGTGCCCTCCGTGGAGGACCGTGCTCACTCCGCGTCGGCGGAGGCGGACTTCCGGGCCCGGGCGGACTTCTTCGGCGCCGGCTCGGCGGCCACGTCCTCCACCGACTCGGCCTCGACCGGCTCGTCCTGCGCCGGCTGCGCGGCCGCTTCGACGGCCTCGGCCGGCGCGGCCGGACGGGCCTTCTCCACCACGACCTTGCCGCGCTCGGCCAGTTCGTCGTACGTCTCCTTGGCCTTCACCGCCAGCTCGACCGCGCGGCCCACCTGCTGCAGGGCGAAGCCCTGGGCCCGCTCCTGCAGGGCCTTGAGGTCGGTGGGCAGGGCGTTGACGGCCTCGCCGACCTTGGCCGGAGCCCCGGCCAGCAGCGACTGCGCCTCCTGGAGCCTGGCGGTGGCCTTCTCCTGGGTGCCCTTGCGGTCCCCCGCCAGCGCCTCGACCTTGCCCGGCACCTCGCGCAGCTTCTCGTACGCGAGGTCCCCGGCGCCGGCCAGGGCGTACAACGGGGTCGGGTCGCTGAGGGTCTTCTTGATCTCGTCAGTGATCGGCATGGTTACCGGTCCTCCCGGTGGGTGTTCTGGGTGGCTGAGCCGTCGGTCGTCGCGCCGGGGGCCGGAGCGGCGTTCTCCTTGAGGAAGGCGTCGTAGACCGCGAGCAGCGCCTGCTTCTGCTGCTCGTTGATCAGCGGATCGGCCAGGATCGAGGCCCGCAGTTCCAGGCCCTCTCCCCGCCGCTCCTCCAGGATCCCGGCCTGGACGTACAGCGTCTCCGCCGAGATCCGCAGCGCCTTGGCGATCTGCTGCAGGATCTCCGCGCTCGGCTTGCGCAGCCCGCGCTCGATCTGGCTGAGGTACGGGTTGGACACGCCGGCGGCCTCCGCCAGCTGCCGCAGCGAGTACTGCGCGTTGCGGCGCTGCTCCCGGATGTACTCGCCGAGCGAGCCGACGTTGAGTGAGGCCATGCGGACAGCGTGCAGCACCCTGCTTGCAAATGCAAGCAGGGTGCTAGCGCGAGCAAACGTGTCGGGCCGGCGGGCCGGTCAGGACAGGTGGGCGAGCAGCAGCTCGGTGAGCCGTTCGGGGGTGCGCAGCGGGAGGTAGTGGTCGGCGGCCGGGACGAGGTGACCCCGGGCACCCGGGATGTCGGCGGCGAGCCGCCGCGCGATCGCCGCGATCTCCGAGTGGTCCCGGTCCCCGTGGACGACCAGGGTGGGGGCACCGACCTCGCCGAGGCGGGATTCGGCGGACCGATCGGGCGCGCCGGCGAGGTGGCGCTCGCTGACGACGCGGCGGGCCGCGTTCTCCTCGACCATCGCCGCGATCAGCTCGCCGCCCGGCGCCGTCCGGCCCATGGCGGCCCAGACGGACAGCTCCAGTTCGGCCAGGGCCGCCGCGTCGCCCCGCCGACGGGCCTCGGCGTAGGCGGTGGTCCCGGGGGACGCCGGCCAGTCGTGGCCGCTGACCGAGGCTCCGACGAGGGCCAGGGCGGTCACCCGGTCCGGATGGGCGAGGGTGAAGTCCAGCGCCGTCTCCCCGCCCATGCTGAGGCCGACCAGCGCGGCGCTCGCCAGACCGAAGTGGTCCAGGACGGCGCACAGGTCCTCGACGTCGTCGAACGGCCGCTCCGGCTCGGTGGAGCGGCCCAGCCCCCGGGCGTCGTAGCGGATCACGTCGTGGTGGCGGGCGAGCTCCGGGAGGACGCCGTCCCACAGCCGGGAGTCCATGCCGGAGCCGTGCAGCAGCACCACCGGGCTGCCGGAGCCGCCGCGCGCCGCCCACAGCCTGCCGCCGCCGGGGGCGGGGACGTGGACCTCGGACTCGGGGCGACCGGTGCGCTGGCTCATGCGGCGATCCTTTCAGACCCCCGCGCAGCCAGGGCCCCGCACAGCCGCAACGGTTCCGGGCGGGCGCTGCCGACTTGGAGGGCCGGACCGGTCAGGCGGGCGCGGGCAGGCGGACGGGCATCAGGACGGAGAAGGTGCCCGCCCGGCCGGGGGTGCGGATCGCCAGCGGGGCGATGGGGCCGCCGAGTTCGAGCAGGAGCTGTTCGGGGCGCCCGGCGTCCAGGGCGTCGAGGAGGAAGTCCCGGTTGACGGCCACGCGGAACTCCTCGGGGGCGTCGTCGGCGGCGACGACCAGCCGGCCGTCCCCGGTCAGGGTGAGGACGGTGACCTCGCACTCGGCGCCGTGCGGGCCGGAGGGCAGGGTGCGGGTGGCACCGGCCTCGACGGCGGCGCGCAGTTCGACGGCGGGGAGAGTGATCCGGTGTTCCGGTTCGAACCTGGTGACGGCCCGGTGGTCGGGGTAGTCGAAGTCCGGGGCGGCGCCCTCGATCCGGTGCCCGCCCGTCTCGGCGCGGACCAGGCCGCCGCCGAGGGTGAGCGCGACCTCGGCGTTCCCCGGGACCAGCAGGGCGCGCAGCGCGTCCACCAGCGGGGTGGGGACGATCGTGCCGGCTGACGGCTGGTCCGGCACCTCGCCGGAGGCGGGCACCTCGGCGAAGGCCATCCGGTAGCGGTCGGTGGCGACCAGGCGCAGCACCGGGCCGTCCGGCTCGAAGAGCACCCCGGCGATGGAGGGCAGCCCGGGATCGCCGCCGACCGCGAAGCGGACCGCGTCCAGAGCGGCGGCCAGGGCGCCGGCCGGGACGGTGAGGCGCGGGACGGCCGGGCTGGGGACGGCCGGGCTCGGGGCGGTGGAGCGGAGGTCGGCGGGGTCGGTGGTCATCGGCTGCTCCCTCTGGTCGATCATCGCGTGGATCAGGGAGAGCTCGCGGCGGGCGTCGGCGAGGCCGTCCTCCAACCGCCGAAGGTGCGCGTCGAGCACCCGACGGGCGTCGCCGCTGCCGGGCGCGGCGCCGAGCACGGCGCGGATGCCGGCCAGCGGCAGGCCGACCCGGCGCAGCCGGGCCAGCAGCCGGGCGTCGGCGAGCTGGCCCGGCCGGTACCAGCGGTAGCCGGTCTGCGGGTCGACCCAGGCGGGGGTGAGCACCTCGGCACCGTCGTAGTAGCGCAGGGTGCCGACGCCGAGGCCGCTGGCGCGGGCCAGCTCGCCGATGCTGTGCAGCTCGCTCTCCATGCCGGTGACTCTGCGGGCTCGACCTGGTCGAGGGTCAAGCCCGCTCGACGGCGTCGCCGGGGGCGGACACGTGGGTGAGCTTGTGCGGGTTGCGGACGGCGCGGATCGCGGAGATCAGGAGCGTGCCGTCCGTCCCCGCGACGAAGTCGAACACCGAGACGGAATCGACCGAGCCGTCCACGGTGACCAGCAGGCCGGGTTCGCCGTTGACCAGGACCGGGTGCACGGCGGCGCCCTCGCCAAGCTGCCGGAGCACGCCGAGGGTGAAGCGGGCCACGCTCTCGGCACCGGTGACCGGGCGCAGCGCGGCGCGGATCACGCCGCCGCCGTCGCTCCAGGTGGTGACGTCGGGGGCGAGCAGTTCCAGCATCCGGTTGAGGTCGCCGCCGACGCAGGCCGCCAGGAACTCGTCGGTGGCGCGGCGGCGCAGCTCGGGCGGGGCGTCGTACCGGGGCCGGCGGGCGCGGACGTGCGCCCGGGCCCGGCTGCCGACCTGCCGGCAGGCGGCCTCGGTGCGGTCCAGGGCCTCGCCGATCTCCTGGTAGGAGAAGCCGAAGGCCTCCTTGAGGACGAACACCGCCCGCTCCAGCGGGGACAGGCTCTCCAGCACCACCAGCAGGGCGAGCGAGACGCTCTCGGCGCGCTCGACGCCGTCGGTCGCGTCCGGCTCGGCGACCAGCGGCTCGGGCAGCCACGGGCCGACGTAGGACTCGCGGCGGACGACGGCCGAGTCCAGCCGGTTGAGGGCGAGGTTGGTGACCGTACGGGCCAGGAAGCCGCCGGGGCCGGCGACCTGGCCGGTGACCTGGCTCCAGCGCAGCCAGGTGTCCTGGACCAGGTCCTCGGCGTCGGCGACGCTGCCGAGCATCCGGTAGGCGATGCCGAAGACCATCCGCCGGTGCCGCTCGAAGTCGGCCAGCCGGGTGTCGGCAGGCCGGTCGTCGGACGTGCGGGTGTCGTGGGTGTCGGTCACCCTCGGGACGCTACCGCACGGTAGTGGCGGCTCTC